>DATNDS010000176.1:0-8775 GCA_035553215.1 Gemmatimonadaceae bacterium
TCCGAGCTTCGTGACGTTCTCGGCCGCCGGTCCCTTGGCGCCCTGCACGATGTCGAACTCGACCTTCTCGCCCTCGGCCAGCGTCTTGAAGCCGCTGCCCTGGATGGCCGAATGATGAACGAAGCAATCCTTCTGTCCATCCTCGGGGGTGATGAAGCCAAAACCCTTGCTGTCGTTGAACCACTTCACGGTGCCGGTGGTACGCATTACGGTACTCCTCACTATGTTCTCGTCGGAGTCCGGAATTGACCGTACCTGCCGACTGTGTTGTTCACGGACTCACGCCGCCGTGATAGGCGCGCAGAAGCAATCGGGCTCCCGCGTTATGCGATGAAGCGAACAAAAAAGAGGGACCTTGGGCGATAGCCAGGTCCCTTTTCATGTTCGCTGGTATTCATGCGCTTCGTACAGTTTACTGCCCGCGCGCTAGCTGTCAAGGGGCAGCCCGTGGGTAGCCCTTGGGGCTGCCTACATCAGCCCCTATCGCCGGCTGGCTACCTTCGTCTCCCCCAGCATCCGCTCGATGACGTCACCGAATACCTCGATCCGCGGCAGCTTCAGGGCGTCGAACCTGGGATCGAGCGGGTTCGGCGCGCTCCCGCCGGACACCATGAGCACGGCGTCGAACCGGTACGTCGTCACCCGCCCCGTCTTCGGGTCGCGCCAGGCGCCCGCCGTGGCCAGTGCCCGGTTCTTCGGCCAGATGCCGAGCGGCAGCGCGAACGTGCGCACGCGATAGCCGGGCACCGCCGAGTCGATCGCGATCGAGCCGCGCGCAATCTGCTCCTGCACCACCTCGTCCGAATACAGCGACAGGTTGGCGTGCCAGAGGGTATGGTCGCACAGCTCGAACCCCTGCTGGGCCAGGTACCGCACCTTGCGGAAGCGCCAGGCGGTCTGCTGTCCATCAATGCCCTTGTCGCCAAAGAACGCATGCCCCGCCGCGGCGGCCGGCAGCAGACAGAACGTCGCCCGGTTCCCCCAGTCGGGATGCTTGCGGTGGAAGTCGAGCCAGATGCCGATCGCGCTGGTGGAATCGATCTCCAGGGTTCCGTTGCGCTCCACGTAGCTGAACTGCGACGGCGACGCATCGTCGAACGTGAACACGATGGGCCGCGTTCCGCGCGGAATGTCCCACGCGCGATCCACGAGCTGCGCGACGGTGATGGGCCGGTAGCCGTGCGCGTAGAGCATCTCGAGTTGCGCCCGGAAGTGGTCGTACTGCACGCTCCAGCGACTGTCGCGAGTGCCAACGATGTGATACTCGAGAATCGGTACGCGCGGCAGCGTATCGTGGCTGTCGGCTGCCGGTGCCGGGGCGGCTGCCGGCGCCGGGGCGACGGGCGGGGCCGCGAGCTGCGCCGCGCTCGTGTCGGTGATCACAGCGGCGCTGTGGACGGCCGAATTGCCGCGACAGGCGGCGGCTGCGGTGAGCAACGCGACAACTATGACGGACGTCCGGATCATCGAATGGAGCGGTGCAGAAGGGGCACGACGTGCATGAAACGGCGCGAAGAATAACCCTCCTCTGTCACGATTTGCAGGGCGTTTGGTCACCGGCGTCACTGCGGGCCGGGGCAATGGTTCCGCCAATCGGAAACTACGCCCCGCCGGCTCCGTACGCATGAAGAGGTATGAAGATCTCGCTGAAGGCGCTGAACCCGCTCAGCTGGCTCCGGAAGGTCGCTGTGCGACGACATCCGAATCCGGAGCCGCCCACCGGCAGTTGGCCGCGGCGCCAGTGGCGCTCGCTGTCGCTTCTGGGAGCGGCCGTAGTGGGGGTCGCCATCTTTGACGTCTGGCTGGGGACGTGCGGCTTCGAGGGCTGTCCCAGCGCCAACGACATCCGGCACTATCGTCCTCCGGAAGGGAGTCGCGTGCTCGACCGGAACGGCAGGCTGATTGGTCGCCTGACGTACGTGCGGCGCGTGAATGTGCCGCTCTCCCGTGTTCCACCCTTCGTGCGCCAGGCATTTATTGCCACGGAGGACCGGCGCTTCTATCACCACGACGGGCTCGACTGGCGCGGCTTCTTCCGCGCCGCGCTGCACAACGTGGAGGCCGGCGGCGTGCGCGAGGGATTCAGCACCATCACCATGCAGGTGGCGCGCAACACCTTCGTGAGCGATGTCGCCACGCGGCGCTCCTTCCGGCGCAAGCTCCTCGAGCTGCGCATCGCGCGGCTGCTCGAGCACAATCTCGACAAGAACGAGATTCTCGAGCTGTATCTCAATGTGATCTACCTGGGAAACGGGACGTATGGAGTGGAGGCGGCGAGCCGCGACCTGTTCGGCACGGGCGTGGAGCACCTCACGCTGGCGCAGGGCGCCATGCTCGCCGCGCTCCCCAAGGGCCCTTCGTGGTACACGCCGCGGCGCGACACGATCCGCGCGCGTGCGCGTCGCAATCTCGTGCTCTCGCTCATGGCGCGCGAGGGATACATCAGCGCGGCACGCGCCCATTCCGCCGCGGAGCAGCCACTCGAGGTGGCACGGGACGAGTGGCGGCCGTCACAGCCCAATTCATACGTCATTGGCGCCGTGCGGGCGCTCGTGGATTCCGTGCTCGGCCCCGATGCACTCGACAATGGCGACGTCACCATCTACACCACGATCGACGCGCGCGCCCAGAGCGCGGCCGAGCGCGCGGTGCGCGAGCAGGCGGCGGCGATCGACCGGCTTGAGCGGCGTACGCGCGGCGCCCACAATGGTGCCGGGATTCAGGGCGCGCTGGTCGCGCTCGATCCGCGCAGCGGCGATCTCCGCGCGCTCGTAGGTGGCCGCACGAACGATCCATCAGGGTTCGACCGCGCGCTCTACGCGAAGCGTCAGCCGGGCTCCGCGTTCAAGCCGTTCGTGTACGCCGCCGCGCTGCACGCGGGATTCACGCCGGCATCCCTGGTGGAAGACGAACCGGTGGAGGTGCGCGAGGGCAGTCGCGTCTGGTCCCCCGGCAACTTCGGCGACGAATACGATGGCCCCATCACCATGCGCCGCGCACTCATGGTGAGCTCGAACGCCGCTGCGGTGCGCTTCAGTCGCGCGATCGGTGAGCCGCGCGTGGTACAGGTGGCGCACGCGAGCGGCATCACCAGCCGGTTGAGCGCCGTCCCGTCCATCGCGCTCGGCGCACTCGAGGTGACCCCGCTGGAGCTGGTGGACGCGTACGCGCCCTTCGCGAACGGCGGCGTGCATGTGCGTCCCCGTCTGGTGCGTCGCATTGACGACAGCGACGGCAGCGTGCTCTGGTCGAATCCGGTGACGCCGCCGGATTCGGTGCTCGATCCACGCGACGTCTTTCAGCTCACCGACATGCTGCGCTCGGTGGTGGACGCGGGCACCGGGCGCACGGTGCGCGACATGGGCGCGCGCGGACCCATCGCGGGCAAGACGGGCACGACGAACGATGGGAACGACGTCTGGTTCGTGGGTTACACGCCGTCCATCGTAGCGGGGGTCTGGTTCGGTTACGACACGCCGCGGCCGATCGCGGGTGGCGGCGCCACCGGCGGACGACTCGCCGCTCCGGCGTGGGCGCGGTTCTACGTGAACGGCTGGCCCCAGGGCGCGCGCGACGCGCCCTGGGAACCACCGCCCGGCCTCGTCGCGCGCGAGATTGACGCCGCCAATGGCGAGCTGGCCACCGAATGGTGTCCCGTCACGCAGCTCGAGTGGTTTCGCGCAGGCACGGAACCCACGCAGTACTGCGAGGTGCATGACGGGCCGCCAGACGGAAACGACATCGGGACACGCATCGTGAACGCGCTGCGCCGCATCTTCAAGTTCTGACACGCGGCGCCGCGTTCCGACGCGCGGCTACCGCACGGGCACCATCAGGTGCGCGTACTTCGTTCCCTTCCACATCACCCATGGGCCGCCGCTGTTGGGCTCCGCCGGAAATGCGTCCAGCGCTTTTGTATCAGGCAGGACGACCATGATATGCGGCGGCGCCTTCACCCAGTGATTGTCGGCGGTCGGAGCCGTCGCGAATGGATCCGTATTGCTGGCACCCACTGAATCGCCTTGCAGCATGTAGGCGAAGCCGACGTCCTTGACCTGTGGATCCTTCTTCGTCATCAACGCCTTCAGGAGACTCTCGAAATTCCTGTCGGAGCACATGGCATCGAAGCTCGCGGATGCGCCAATGCAGGTCCATCCGTTCGTGCCGGCGCGCACCTGGGTCATCTGCCCGCTCTCTCCCTGGGGGGCGCTCATGATCGTGGCGTCATCGACAATTGTTTTCGGCGCTGCACTGCGTGCCGTCTCCACGGCTGAACGAGGCGCGTCCGCCTGCGTTGTCGCGGTTGCTGCGGCCGGTGCCTCGGTGGTGTCCGTCATCTCCGCGTGCTTCGATTTCGTCTGGCACGCACCGAGCACGAATGCCGCGAGCAGCGTGATGACCGGCGTGGTTGCGTGTGACATGGGTTCCCTCTGCTGATTGGGAGGCACCCAAATTAGATGCGGCGAATGCCCGCGCCAGACCGGCTGCAAAGAAACTGTTGGACGGGCGCAGGCGCCTGATCATCACGATTCCAAACGACGGTAAGAGTCCGGCGTTTGCCGCGTGAGGCCAGGCGCGCTGCACGGTTGCTGCACCCACATTCCGCTACGCTCTGAACTCCTTCGTGCGTTCCGGACTCGCCGCGGCGAGCGCGCGGCGCACGCCATCGGCATCGTGATCCGTGGCGTACACCGGAGTCCCCGGTTGCTGCCGCCACGAGTCAGCCAGTGTCCCTGCGTCCACCGGATCGAAGCCCAGATCGTTGACGAGCTTCATCACCACCTGCTTGTCGGCGGGATTGTCGCCCGCGACGGGCAGCGCGATGCGCCCGGACTTCTCCGCCGGCTGTCCATTGTCCATGAGGTGCTGGGCGTAGATGTTGTTGAACGCCTTCACCACGGGGCGGCCGAGTTGCTGGGAGACCCACGCGCTCTCGGGCGTGCCTGATTCGATCGCATCGATGCGGCCGTCGCGTTTCGGATAGTAGTTTCCGGTGTCCACCACAACGGTGCCGTCGGCGTCCGCGAAGAGGTCCCCGGGCAGATCGGGAACCTGGTTCTCAGGGATCGTGACAATCACCAGGTCCTTGTGGCGCGCCGCGTCCCGTGCCGTGACGGCGTGCGCGCCGGTTTCTGCCGTGAGGTCGGACAGCGACTCGGGTCCTCTCGAATTGGCCACGGACACGTTGTGTCCCAGCGCGGTGAGGCGGCGGGTGAGCGTGCCACCAATGTTCCCGGCGCCAATGATGCCGATATTCATGCGCGTCCCCTCCTGGTTCGACGTAAATGACGGAGCAAGCGCTGCTCGCTCCCCAAGGAACCATGGCGCGCGCATTTCCCGTTCCGCTGCGCGGCGATCGCCTCTGGCGAAACGCGGGTCGTCCGACCCATCATAGGCAATGCCTAGTCGGAGGTTCGCGATGATCGAAACCATTCCGCGCAGCAACGCGAGCCTGCCCGAGCTGCTCGCGCAGCGCGCGCGTCACGCAAGCGATGCGCGGCTCGCGTTCGACGTAGGCGGCGGGATCCTCATGGCCACGATCGCGGCCATTCTCACGCCACCGGGCTGGCTGCAGCTGCTCAGCGCGGGGCTCACGTTCGCCTCGTTCGGCGCCTGGGGGATCTGCGACCGCATGCTGAGCGAGCGGTCCTTGCCCGGAGCATCCGAGCCCGGGCGCGACGCGCACGGCCGCTGGCTTCGCGCCGCGCGCCTGGCAGCCGCGGCGCTCGGCGCGTGCGCCGCGGTCGTGCTGCTCTTCAGCGTGTTTGCGCTGATGCTGGGCACCTGGATCAGCTAGCGCCGGCGGCACGGCGCGGCGCGCTCCGCTGCGCGTCGCTGCGCCGCGGGGAAGCGTCGCGCGAAGCGCGACTGAGGGAAGCGCTGGCCTTCGACCAGCTGCGGGAAGCGGGCGGCTCCCTCACGGGAGCGCCCTGCGGGAAGCGGCGGCCGGCCGCAGGCCGGCCGCCTGCGTGGGAATCGGCCTCTCCCAAACACCCCGCCCTTGGGAATCGGCAATCGGGAATGAGGAATCGAACCGGCAAGCGTGGGGGAGTGCCGTTCTCTCAGCCGGCCGGGCCTTTGGCCCGGCCGGCGCTTCCCGCAGGCGCTGAGCCGTCAGGCTCAGTCGCCGCTTCCCGCAGTCGCGCTTCGCGCGACGCTTCCCGCAGGTCGCCAACGGCAACCGCTTCCCGCCCCGCTGTGGCGCGCGCAGCGCGCCACAGCGGGGCCCCCATCACGCCGGCACGATGTTCTGGTTCAAATGGAACACATTCCCGGGATCGTACGTCCGCTTGAGCGCGGCCAGCCGCGCATAGTGCCCGCCGTACGCCTGGCGGACGCGGTCCGATTCGTCCTGCGTCATGAAATTCACGTAGGCCCCGCCCGTCGCGTAGGGAGTGACCGCGCTGAACGTCTTGCGTGCCCAACCGATGCAGTCGTCGTCCTGCGCGGCATCGGTCCACCGGCCATGCACGTTGAGCACGAACGCGGCGTCCCGTCCTACATACGCCGTCGCGTCCACCGGTACGCGTTTCGCCGCGCCGCCCAGTTGCGCGATGAAGATCTCGCACTGCGGGGACGGCAGCTCCGGGACGGCCGCCACCACGGCGTCGATGACGCCGTCATCCAGCTGCGCCAGATTGTGCGTCTTCCAGTAGTTGCGCTCACCCGGCGTGAGCAGCGGGTCGAATGCCGCCTGGAACCCGGCGTACGGGTGCGGCGAGACGACGTCGGCAATCGGCTTGGCCAGCGCGCGCAGCGGCGCGACCGCGTGCTCGCCTGCTTTCATGTCGCCCGAGTACAGCACCGCGAACACCACGACGTTCGTCCCGTGCACCTCGGTGGGCAGAAATGGCAGCGGCGGCGCCTTGCGCAATACCACCCACACACTCAGCTCGTCGGGGGCGTGCGCCGCCACCTCGCGGTACCGGCGCAGCAGATCCGCCGCGTTGTCGAATGGGTGCACGATGAGGCCCGCCAGCACCTGCGGCCCTACGGCATGCAGGTCGTACTCGAATTGCGTGACCACGCCGAAGTTTCCGCCGCCACCCCGCAGCGCCCAGAAGAGATCGGGGTGTGACTGTTCGCTCGCCGTCACCAGGTCGCCGGCGGCGGTCACGACCTCCACGGAGCGCAGACTGTCCACTGTCATCCCGTAGGGGCGCGTGAGCCAGCCGATTCCGCCGCCCAGCGTGAGCCCGGCGATGCCGGTGGTCGAGTTGATGCCCAGCGGCGTGGCCAGGCCGAATTCCTGGGTCGCGCGATCGAACTCGGCCAGGGTGAGACCCGGGTCCGCACGCGCGGTGCGCGCGAGCGCGTCGACGTGAATCTTTTTCAGCGACGACAGATCGATGACGAGCCCGCCGTCGCAGATCGCGCTGCCGGCGATGTTGTGCCCGCCGCCGCGCACGGCGATGGGAAGCCCGTGGTCCCGCGCGAATCGAATGGCGTGCTGGACGTCGGCGACGGATGCGCAGCGCGCGATGAGCGCGGGGCGCCGATCGATCATGGCATTCCAGATCCGGCGAGCGTCGTCATAGCCAGGCGACGACGGGGTGAGCACGGTGCCTTCCAGACGTGGTGCCAGGGTCTGCACCGCAGCTTCACTGTGCGTGCCGTGCGGAGCGGAGCTCGGGGTGTTCAGTGGAGAAGTCATATCCGCTTCCAGATTCGGGGTAGATGAAGACACTCATGGATTAAGCCGAAAACGCGACCCGACCGGATCATGAGCGCGGTCAGCGGTCCTGTCCACGCCCGATTCTGCCCGTTCCCCATTCCCATTCCGGGCAGATCTCCTAATTTGGAACTTCCTGCCGCGTCTGGTGATCCATGGCGTCTGTGAACGATCAATTGGAGATCACGCGCCTGCTTCGCGAGGCAGGTCGCGGCGGTCGCGCGGCCGTGGACCGGCTGGTACCGCTCGTCTACAACGAGCTGCGCCGTATCGCGCACCGCCGGCTCGCCGGCGAACGCACCGGCCACACCCTCGATACCACGGCGCTCGTGCACGAGACCTACCTCGAGCTCGTGGGGCTCGAACGCATTGAATTTCACAGCCGCGCGCACTTCCTCGCCATCGCGGCTCAGGCGATGCGGCGCGTGCTCATTGACTACGCGGTGTCCCGGAACGCGCAGAAACGGGGCGGCCCGAGGAAGCCCGTGCCGCTCGATGCCATTGCCCTCGTGGCCGATGAGCGCACCGATGATCTGCTCGCCCTGGATGAGGCGCTCGACCGGCTCGCGACGCTGGACGAGCGGCAATCCCGGGTGGTGGAATGCCGCTTCTTCGGTGGCATGAATATCGACGAGACCGCCACGGCGCTGGACATTTCTCCCGCCACGGTCAAGCGCGACTGGACGCTCGCACGTGCCTGGCTCAATCGGGAGCTGGCGTCATGATGCCCGACGCGCCGCGCGATGCGGCGCTGCTCTGGCGCAGCGCGGGCGACGCGCTCGCGGCGGCGCTGGCCCTGCCAGATGCGGAGCGACGCCGCTGGATCGAGCGCGTCGGAGCACAGGATCCGGCCCTGCGGCGCGAGGTGGAATCGCTGCTTGCCGCGCATGCGCGACAGGGTCTGCTGGATGAGCCGGTGCAGAACCTCGCGCCGGCGGGGCCGGCCAGTGCATCCGGCGCGCACGATGCGGTCATTGGCCACTATCGCATTCTCAGCCTGGCCGGTGCCGGGGGAATGGGTCTGGTCTACAAGGCGCGTGATCTCCGGCTCGAGCGTACCGTCGTGCTCAAGCTGCTGCCTTCCTACCTGATGCAGGATGTCC
>DATNDS010000177.1:0-22657 GCA_035553215.1 Gemmatimonadaceae bacterium
GCGGCCGGCGAATTCCTTTTCAACGCGTTGCATCATTGCGATTGTCCTTGCGGGAACACAAAACGCGCGGGGACCGCAGAATCGGTGCCCGCGCGAGTGTAGGTGACGAACGAACTAATGACGGAGTCCAAGCTCGCTGATCAGCCGGCGATACCCCTCGAGGTCCGTCCGCTTCATGTAGTCGAGCAACCGGCGACGACGACCGACCATTTTGAGCAGTCCACGACGACTGTGATTGTCCTTCTGGTGGGCTCGGAAGTGGTCAGTCAGATAATTGATGCGCTCGGTGAGGAGCGCCACCTGTACGGTGGTGGACCCGCTGTCGGTCTCGTGTGTCCGGTGTTTTTCGATGACCGATGCTTTGACGAACGCCATTTGGGATATATTCTCCAGACGTACAACTGCGGTAGCAGCGCCGAATTCATTGAAGCGCAGTAATTTAGTGCTGCGCACCAGCCATGTAAAGTCTCTGCCGTGCCCGAGCGCTACCTTGGCCGAACCGTCGGCCGCTTTCGAATGGATGCCCTCGTCGGGTCAGGCGGATTTGCCTGGGTCTACCGGGGATACGACCCCGAACTCGATATCCCCGTCGCGATCAAGGTTCTCAAACCGCAGTTCGCCGGCGAGGCCGAATTCGAGGAACGGTTCCGGCGCGAGGCATCCACCGCCGCGAAGCTCCGCCATCCCAACATCATTCGCATCCTGGCGGTCGGTCGCGAGGCCGGTGCCGTGTATTTCGTGATGGACTTCCTCCCCGGTACGCTGGAAGAGCGGCTGCGGGCGATGGAACGGCTGCCGGAGTCCCTCGTGCTCCGACTCGGCATGGATGTCTCAGCCGCGCTCGCCTTCGCGCATCGCGAATCCGTGATCCATCGCGACATCAAGACCGACAACATCCTGTTCGACGCGCACGGGAATGCCGTGGTCGCCGATTTCGGGATCGCGCGTGCCATGGTGGATTACGTTGGGCGCACCGGCACGAACATGGTGGTCGGCACGCCGCAGTACTTCTCTCCCGAGCAGGCGCGTGGCCTTGCCCTCGATGGACGCGCCGACATTTACTCGCTCGGTGTCACGCTCTACAAGGCAGCCACCGGCGTGCTGCCCTTTCAGGGCTCGGACTGGTACGAGGTCGCGCGCCAGCATGTGGAGGACATTCCGCCGCGGCCCCGCATGCACAACCCGGCGCTGTCGGAGAGCGCGGAGCGCATCATTCTCACCTGTCTGGCCAAGGATCCGGCGGATCGCTATCCCGGTGGCGATGCCCTCCGCGCCGATCTCGCGCAGCTCTCGGCTCGCGGCGCGTCGCTCCAGGAGAGCGAGACAGTCATGCTGCCGGCCGCGCTGTCCGAGCGCTCGAGCCACACGAGCCGTGCGCTCCGGACGCTGAGACCGTTCACGCGGCCGCGTGCGCTCGTGCTCTGCGTGGCGGCCGCAGCGGTGTTGCTCGCCGGCTCCGCGGCTGCCATGCGATGGCATGAGGGCCGGGTCGCGGACGCGCCGCCGCCATTCGTGCCGGACACGCCGGCCACGCTGCCGCCGGTTTCCGCCACCGCGCCCGTGCCCCGACCGGTGCTGCACATCGATGCGCCAGCGGGTGCCACCATCGCGATCGACGGGTTCCATCTCGCGCCGGGGACGCACGACGTGCCGAACATTCCGGGATCCCATCGCGTGGCCGCCGTCGTGTTGTCGGTGCACGGATGCTCCTGGGCGCGCGACGAAGCCACCGTTGTGGTTCTCGATACCGGCGTCACCACGGTGAACCTGTCGCCACGCTCCTGCGGTTACGTGGCGCCCGACATCGCACCGGCGGCCGCAACCTGGAGGGTGCTGGCCACGTCAGGCGGCGCGCTCGCGCACGGCTCCGCGGCCATCGCCGACAGCGCGCCGCTGCCGGCAGGCACGTACGCGCTGGAAGTCGCCGCATCGTATTGTGCGACGTACCGGGCGCCCGTCGTCATCAGCGCGGGGCAGACGGCGCACGTCCGCGTCCGCCTGCTGTGCGCGGCAACGCATCAGTGATCGGCCGCGGGACCGGCGTCGGACCCGGAATGGCCCGAGCGACACTCCGTGCAGAGAGGGCGCGCGCCGAATTCCACCGCCATGCGGCGCGCCCACGATCCATGCAGGCAGTCGCCGCAGAGGATGCGTCGGCAGCCCTCACACACGCCACCGCGATAGGCCTCGAAGCGCCGATGACATGCGTCGCAATCAATCGTGATCTGCGACGTCCGGAAGAGTTGAAGTCCCAGCATTCCGTGTTCCGAGTCCGCGATGTGCAGTGCGCGGATCGCTAGCGGGCAATCGCGATCCCGCTGACCGTTCCCAGCGCCAGGCCGATCCAGAAGCCGGCTCGCTTGAAGAACGGCGTGCCCGGCCGTTCCACCAGCGCGACATGCTCGTTCGACAACTGCGTGGTCTGCCCCGTAATGAGAGCCACGGCCTGTCCATCGTGCACGGAGAGAATCGCAAACCGCGCCACGAGCGCATCGTGCCGCTGCGGATCCACTGCGATACCGTGCAGTCCCGCCTTCACCCAGTGCTCACCGGCGGCGTTGAAGGTGATGGTACTGTCCGCGACCGAGTCAATCACGAAACGGTAGGCCCCGGCCTGCGCACGGGCGCCGCCGCTGAACACGAGCAGCGCGACCCACAGCGCACCCACACAGCCCGTCGCGCGCCGAACCACCTCAGGGGCCGAGCAGGTGCCGGATCCAGCTCGTGATGTCATTGTACATGACGATCACGAACAGCAGCGCGATGGCGGCGAGCCCGAAGCGAATGAGATTCTCCCGCGTCCGCATGCTCACCGCGCTTCCCTTCGCCGCCTCCACCACGTTCAATGCGATCTGTCCGCCGTCGAGGATCGGAATCGGCAGCAGGTTGAAGACGGCGAGATTCACGCTCAGCAGCGCCAGCAGATAGAACACATCGGCCCAGCCGCGCTGCACCGCGGTACTCGCCGCGCGGCCGATCCCGATCGGGCCGTTGAGTTGTTTCACCGAGAGCGCGCCCGTGGCAATCTTGCGCACGGCGACCGCGACGGCGCCCGTCATCGCCCAGGTCTCGCGCCAGCCGGAGGACACGGCCTGTGTCGCCGAGATGGGTTCGCGCTCGGTGGGTGCGCGACCCATGGCTCCGATCTTCCCCACGATCTCGGTACGCCCCGTGAACTCGTCCTCCTGTGGCACGGAATCGGGAGTGACGGTCATGCGGACGAGGGCGCCCGCGCGCATCACTGCGAATGCCAGCGGCTTGCCGGGCGACGCCTCGATGCGGTCCACGATCTGGGACCACGAACTCACGGGAGCTCCACCGATAGCCACAATGCTGTCCCCTGCCCGCAGCCCCGCCCGGTCCGCCGGATTGTCGGTGAGCACGCCATCGATGATCGGCGGCAGGTAGGGGCGCACCGCATTTTCCACCTGCTCGCGCGTCGCGCCCGAGGCACCACCAAGGCGAATGGCCACCTGTCGTCGCTGCGTCTGCAGCACGAGGCGGCTCCCCTGCGTGGAGTCGATGCGGGCGATCACGTCGTTCCAGGTGTGCACCGCCCTGCCGTTCACGGCGACGATGGTGTCGCCAATGGCGAGTTCCTGCTGCAACGCCGGCGCGGCGGCGAGCGGAAGCACGTCGCCGATCACGCGCGAGCGAATGATCTGATTGCCGACGCTAAACGACAGCGCGGCCAGCACGACGAATCCCAGCACGATGTTCATCGTGACGCCCGCGAAGAGAATCACGAGGCGCACGGGAAGCGGCTTGGACTCGAACCACCGATGCTCCGGCACGGGGTGTGGGCCGAATGGCGCCAGCGCGTTGGGATCGTACCACCGCGACGGCCTGGCGTCCGGATGGTCATCAGGCTGCGCGGCGGGATGCTCGCCGCCCCCTTCGATGAAGGCCATCGTCTCGTCGTCGCGCGAGGCCATGCGAACGTACCCGCCGAGTGGAACGGCGGCGAGAATGTACTCCGTTTCGCCCCACTTCCGACTCCACAGCGCCGGGCCGAATCCAATCGAGAAGCGCGGCGCATACACGCCAAACGCCTTGGCGGCAAGAAAGTGACCGAGCTCGTGGATGAAGATCACGAGCCCGAATACCAGGGCGATGGCGGCGATCGTTCGGAGCAGCTCTAGCATGAAGACATCTCACCAACGAGACGACGGGCTTCGCGATCCGCATCGAGCAGCGCCACGCGCGAGTCACCGGCGCGGTCGCCCAGTTGGCCGAGCGCAGCCTCGATGCATAGGGAAATATCGCCAAAGCGCAGCGTTCCGGCGAGAAAGCGCGCGACGGCCTGCTCGTTGGCGGCGTTGAAGACAGCCGGCGCCGCGCCACCGCGGCGCCCGGCTTCGAGACCGAGCCTGAGCGCCGGAAAATCTCGCACGCGAACCCGTTGGAACGTCAGCGGCGGCAGCTTGACCGGCTCAAAGGGTGGTACCCCCGTGTCCGGCACGCGTTCAGGATGCGTGAGCGCGTACAGCACGGGCAATTCCATGCTCGGAATGCCCATTTGTGCCAGGACACTGCCATCGACGAATTCCACGAACGAATGCACGATGCTCTGCGGATGAATCACGACTTCGATCTGGTCGTATGCCAGCCCGAACAGAAAGTGCGCTTCGATCACTTCGAGGGCCTTGTTCGCGAGTGTAGCGCTGTCCACCGAGATCTTGCGACCCATGCGCCAGGTAGGGTGATGCAAGGCGTCGGCCACGGAGGCCGTCGCGATGCGTTCGGCGGGCCAGTCGCGGAACGGGCCACCGGACGCCGTGAGCACCAGACGCCGCACGTCCGCCGCCGTGCGTCCCGAGAGGCACTGCAGAATGGCGCTGTGTTCGCTGTCCACCGGCACGATCTCGCCACCGCCGCGCGTGCAGGCGTCGCGCACCAGCGCGCCCGCCATCACCAGCGTCTCCTTGTTCGCCAGCGCAACCCGCTTCCCCGCGCTCACGGCGGCGAGTGTCGCGTCGAGCCCTGCCGCACCGACGATCGCGTTCAGGACGATCGCGGCATCCGGATGCTGCGCCGCGCGCACCAGGCAGTCCGCGCCGCAGGCCCAGTGCTCGTGCGGCGCCGCGCCGTTCTCCACGAGGCCCACGAAAGAGGGATGAAACTGCTCCGCCTGTTCGCTCAGCAGGGCGCCGTTCGAGAACGCGGTGAGCGCCACGACGTGAAACCGGTCAGCGTGGCGCTGCAGCACGCGCAGCGCCGTCGTGCCAATCGAACCGGTCGATCCCAGAATCGCCACACCGCGCGGCTCGCTCATCATCGCAGCGCCGGAATGAGGACGTGCGGCATGGTGAGCAGGAGGTACGCCGTGGGCAGCGCGAAGAACAGGCCGTCGAGCCGATCGAGGACGCCGCCGTGGCCGGGGATGATGTGCGAGCTGTCCTTCACGCCGGCGGCGCGCTTGAACAGCGACTCGACCAGATCTCCCAGTTGTACCGCCACGCTGATGAGCACACCGAACACCACCGCGTTCGCCGTCGTGAGCGCGAGCTGCGCGCCCGGTGCGAGTGCGTCACGCGCGTAGAACCAGCTCACGACCGCCGTCACCACCAGCGCTCCGACGGCGCCCTCTACCGTTTTGCCGGGACTCACGGCCGGGATGAGCTTGTGCCGGCCCAGCGCACGCCCCACAAAGTAGGCGGCCGTATCCGACGTCCACGTGAGCAGCAGCGGGTAGAGCAGCAGCAAGGCGCCCGCTCGGGCGCCGACCGCGTAGTTGTGATAACGCAGGGCGTAGGCGAAGGCGAGCAACCCGCTCGCGTAGAGCACGCCGAATACGGTAATGGCAATGCCCGCGATGGGCGAACCATCCACGCCCATGCGCCAGAGGGCGAGGATCATCAGCAGCACGATGATGATTGCCCCGAAGGTGAGCACTGGGGGATTGAAGTCGCCGGTTCGGTACGCGTGCACGCCGAGCGGCAGGAGTACCGCGAGCACAGTCCCTTCCGATTCGAGCGACGGCTGGCCGGCCGCTCGCGCGAGCCGGAAGTACTCCCATGCGCCGAGCCCTCCCGCGACCGCCAGCAGCAGCGCGAGCGCCAGTCCGCCCGCGTACACCGCGAGCAGGACAACGGGAATGGCGATCACCGCGAATGCCGTGCGGATCGCCAGATTCGAGCGTGCCATCAGACCGGCACGCGACCGAAGCGTCGCTCCCGATTCTGAAATGCCAGAATCGCCTCGTACAGATCACGCCGCGTGAAGTCCGGCCAGAGCGCCGGTGACAGGTAGAGCTCCGTGTAGGCGGCCTGCCAGAGCAGGAAGTTCGAAATGCGCTGCTCTCCCGACGTGCGGATCAGGAGATCCGGATCGGGACATCCCGCCGTGTAGAGATGACTCGCCAGCGCCTCTTCATTGATCTCGTCAAGCCGGCGCGCCCCGTCGCGCACCTCGCTGGCCAGCGCGCGTGCGGCACGGACGATTTCGGCGCGACCGCCATAGGAGATGAAGAGGTTGAGCGTCAGGCGATCATTGCCCGCGGTACGCTCCATGAGCTCTGCCGCGGCGCGGCCGGCGCGCGGCGCGAGCCGCGTAAGGTCGCCCAGCATCAGCACGCGGACGCGCTGCGCCGACAGCTCCGCCGTTTCCCGGGCGATGAATTCCTCCAGCAGCATCATCAGCGCGTCGATCTCGCCGCGCGGGCGCTGCCAGTTTTCCTGCGAGAAGGCGAAGAGCGAGAGCACATCCAGTCCGCACTCGATGGCTCCCTCCACCACCTCGCGCACGGCCTTCATGCCGGATCGGTGTCCCAGTGGGCGCGGCAGATTCCGCTCGCGCGCCCAGCGCCCGTTCCCGTCCATGATGATCGCCACGTGGCGTGGAATGGCGCCATTCAGCCGGATTTTCGCGAGCAGTTCGGCGGCGTTCATGCGACGCGGAGTCGGGGCGTGGTCCGGGACGCGGGCATCCGCGCCACCGTCACACCTCCATGATTTCCGCTTCCTTCGACTTCACGAGTTCATCGAGGCGGCTCATGTGGTCATCGTGCAACTTCTGCAGCTCGCGCTCGGCGTGCTTCTTGTCGTCTTCCGGCACCCGGTCGAGCTTCTTGACGCTGTCCCGGGCGCTGGTGCGCGCGTGACGCACCGCGATACGGCATTCCTCGGCCAGCTTGTGCACGATCTTCACCAGGTCGCGCCGTCGCTCTTCGTTGAGCGCCGGAATCGGGACGCGGATCGCGCCGCTCTGGTTGCTGGGGTTGAGTCCCAGATCGGAGTCGCGAATGGCCTTCTCGATCGCGGGCGCGAGACCCTTGTCCCACGGCGCAACGACGAGGAGACGCGGTTCCGGAGCGGAGACGCTGGCCACCTGCGCGATGGGCAGTGCCTGGCCATAGGCGTCCACGCGGACCGTGTCGAGCAGCGACGTGGTGGCCTTCCCGCTCCGGATGCTGTTGAACTCGCGGCGGGCGCTCTCCGCCGCCTTGTCCATGGCGACGCGGCACTCCTTGAGAATTTCGGGAATGGAGCTCATTGCACGATGGTGCCGACACGGTCGCCACGGATCGCGCTGGCGACGGCGCCGGGGTGTTGAATATTGAGCACAATGAGCGGCACTCTGTTCTCGGCGCAGAGCGTGATGGCCGTCTGATCCATGACGCCCAGATCCTGCAACAGGACATCGCGATAGCTCAGCCGCTCGTAGAGCTGCGCGTTCTGATCCCGCTTGGGGTCCGCCGAATAGATGCCATCCACGCTCGTGGCCTTGATGATCACCTCGGCCTTCATCTGAATGGCGCGGAGCGCCGCGGCGGTATCCGTCGAAAAATACGGGTTGCCCGTGCCGGCGGCAAAGATCACCGTGCGCCCCTTCTCGAAGTGGCGGATGGCGCGTCGCCTGATGTAGGGCTCGGCCACCTCCTCCATGCGAATGGCGGTCATGACGCGCGTATCGACACCCTTCTTCTCGAGAATCTCCTGCATGGCGAGTGCATTGATCACGGTGCCAAGCATGCCCATGTAGTCCGCGGCGACCCGGTCCAGTCCCATTTTGGAGAGCTGCGATCCGCGGACGATGTTGCCGCCGCCAATGACGAGTCCCACGGCGACGCCCATGCCGACCACGTGCTTCACGTCGTCGGCCAGGCGCTCGATCACGTCGAAATCAAACCCGGTGCCCTTGTCACCGGCGAGGGCCTCGCCGGAGAGCTTGAGGAGGACCTTGGAATAGCGTGGCGCGGCGAGCGTCACGACTAGTCCTGACCCATCTGGAAGCGCGCGAAGCGGCGCACGACGATGTTCTCGCCGACCTTCGACGACATCTCCTTCACGAGATCGCCGATCGTCTTCTTGGGATCGCGAATCCACTCCTGCGACATCAGCGCGACCTGCCTGTAGTACGCCTCCACCTTCCCGTCCACGATCTTGCCGACGAGATGGTCGGGCTTGCCGCTCTCACGCACCTGCTGCTCGTAAATGCGGCGTTCCTTGTCCACCGCCTCGCCGGGCACCCCGCTCTTGTCCACCGCGAGCGGCGCGGCACTGGCGATGTGCAGCGCGATCTCCTTCACCAGCTCGCGGAAGTCGGGACCGCGCGCGACGAAGTCCGTCTCGCAGTTCACTTCCACGAGCACGCCGATCTTGCCGTTGTGGTGAATGTAGCTGGCGATCTGTCCCTCACGCACTTCCTTGCCGGCGCGTTTCTCGGCCTTCGAGATGCCCCTGGCACGCAGCAGTTCGACGGCCTTGTCGGGATTTCCGCCGGTCTCTTCCAGTGCTTTCTTGCAGTCCATCATGCCGGCGCCGGTCCGCTGGCGCAGCTCCTGGACGTCTTTGGCCGTAAAGCTTGTCGTCGTCATGTCACGGTATCCTGCACGCGATGACTCGCGTGGTGCCCGGATCGCGCCGCGCGGCGCGCGGGGTCCGTCGTGTGTCACGAGAACGCCGCCGGCACCCTGCCGGCGGCGTGTACAGTGTAGCGAAAATTGCCCATCAGCACTACCCACCGACGTGTGCGCCTCGCTCAGGCCCCGTCGGTTTCCGCGGCAGCGCCGCTGTCGCCACTCTCGCCAGCGTCGCTCGACGATGCGTCGGCATGCTCATCCCCGCCGGACTTGAGGCGGGCCGCGATGGCCTCCGGCTTGGCCCGTCGGCGACGCGGCCGCCGCCGCCGGCGGCGCTCGCCGTCATCCGCCGGCTCGCTGCCGCGATCCGAGCTGTAGGTGGTCAGTCCCTCCCCCTCTTCCTCATGCTCCTCGCGCCGCGGCGCCTCGCGTCGTGCTTCGGCAATCGCGTCGGCAATCGCGCGCGTGATGAGCTCGACGGAACGAATCGCATCGTCGTTGCCGGCGATCGGAACAGTGATGAGGTCGGGGTCCGCATTGGTATCCACGATCGCGACAATCGGAATGCCGAGCTTGTTCGCTTCCGTGACCGCGATCTTCTCCTTCTTGGAGTCGATCACCACGAGGAGTCCCGGCAGGCGCGTCATACCCTTGATGCCGGAGAGGTACTTGCCGAGCTTGTCACGCTCACGGGCCATCATGAGCTGTTCCTTCTTGGTGTAGTCCTGGAAGGTGCCGCCCTCTTCCGTGCCGGCCTCGAGCTCCTTGAGGCGCCGCACCTGCTTCTTCACCGTCTGGAAGTTCGTGAGCAGGCCACCGAGCCAGCGCTCGGTCACCCACATGGCGCCGCAGCGCTCCGCCTCGGCGGCGACGATGCCCTTGAGCTGTCGCTTGGTGCACACGAACAGAATGTTCTCGCCGCGGAGCACGACGTCGCGAACCAGCTTCTGCGCGAGGTCGAGTTGGCGCAGCGTCTTCTGCAAATCGATGATGTGGATCCCGTTGCGCTCCGCGAAAATGTAGCGGCGCATTTTCGGGTTCCAGCGGCGCGTCTGATGTCCGAAATGGACGCCAGCTTCCAGCAGTTGTTCGAGATTCGGTTGGGTCATGGAGTCAGATCATTCCGGGTTGTGTCCGCCTTCCTCGTCACCGTGGCGTCCGACCGGAAATCCGGCACCCGGGCGCGACTCGGAGGAAGTGAGTGATGGCGCGGACGCCGCCACCGCGGCGGTCGTCCGCTGCTGATACTATCGCTTCGAGAACTGGAACCGCTTTCTGGCCTTCGGGCGCCCCGGCTTCTTGCGTTCCACCGCGCGGGCGTCGCGCGTGAGGAGTCCCAGGTCGCGCAACTTGCGGCGATGGGCTTCATCCATCTGCACGAGCGCACGGGCCACTGCCAGCCGCAGCGCTCCGGCCTGTCCACTCAGCCCTCCGCCCTCCAGATGCGCCTTCACATCGAAGCGGCCCAGCGTGTCCGTTGCCGTGAACGGCTGCTGGATGGCCGACACCAGCGTCGGACGGGGAAAGTAATCGCCCAGGGTACGGCCGTTCACGTCCCACTTGCCGGATCCCGGGCGGATGTACAGGCGGCAGACTGCTTCCTTGCGCCGCCCGATCGTGTGCGTCAGCGTCCCCTCGGGCATTACGTGTTCTCGCTCCGGCTGAGGTTCAGAACGGTTGGCTGCTGCGCCGCGTGTGGATGCTCGGCGTCCGGGTACACCCGCAATTTGAGGCGAAGCTTCTGGCGCCCCAGCGCATTCTTGGGCAGCATGCCATACACCGCCTTCTCGATGACGCGCTCGGGGTGTTTGGCGAGCATCGTGGCGAACGGCGTGAACCGTTCATGTCCCATGTACCCGGTGTGACGGAAATACTGCTTCTGTTCCGCCTTGCGCCCGGTAACGCGCACCTTGGCCGCGTTGATGACGATCACGTGATCGCCCGTGTCCATGTGGGGCGTGAAGATGGGCTTGTGCTTTCCCCTGATGATTTTGGCGACTTCGGAGGCAAGCCGGCCCAGCACCAGGCCGTCGGCATCAACGATGTACCAGTGGTGCTCGATATCAGCGGGCGTTGCGGTATAAGTTCTCATGCGCGTCGGTTTCTCGGTCATCCTACGGAGCAGTCCGGTGCGGACCGCGCTCTGCAGCAGGTAGTGCGTTTTTCGACAGACATGTAAGCTAGGAAAGGATTTAGCCAATGTCAACGGAATCTGCGCGCGACAAGTCGGTCGCCGCGCTCCTGCTGGCGCTGCTGGCCGCGGCCGGATGCGTGCACCGCGTCAGCAGCAATCTCGATGCCGTATGTCGCGGAGAACGCGTGGGCCAGCGCGTCACCCTCGTCGTGGACTCCGTGGCGCCTGGCGCCACTCCCGAGTTGCAGCGCCTGCGCGGCGCGCGCTTCGATCTGGCGGTCACGGTCATCTCGACGGCACCGACCAGCACGTGTGCGGACCAGAGCGGCACCGCCTCCATCAGCGTGGACGAACTGCCGGATGCGCTCGCGCGGGCCGCCTCACGGACACGCGACGCCGACTGGCAGGTGCAGGGCACCGCGATCGCGATCAATCTCAATCCGGGCGTGGCGGACAGAAATCTGCAGTTCACGATGCCGCTGGATGGCAGCACCGGCCACTGGTCGCTCGCCACATTTGCGGGGCCTGTGGCGAGCGGGCGCCTGCTGCCAGGCAAACCATAGCGATTGTCTGGCGAATGGAACAGAAAGGCGTTTTCGCTTCGGGATTCCGATCGCCTCGCGCACCGTAACTGAGGATACAGGCTCTTGTGATCGTCGAAATCGGCGCATCCCGTCTCGGCGCTGAACGTGAGCCGGTCCTGCGTTTGCAGCCCATCGCGTGTTCGGATCCTGCAATTGCCCGCGAGCGCCAATGACGCGCTTCCGGTCGCCACTTTTGCGCTCCAACTGCACAAGCGAAATTGACACCGCGATCGCGCCCATTCACGGCCTCGAGAGAGCGTTCAAGCAGTTCGAGGAACCTGGACGAAGTATCCGGCGTCGACGCTTCACGACGCTAATGCATGCCGAGACCAATCCGCTGGTTCGCAGGTCGAGCATCCTCGAGAACGAATTTCTCCAGCGGACGCTGCAGGGAGCGCCCAAAATGAACCACGCGCCTCCGCACTTCCAGGTCAAACTCCTCCACGTAGGCGGAATCGCGGTGAGCAGCGCTAGCGACCATTCCGGGGCCGCCGGCTCCGCGCCCGAGCCAACCGATCTTGCGATACACTTTCCGCCGATCAGCTCGCGGATGCCAACGCTCACGAAAACTGGTCCACTGCCACCAAAGAGTCCAAGTTTGGTATGCAGCTGACACCGCATACCGCTGACCCTTGCCCCCCCCCAATAAAGGACGTTACCATGTCGACGATTCAGGCAGCCGTAGGAAGAGTCGCTCTCGTTTCAAATCGCTTGAGGGCTTGTCCATGGGCTGGAAAGACGCATTGGAACAAGGCGCAACCCTCACCCTCGCCTTGTGCGCCGTGGCAGTGACCGCGATGCTAGGATGGCGTGAGCTTCATCCCGTCGCCGCCGCACGCCCCGAGAATCAGCCCATTTTGATTAAGAACTGGACAAAATACGCCATAGGAGATGAGCGTATCGGCCCCCTGGATGCGCCGGTGAAAGTCGTGGTCTTTTCTGACTTCGAATGCCCGTTCTGTAAGCGGCTCGCGTCAGTGCTTCGCGCGATGGAGAGACGAAACCAGGAAGGATTTGCAGTCGTCCATCGCAACTTTCCTCTTGCATCGATTCACCCGCACGCCCGGTCTGCCGCAATAGCGGCGGAGTGCGCGGCGAAGCAGGGCCGCTTCCCCCAATATCATGACTTGCTATTTGAGCGACAGGATTCGCTCGGACTAATCGGGTGGACTGAACTCGCGCGGAGAGTGCGCGTTGGCGACCTGGACCAATTCGAGCGCTGCCTGAAAAGCCCGGTCGTCGCTAAGGAACTGCAGGCCGATTCGGCCACCGCCGAGGCACTTCAGATCAAAGGCACGCCGCTGATTATTGTCGATGGTTGGCTCCTCCAGGGCCTTCCTCCTGAGTCGCGGCTCGACAGTCTCATCTTCCGCGGACGAAGGTAACGAGTGCCCGCAGCCGACGTGCTCCAATTGCGCGCGCTGCGGTGGCCCCGGTAGGGGAGTCGTTCCTTGTGCCGATAGCAAATCGCTTGTGAGGCTAAACACGCTGAAGCCTGAAGGGTTGGGAGGTATCTCTGGGTTCCGAAGTCGGCACCAACACATCACCGGAGGTGAGAAGATGAGACGAATGCGTGCGATTCAGGCTCTATCAGCATTCATCATTGTCGTGGGAACTTTTGCACTCGCTGAGCCGGCGAGGGCGGAACGGCTCGACGTCGGCTCATGCGATGCGGGCGGACCTGCGGCTTCCTCGTGCAGTCTCAACGAAGGCGGCAATGGCTGTAGCGTCACGTGTAGCCCGCACCCGCCGTGGTATGCGTGCTGCACCTATGGCATGATCCAGCCATCGTGTGACTGCGTGGGCGGTCCGGACTGACAATTTTTTTGATTCTGCGTAGGAAGATGGAAGCGGCCCAGGGTCAAAGCGATCCCCACAGCGCGGCGCAGTTGTGCGCTTTCGGGTCGTGGCTGCCGGGTTTGCGCTCCTCCCAGGCGCCGTGACGGAGATAAACTTGGCGTCGGCGGGGGAGGGGGCGTGGCGTGTGCGCTGGTGGCCCGCTCAATGCCGTCGTTATTGAACTTTCAGATGAGAACGGATCGCCCTTCCCTCTGAAGAACTGTTCCGTTCTCACCTGAAAGAGCAATAGGAACGTGGCTGTTACGATCCTGGGCTCCATCGACCGGCGCGGGCCTGCCGTGCACGCGAGTGCCGGGAGAAGTTTAAGAGGAAGCTGGAGCGCGCCGAGCGTGTGCGTTGTGACCTCTGTCGCGACGCGTAGACGTTTTCGAAAGACGCGCGGTCATTCCACGAAATCGCCTGTTGCATCGGAGCTCCATAGTCACATTCTACTCCTCACGCTGGTGCACGCTGGTGCGCTGCACTACTGCTCGCTTAGCGCGTTGCCCTTGGATGCGGAGGCTCAAGTGATTGACATGGTTTTTCGAACAATTGAAATCATCGCCGTTCTCTATTCACTGGTCCTTGCGACTCGCCTCGTGCGCGCCCTGGAAGCGATTGCTCGGCAGCAGCGAGCTCCGTAACGAAGGAGGCGCGGTGCCGAATGACTTGCGGTATTCCCTGCGCTACATCCGGAAGCACGCCGTGGAATCGGCTGCGGTCGTCCTCTCATTCGCGCTGGGCATCGGTGCGAGCGCGAGCGTACTCAGCACAGTGGACTCGTTGCTCTTTCGTCCGCCGCCGCGGGTATTGAATCCGGAGAGCGTGAAGCGGATTTACTTTCGACGGCTCGGCGCGACGGTCGAGCAGACAGGTTCGGCGACGTCTTATCCACTCTATCTGGAGTTTGCGCGTCGCTCACACTCGCTTACGGCAATTGCGGCCATGAGCAGTGCGAGGACACTTGTGATAGGCATCGCAGCGATGGGGAATCTTGGTGTCGTGCGACCAGTCACACACAGTTACTTCCCGCTTCTGGGTCTTCGTCCAGCCCTTGGACACTTCTTTGGAGCTGAAGACGATCGAGCCGGGGCTGAGCCGACGGCAGTTGTGTCGTATGACTTCTGGCGCAGCAGGATGGCAGGCGATAAGAGCGTCTTGGGGAGAACGCTAAGGATTGGCACCGACGTCTATGTTGTGATTGGGGTTGCTCCGAAAGACTTCCACGGGCTTGACCCGACACCGGAGGACGTGTGGCTTCCACTGGGGCGTGCCGGTAATCTCATTGGTCCCGATGCGATCCTAGGAAGCCGAACGTCGTTGTGGCTCAGCCTCATTGGGCGCCTGCGGCCGACTGTCACTCCAAACGCCGCGGAACGTGAGCTGACGCAAGTCTTCAATGCGGTCGGCAGGGAAGATGCCGAACCGAACGTCGGCTCGACTAGTGTCGTTCTCGCGCCGATCCAGGCAGCTCGGGGCCCATCAGCAGCTCGAGACAGAGCAATTTTCGAGTGGCTTCTGTTACTTGCAGGGGTTGTGCTCCTTATCGTGTGTGCGAATGTCGGGAGCATCACGATTGCCCAGTTGAGGCATAAACGTCGCGACATGGCGCTGCAATTAGCCCTTGGTGCGAGGTCGCGCCACCTCCTGAAGCGTGCATGTGTGCAGACGCTGGTGCTTTCCCTGATAGGGGGCATAGGGGCATTGATTGCCCAGGTCTGGCTTACACCGCTGCTCCAGGATCAACTATCGGGCGCTCCAATCCTAGCTCCGCGTATACTTGATTCTCGCACCCTTGCTGCCACCGGTGCGATCGCGTTGTTCGCCGGCGTACTCGCCAGTCTGACTCCCGTGTTGATCGTGAAGGGAACTAACGTGGCGGCGATGCTTACGGCGGATTCTCGGAGTACGTGGCCGTACAACGGCGTCGGCTCAACGTTCATCGTGATCCAGGTTTCACTCACTTTGATCCTGCTGGCGATCGCCGCGCTCTTCATACAGAGCCAACGGAACATACGCGCTGACTTGGGATTCGCTCCTGCACGAATCATCGTCGCGACGATGGATGAACTCAGGCAGTCGGGCCGGTCTCCCACTGACGTGAACGCAGTATTTCTGCGGATGCTCGCGCGCCTGAAGACCCTTCCAGGGGTCGAAGATGCGGCGGCGTCGGCAGGCCATCCGTTCGGATGGAGCTTCGGTATTCACGTGTCCGTGCCGGGTCGCTCTTCACTTCCTAAACTGAGTAGCGGAGGTCCGTATCTGTACGCTGTCACACCAGACTTCTTTCACGTGCTGGGCGCGCCGTTGCTGCGTGGCCAAGGTTTCAGTTCAACCGGCATTGCCGCTTCACAGCGCGTCGCTATCGTAAACGAGACGATGGGTCGCCTCGCATGGCCAGGGGAGGACCCCCTTGGGAAATGTATTCGCCTCTCGGGGGAGACTTCGTGCTACGCGGTCTCCGGGGTGAGCCACGACATGCGACGCGGGTCCGTCGTTGAGGACCCCACGATGGAGATCTATGTCCCTCTGGGTGCCTCGCTTGATTCCTTGAGGCCTTCAGCCATTACTGCTCTCTTGATTCGCGTGTCCGGTGACACGAAGCGCGAGATTCCCTTAGTCGAACAGGAAATGAGAAACACCGACCCGAGCTTGCCTTACGCCCGCGTGGAAAGCCTGGAGGACATGCTCGGCCCATCCATTCGGCCGTGGCGTTTGGGCACGACTATGTTCTCTCTCTTCGGAGGGCTGGGGCTGCTCCTCTCAGCAGTTGGGGTGTACGGAATTGTCGCACATTATGTTGCAATGCGCACCAACGAATTGGCGGTGCGAATCGCGCTCGGAGCAGACACGGGGCGCGTCCTCCGTCTCGTAATTGGCCAAGCCCTACGCTCGAGCGCGATGGGTATCGCCATCGGTATCGCCGGGGGAGTCGCTGCGGGACGTGCATTGGCGTCGCTCATTTATCGTGTATCGCCGCTGCAGCCGTTAGCGTACGTGGCGGCCGCAGCAGTACTCCTCGGCGTCTCGGCACTCGGGGCCTATCTGCCTGCCCGTCGAGCTGCCCGCACTGACCCCACGGCGTCGCTGCATGCAGAGTGAGAGCTACTCCGGGAAGAGACGTTTTCGGGGGGTGCTAGCCGCGCTCCAGATAGCTTCATCGGCGGTCAGAATTGGTCGGCTCGCCGCATCTGACGAGATCCCGGGCTCATCACTCCAGCTCGATCAGCACCGCGCCCTTTTCCACCGGCGTGCCTGGACTCACGTTCACGCGACGCACCACGCCGGCGCCGGCTGCGCGCAATTCGTTTTCCATCTTCATGGCTTCCATCACGATGAGTCCCTGCCCGGCCGTCACGCTCTCGCCCACGGTGACCATGGTGCGCACGATGAGACCGGGCATGGGCGCGATGATCGGTGCCGGTCCGAGCGGACCGCGCGCGGCTGCCGTGAGATCGCGAATCGCGCGGGTGCGTTCGTCCAGCGCCTCCACGTCGTAGGAGTAGCCATCAATCCAGAGTACGTAGTGCCCGCGACCGAGGCGGCGCCGCAGCACGACGCGATGCACCTCGTCGCCGATCCGCACGACCCGCACCGGCGTGTCGGGTACGTCGGCGAGTTGCGCGGAGACGCGCTGGCCGTCCAGCTCGATGCTGTCCGGAGCGGCCTCGACGGCCACGCGTTGATCACCGATCGACACGATGTACTTCATGCGTGCTCCGGGATGAGTTCGCACACGGTCTCGACGTGCGCGGTCTGGGGAAACATGTCAAAGGACCTGAGCGAGGCAATGCGCCAGGCGGGCATGCGGCGCAGGTCGCGGCTCAGTGTGGCCGCATCACAGCTCGTATAGACGATCGCGCGTGGTGCGGGCGCGGCGCTATCCAGTACCCCGGTCACGCGAGCGTCCACGCCGTCGCGCGGCGGGTTGAGCAGAACCACATCCGCCGGCAGCACTGTCGCGATCACGTCCTCCACGCGTGCGGGAATACTCCGCGACCCCTCTGGCAGACGCGACGCGCTCCAGACCGCGGCCGCCTCGTCCAGCTCGATCGCGGTCACGCGGCAGCCAGCTTCGGCCAGCGTGAGCGCGGTGTCGCCGCGCCCGGCATACGCATCCACCACGGTGCGTGGCTCGTGCGCGAGCACGCGCTCCAGCGCGTGAGCACGCACGGCCGCAGCCACCTCCACGTTCACCTGCGCGAACGACGCCGCGGGGAGGCGCGTCGCTTCGGGCTCCTGCCGCTCGTGCAGGCGGACCGGCGGACCGGACGGCCCGCGCCACCAGAGCGACGCCAGCGACGGCACGCGCGCAAAGAACTCGGCGGATCGTGGCCAGTGCTCGCCACCGTCGAGCACGAACACCATCTGCGCTCCATCGCGGCGCAGGGCACCGCGCAGCTCCCGTGCGCGGGGCAGCTCGGCCTGTGCCGCGATCACCTCATGCCAGGCGTGCACGACCAGCTCGTCCGTAATGAGACAGTCTTGCAGCGGAAAGACCCTGCCGGGCTCGTCGTAGGGGTGCAATCCGGCAATCCAGTGACCATGAACGCGACGCAGCGCCAGCGTGAGCTTCCGCCGATAGCGCCACGGTGATGGGCTCGGCGCGACCGCGAGATCGCCGGCCTCGCCGGCATCGCGGCGACCGATCCGCTGCAGCGCGTCGCGCACGATGCGCTGCTTGGCGGTGAGCTGCGCGTCATAGCGCAGATGCTGGAGCTGGCAGCCGCCGCACCGGTCGCGCGTGTAATGCTCGCACGGTGGATCCGTGCGCAAAGGGGATGCCGACACGACGCGCCGGACCGCCCCCCGCGCGAATCGTCCATGCGTCACGATCTCGGCATCGACTTGGTCACCCGGAGCCGTGCGGGGCACGAACACGACGAGGCTGCCCGCTCGCGCGACGCCATCTCCGCCGGCGGCAATCGATTCGATATGAAGGCGCGCGTGAGACACTATCCGTCGCGCAGCCCTTCGCGCAGCGCGGCGAGCCGCCAGGCATCAGGCGTGGCATCCTGGGCGTGATCCACGCCGTTTGCCACCGGCCGCAAACGCGCACTCCGCTCGCGGTCGGCGAGCAGGGTTGCCGCGATGATCGCGGCCCGCCGGCCCGCTTCCGGCGGGCGCACTGTCGTAAGGTCGCTCAGACGCCGCTCCAACCACTGGATGCCGATGGCGCCGCGCTGAAACTCATCGTCTTCCATGACGCGCAGGTGAAAGTCGCGCGACGTCTCCACGCCCTCCACGGTGAGCTCCAGCAGCGCGCGATGCATGCGCGCGATCGCGGCGTCACGCGTCGGCGCCCAGACAATGAGCTTGCCCAGCAGCGGATCGTAGTGCAGGCCGATCGCGCTGCCAACGCCGATCCCGCCGTCCCAGCGCACGCCGGGACCACCCGGCACCCGCAGGTAGCTGACTCGTCCCGTGGACGGAAGAAACCCGTTGGCCGGATCCTCGCTCGTAATGCGGCACTCGAGGGCCCAACCCTTCGGCTGCAGCTCGTCCTGGCGGAACGGCAGTCGTTCGCCGGCCGCGATGCGCAACTGCCAGTGCACGAGGTCCAGACCTGTGACCAGTTCCGTGACGGGATGCTCGACCTGCAGTCGTGTGTTCATCTCCAGAAAATAGAACTCGCCATTCGCGTCGAGCAGGAACTCGCACGTTCCGGCGTTCGTGTACCCTGCCGCGCGCGCCGCGCGCACCGCCGTTTCACCCATGCGGCGGCGCAGCTCCCCATCGACCGCCACACTCGGCGCCTCCTCGATCATCTTCTGATGGCGCCGCTGGAGCGAGCATTCCCGTTCACCGAGCGAGAGCATCGTGCCATGCAGATCGCCCAGCACCTGGATTTCCACGTGCCGGGGACCAACGATGTACTTCTCGACGTACACTGCGTCATCGCCGAACGCGTTCTGCGCTTCACGCCGCGCGGCGTCCAGCGCCGCAGGGAGTTCCGCGGCGCTCTGCACGAGGCGCATGCCCTTCCCGCCGCCACCCGCCGCCGCCTTGAGGAGCACGGGAAAGCCGAAGGGCTCCGCCGCGCGCAGGGCGTCCGCCGCATCCGCCACGGGGCGAGTCGTGCCGGGGACGACGGGCACGCCCGCCGCCACCGCGAGCTGCCGCGCGGCCGTCTTGCTTCCCATGGCAGCAATGGCCGACGCCGGCGGGCCCACAAAGACGAGGCCTGCGTCCGCCACCGCGCGCGCGAACGGTTCACGCTCGGATAGAAATCCATAGCCCGGGTGGATGGCCTGGGCACCCGTTCGCAGCGCCGCGTCAATGATGCGATCGCCGCACAGGTAGCTCTGGTTGGACGGCGACGCGCCGATCCACACGGCTTCATCCGCATCGCGCACGTGCGGCGCGCGCGCGTCGGCATCGCTGTAGACCGCCACGGCAGACATGCCGAGCTCGTGGCAGGCACGCAGGATCCGCAGCGCGATCTCGCCGCGATTGGCGATCAGAACCTTGGTGAACACGACGTGGCAGCGAAGGTGAGCGGGCCGACGGCGCCCCTGCTGGTCATGATCCGGTCACCTGTGCCGCGACATCCAGCACGCGGGCCACGGGCGTGCGCGCGAACTGATTGCTGCCCACGAACGCGTAGCGGATGCACCCGGCGGCATCGATGAGAAACGATGCCGGATGCGCCGTATTGAATCCGTCGAGTCCCCACGGATACCAGACGCCGTAGCGCTTGATCACGGCGCGCTCGGGATCGCACAGCACCGGGAACGGATAGCGCACCTGGCGTCGTTCCAGCGCGCTCGCAATGCGCGCGCAGGCCTGCGCGAGAATCACCGCGACGCTGACCTGCTCGCGCTCGAAATCCGGCATGGCGTCGCGCAGCTCACCGAGCTGCCCGCGGCAGTTGGGTCACCACATGCCCCGATGAAACACGAGCAGCAGGCCCCGCCGGTCGAGCAGGAGGCTGCGGGGCGAGACGGATGCGCCGGACACCGCGTCGGTCAGCGCGAAGTCGGGGGCCGCATCGCCCAGATGGAGGATCAGACTGGGTCGCGGCATCAGAGCGGAATGTTGCCGTGCTTCCGGGGGGGATTGCGATCCCGCTTGGTGCGCATCGTGTCGAGCGCGTCGATGAGCCGCGGCCTGGTATCGCGCGGATCGATAATGTCGTCGAGGTAGCCACGTCCCGCGGCAATGTAGGGGTGGGCGAAGCGCGCACGGTACTCCTCGATGCGCTGCTCCGTTGCGGCCTGTGGATCTGCCTGGTCGCTGAGTTCCCTCCGGTACAGGATTTCGACGGCGCCGCGCGGTCCCATCACGGCAATTTCCGCAGTGGGCCAGGCCACATTGAAGTCGCCGCGAATGTGCTTGCTGCTCATCACGTCGTAGGCGCCGCCGTATGCCTTGCGCGTGATGACCGTGAGTTTGGGCACGGTCGCCTCGCAGTACGCGAAGAGCAGCTTGGCGCCGTGCTTGATGATGCCGCCGTGCTCCTGTGCGACGCCCGGAAGAAATCCGGGCACGTCCTCGAGTGTGACGAGCGGAATGTTGAACGCATCGCAGAAGCGGATGAACCGCGCGCCCTTGAGTGAGGCGTTGATGTCGAGCACGCCGGCCAGCACCGCGGGCTGATTGGCGACGATGCCGATGCTCCATCCACCGAGGTGCGCGAAGCCGCAGAGGATGTTCTGTGCGTACTCGGCGTGCACCTCGTAGAACTCGCCATCATCCACGACGCGGCTGATGACCTCGTGCATGTCGTACGGCTTGTTGGGATTGTCGGGCACCACACCGAGCAGGGCGTCGTCGCGTCGGTCGCGCGGATCCGTCGCCGCGCCGCGTGGCGGCTCGGACAGGTTGTTCGCCGGAATGAAGCGCAGCAGATCGCGCACCGCCTGCAGGCAGGCAAACTCCGACTCGGACGCGAAGTGCGCGACGCCCGACGTGGCGGCGTGCGTCTCCGCGCCGCCGAGCTCCTCCATGGTCACTTCCTCGTGCGTGACCGTCTTCACGACGTTCGGGCCCGTGACGAACATGTACGACGTGCCCCGCACCATGAAGATGAAATCCGTGATCGCCGGGGAATACACCGCACCCCCGGCACACGGACCGAGAATCACCGAGATCTGCGGCACCACGCCGGAGGCGAGCGTGTTGCGCAGGAAGATGTCGGCATAGCCGCCGAGCGACACCACGCCTTCCTGGATGCGCGCTCCGCCGGAATCATTGAGGCCAATGACCGGCGCCCCGTTTCGCACCGCGAGGTCCATGACCTTGCAGATCTTCTCGGCGTGGGCCTCGGACAGCGAGCCGCCAAAGACCGTGAAGTCCTGGGAAAAGACATACACCAGCCGCCCTTCGATGCGGCCGTAGCCGGTGACGACGCCATCGCCGAATACCACGTCGCCATTCGACGCCTGATCCGACGCGCGGGAGGTGACGAAGCGATCCAGCTCCACGAAGCTGCCGTCGTCCAGAAGCGTGTCCAGGCGTTCGCGCGCGGACAGCTTGCCCTTGTCGTGCTGCGCTTGCAACCGGGCGGCTCCGCCGCCCATCTCCGACTCGGCGCGGCGCCGCTCGAGCAGCTCGAGTTTCTCTTGCGTGCTCATGTCGGGGGGAAGCTAGCGCGTGACCAGCCCCCCATCCAGCCAGGACGCGCCGTGAGCCGGAAACGACGTGCGCCCCGCGGGGCATCCGCGGGGCGCACGATCAGATAGCGAGTACTCCGGCGCTCAGGAGACCGGACCCTCCGGGTCCTCCTCGGCGGCCTCGCTGATCACATCCGGCGGCACGACCCCGTGCAGTTCGTGCCCGTCCTCATCCATCGGAATGACCTTGGACGGCGTTTCCGGACGTGGCGGCTGCTCCTCGGGGATGTTGGTCACCGCCAGCACGATCCGGCGGTGGATCGGATCCACCTCGAGCACGCGCAGGTCGAGATTCATCCCTTCATAGACGACGTCGGCCGGATTCGTGACCGGCTTGCCCACATTGAGCTGGCTGATGGGCACGAAGCCTTCGAGATCGCTCCCGATGTCCACGACCACGCCCTTGTCCATGAGGCGGGCCACCGTGCCGCGCACATCGGTGCCTACGGGATACGTCTCACCAATGCGCAGCCACGGATCTTCGGTGGCCTGCTTGAGCCCCAGCGAGATGCGCTTGTTCTCGGCATCGATGTTGAGGATCACGACATCCACGGTGTCGCCCTTCTTGACGACCTCGGACGGGTGCTGCACGCGCTTCGTCCAGGACATGTCCGAGATGTGAATGAGTCCATCGATCCCCGGCTCGATCTCGACGAACGCACCAAAGGATGTGAGGTTGCGG
>DATNDS010000178.1:0-7184 GCA_035553215.1 Gemmatimonadaceae bacterium
CTGGCCCAGCTTCCCTGTAGCCGATCGAACCGCCTCCACTCATTGTCCTTGAACGCGTCGAATCGAACCGGTCACTCACCTGGCCCGGCGTTCCGCAGCTGCGCCAATCAGTCGTGCGACCTCCGCTGGAATGTTCCCTGATGGCCAAAGGCCGGGAAGACTCTCCAGGACTGGAGCCAAGCTCTCGAGCAGTATTTCGGTGGCGTTACCTTCACTTGCCTCAAGCAAGGCGACCATTAGTGTCGAGTACTCGACCAGAGTGTTCTGAAATGCCAGCCGATCTTTCTCACGTTCAGGCCAACGTAGAGGACGCGCGAACGCGAAGTCCTGAGGGCGAAATAGTCGCTTTTCCATACTTTAGTCAGCCGTGTAGTCAAAGAATCAGAGTCAAATGAATAGCTGGCGCGACAGCTATCGCGGAATCATTTCCGGTGGAATCTCCTTGCCAGGGTGCGCCGTAAAATAGCCGACCCGTATATCTCGCCCCATCACTGTTACCTCTCTAAGAGTGCCCTCAGCACCCCAAATCTCTCCATCGCCGACTCCGAAATGATTGCGTATAGATGCTTTGCTGTAGAGCGAGAAGCAGGAGTGCGACTACTATCCGCAGTAAGCGAGTTCGCCGCTGACAAGCTGCTCTTGTCTGATGTTGGCACCCTGCACGCTGCAAGTGGTCGGACACTAGGCCTCCGGCGCCGCGAGAATAGCGCCCTGCTTCAGTTGCAGACGCTCAACGCCAATGAGAAGGAAATCCTTCGCTCATTTGGCGAGCTCGCCAATTTCTGTCTTTCATTCACCCCGATTGAGAACACGCCGGGATCCCTCAACCTGTGTTGGGAACTGATGATCGCGATCAACGCCTTCGCCCCAACGTCAGTATGGCTCAGTAGCGAAACATACAGAGCAGAAAGCATACTTCCATTCGCGCCTACGAGGGCAGTTCGATTTAGCGATGCCCGCGAAGGATTCTTGCTCTTTTCGCGTGAGTTCGGGGCACTATTGGACTCTTCGGGCTAATGGACTCGTCTGGGTTAGTGCATCACACACGAATGAGATCATGCCCCGCCCAAGATCGCGCACGCGATAATTCACACGCTCCCATCGCTGCGCGCTGATGTCTTCGACAGCGAGATACAGGAGCCGGGTTAGCCCGCTGTCGAATTCCTTCAGCGACAGACCCGCGACTCCCGCACTGACAATTCCTGACGAGTGCTCCTGGCCAAGAATGGGACTCTGCAGGACCTGAAGAGGAATGGCATCGAACTGCAAGAGGGCTTGGCACTCAGCGCGTACAGTGATGACGCGGACGATGAAGCCAAACGGGACGATTTGGTGGCCGACGGGGTGGTTCGCCACAATCCTGCCACGGTGCGTTGGGTGCTCGAGATCGATTGGAGTGCGATCAAACACGAGTCGGAATTGGGCGAGGATACTGCGGCGGGATAACGGTGCCGCCAAGGCGAGCGCTTGTGGCTTGCAGCATCGCGACAGCGGACAACATGGACACCGAACCTTTTCCGTCTCGTCTATTCCGCCAAGGCGATCGTGATCCAACCCGACACTTCTCCACCCTGACCCGACTGATCATTATTGCTCCGATGCGGCGCACCAACTTGCTGCACGCGCTCACGACCAAACTCTCGGCGATCGTTCGCCGGATCCACGAAGGCCATCGGATCGCGGTCGAGGGCAACCCGGCCGTAGTGATCCGCCCAACAGCAGCCGAAGCGTCGGATCTGAACGCACGCCTCGCGGAGTTGGTCGAACGAGGCGTGGTGATCCGCCCCGCACAACCCGCAATACGAAGTGGCCTGGTCGCCCGGCGGCCCGGCGCACTCAAACGCTTTCTCGACGATGGACGCGAATGACGCTTGCCTTCCGCTCGTGATCTCGCCGGCGAGATCAGGCAATGCGCAAATCGCGCATCGCCCAGCTCCCTATTTCCTCTTCCCCATTTCCTGCTTCACCCCGAACCTCCCCCCGTCACTCCGCCCCTGCAGCCCCGGGTTGTACATCTCCTCCGCGTGCGCGGGCGGCCGCACGAAATTCCCCGCCGTCGTCGCCCGCGCCACATAGCTCGCCGTGTACGTGCCCGCCCACAGCATCCGCGCGAAGTACACGACGCGATCGTCGTAGATCGCCTTGTGCTCCCACGGACTCCACCAGCCGCCGTCCCAGCTTCCATAGAGCCAGCGCTGCCACATCGGGCCATCGCCCTCGCCTTCGTCCGGCGCCTCGGCGGCCTCACTCCCGGCTGACAGGAAGGGCTTGAGCGTGCCCGACGTCAGAAGACGCAGATCCACCGGTTCGAGACCCGCGGGGAGCGGATCCTCCACCGCCACGAACTGACGATCGGCCGGCACCGTCACGCGAAGACGCACGCGAACGAGATCGCCTTCCTTTACCGACGTCACCCGCTGGCCGTCGCTCAGCCGCTCGTACCAGCGCTCCACCACGATGCCCTGGATGTCCGGCGTGACCGGAGGCGTGCTAAGTACGAATCACGCGGCCGGCCGCCGACAAGCTGGGGTGAAAAAGCAATGGGGTCAGACCCCCAAAGGTGTCTGACCCCATTGCTTCCCATTGCTTCCCCCGCCTACTCCGGTCCCCTCCGCTTCGCCGTCGGCGGGAGCTGGCCGTTCATCCGCAGATAGATGGCGGTCTGGCTGTAGTGGTCCGCCCAGTCGCCCGTCGCCACGGTCATGATCGCCGCGCGCGACTGGGTGCGTCCGCCGAAGAACGGCAACTGCTCGCCCAGCTTGGAATCGTCGATCTTGGCCAGCGAGCTGTCGCAGAACGCGAAGGTCTCCTTGAGGCGCGCGACGAGTACATCCTTGCTGTCGGTGGCGGAGATCTTGCTGCGTGTTGGCGCCTTCGTTCCGGCGAGTTCTCCGCAGAAGTAGTCGTTGCCTTCCGAGAGGTGCACGGCGATCTGGCCAAAGCTCATCTGGGCCGGTGTTGGCTTGAAGCCATACTTGTCGGCGGGCATTTCCTCAAAGGCGGCCACCAGATTCTTGCCTTCGCTGGCCGCGTTCTGGCGGAACGCATCGGAGACGGGGTTTGACTGCTGCGCAGCGGCCAGGCTCGGCAGCACGGAGACGGCGAGAACCGCAATACAGGTACGGGCACGCATGGGTCGCACTCGGTTGGAGAGGCGTTGATGTTGACATCCGGGCGCCCGGAAGTCCAGAGCGGCGGGCGTCGTCCGGCGGAAGCCGTCGCGCCGCCCATGGCCCTCCTCTTGACTTCCGACAGAAGCCATCCCATTCTCTGTCGGAACTCTACAGAAGATCGGCCACCGCCACCCGGAACCGCTCGTGCCTGAACCGCCTGCCTCTTCCGCACCACCCGCCGACGTCCTGCGCGGGACGCTCGACCTGCTCGTCCTCAAGACCCTCACTCTCGAACCCATGCACGGCTGGGGGATCAGCCAGCGCATCCAGCAGTTCTCGCGCGGCGTGCTCGACGTCAACCAGGGGTCGCTCTATCCCGCGCTTCAGCGGCTCGAGCTCAAAGGGTGGATCGCCGCCGAGTGGCGTACGACGGAGAACAACCGCCGCGCGCGCTACTACAGGCTCACCGCGCAGGGCCGGCGCGCGCTCGGCACCGAGACCGAGAGCTGGCGCCGCTACGTGTCGGCGGTCGAATGGATTCTGTCCACCACCTGATCGTTCCGCCTGACGAGCGAGGAACACGATCATGAGCGTAGTTCAGGGACTGGCGCGGCGACTGCAACTGGTATTCGGCGGGCGCGCGGCCGACCGCGATCTGGATGACGAGATCCGCCTGCACCTCGAGCTCGAGACCGAGAAGAACATCCGCGCGGGAATGAGCGCCGAGGAGGCGTGGCGGCAGGCGCGCATCGCGTTTGGCGGCGTGGACACCACCAGGGAAGCGCACCGCGATGGACGCGGCACGCGCTGGCTCGAGGATCTCGCGTCCGACGTGCGCTTCGCGCTCCGCGTACTGCGGCGCAGTCCGGCCCTTACGCTCGCCGCGGTGATCACGCTCGCGCTCGGCGTCGGCGCCAACACCGCGATCTTCTCCGCCGTGAACGCGGTGATCCTGCGCCCACTGCCGTTCAGCCAGCCGGACCGTCTCGTGATGCTCTGGGAATCGAACCCCGAGTTTCACTGGGATCAGCAGGACGTCGCGCCCGCCAACATGCTGGACTGGCGCGAGCAGGTGCATGCGTTCACCGACGTCGCCGCGTACGTGGATGGCGAAGAGAGTGTCACGCTCACTGGACAGGGCGCGCCGCGGCTGTTCACGGTAGTCACGGTGACTGGAAATTTCTTCTCGGTGCTGGGCGTGCATCCCGAGATGGGGCGCGCGCTGCGCGACGCCGACACATGGAAGACCCGCACGCGTGTCGTTGTGATAAGCGACCGGATGTGGCGCGAGCAGTTCGGCGCGGACCCCGACCTCGTGGGTCACACGATCACACTGAACGGCAAGCGCGCGCAGGTGGTTGGCATCATGCCGGCCAGCGTTCGCTTCCCATCAGAAAACGTTGATGCCTGGATCCCGCTCTGGTTGGACCCCGCAAGCCGCGCGGACGTTTCCTTCCGCCGCGCGCACTGGATGCGCGCGATCGCGCGCATCGCACCGGGCGTCTCGCTCGAACGCGCCAATTCCCAGCTGCAGACGATTGTGCGGCGACTGCAGCTTCAGTATCCGGAGACCAACCGCGGGATGGGCGCCGGGATGACGCCGCTGCACGACTTTCTCGTGCGCGACTCGCGCCGCCCGCTGGAGACGCTGCTCGCGGCGGTGACGCTGCTGCTGCTCATCGCGTGCGCGAACGTGGGCAATCTGCTGCTCGTCCGGGCCGCGGGTCGCGAGCGCGAGACGGCCATGCGTTTGGCGCTCGGCGCGGGACGCACGCGGCTCATTCGCCAGGCGCTCACGGAGAGCGTGACTCTGTCGCTGATCGGCGGCGCCGTGGGCCTCGCCATTGGCTGGTGGGGCACGCGCGTGCTGATCGCCCTGCAACCACCCGGCATGCTGCCCGCGGGCGACGTGCGCATGGACTGGGCGGTGCTCGGCTACGTCGTCGCCATCACGACGCTGAGCGGCATACTCTTCGGCATCGCGCCGGCGGTATGGAGCGGGCGGCGGACACCCGCGGAAGTGCTCAAGGAGGGCGGTCGTTGCGGAAGCGACGTGCGGCGCATGCAGCGCTGGGGTCACGCGCTGGTGATCGGTGAAGTAGCCATCGCGCTGCTGCTCATGATGGGCGCGGGGCTGCTCGTGCGCAGCTTCCTGGAGCTGACGCAGGTGGCTCCGGGCTTCGACGCGCGCGGCGTGCTCACCGTGCAGATGAGTGCGTCGGGCCCGCGCGACGACTCCTTCGACAACGTGCGCATGTTCTACGATGAGCTGCTGCGCCGGGTGCGCGCGCTACCCGGCGTGACGAACGCCGCGGCGACCTCGGAGCTGCCGCTCACAAGCTGGGGGTGGACGAGCCAGTTTTCGGTAGCGGGACGCGCACCGGACCAGTACGGGAATGAGGTTGCGCATCGCGAAGTCACGCCGGGCTATTTCCGGACCATGCGCGTCCCCGTCATACGCGGGCGCGAGTTCACGGAGCAGGACGGGGCGAAAGCGCCTCCTGTCGTGCTCATCAACCAGACCCTCGCGCGGCAGTTTTTCGCCGGACAGGACCCGGTAGGCCAGCGTGTCGCGTTCGACAAGTCGCCCGATTCGGCGTCGGTGTGGCGGACGATCGTGGGTGTGGTAGGCGACGAGCGGCAGACGTCGCTCGGCACCGAGACGAAGATCCAGTTCATGACGCCGTTCGCGCAGGAGGTGCGCACGGAGATGGCGCTCGTGATCCGCACGCCGGGCACTCCTTCGACGCTGGCGCCGGCGGTGCGGCGCATCGTGTCCGCCGTGGATCCCGGGCTCGCCATCGCGTCGGTCAGGACCATGGCCGACGTGCGTTCGGCGTCGCTCGCGCGACAGCGGTTCCTCATGACGATGCTGCTCGTGTTCGCGGCAGTGGGGGTCGTGCTGGCGGTAGTGGGCGTATACGGCGTGATGGCCCAGTATGCGCGGGGACGTTCGCGCGAGATGGGAATCCGGCTGGCACTGGGTGCACAGCGCGAGCAGGTGCGGTGGATGGTGGTGCGCCGGGGCATGTGGCTCGTTGGCGCAGGTCTCGCCGCGGGCATCGTGGCGGCGCTCGCGGCGACGCGCTTCATGCAGGTTTTCCTGTTCGACGTGGCGCCGGTGGATCCGGTGACGTTCGTGGCGGTACCACTGTTGCTGCTGTTGACGGCCGTGGCGGCGACGTGGCTGCCGGCGCGGCGCGCGAGCCGCGCGGATCCGGCGGCGACGCTGCGGGAGGAGTAGGGGCTGGGCCTGCGGGTATTACCACAATGCAGATTCGGGCGTTCGCTGCAACGACGGAGGCTGGAATGATGGAGGGGCCGGGGGGAGTCATGCGTCTCGTATCCATCATCGCCGCGCTTGGAGTGGTCGCGAGCGGATGCTCCGCACCCGCGAGTCGCTCCTCCGCGAAGGCCGCGACATCGGACAGCGCATTTCGCGCGGTGCAGCGCCGCGGCGCGCAGGTGATGGGAGTGGATCAGTACACGTCGGCCCACGTCTTCGAGCCGCTGCCGGATGGCGGTCGCATCGTGCTGCAGCGCGACGTGGATGACAGCGCCGGCACAGCCACGATTCGCGCCCACATGGCGGGCATCGCCGGCCGGTTCAGTCGTGGGGATTTCAGTCTGCCGGGACTGGTGCATGCGCGCGCGGTGCCCGGTACGGATATCATGGCCGCGCGCCGCTCGCTCATCCGCTATGTCGCCGACACGCTCCCGCGCGGCGGTGAGGTGCGGATCATCACGTCGGATTCACTGGCCATTGCGGCCGTGCACGAATTCCTGGCGTTCCAGCGGAGCGATCATCACGCGGCGATGCATGAGCATCCCGGGACGGGGTGAGGTCGTGCGGCGCGGCCCGACATCGGCGTGACATGGACCATGACGACGCACTGCGTGAACGAGCGTCTTGCGCGGCCGTTATACCAGGGTCATACTACAGTATGAAAACGGCCATCTCTCTTCCTGACGAACTCTTCAAGTCGGCCAATGTTCTCGCCCAGCGGATGGGGGTCTCTCGCAGCCAGTTGTTCGCGACGGCCGTGGCTGAGTTTGTGGCAAAGCATCAGA
>DATNDS010000179.1:0-10090 GCA_035553215.1 Gemmatimonadaceae bacterium
CAGCACACCGGCCGCCGCCAGCATGAGCGGCGTACTCGGCGTCGCGATCACGAGACCCGCGGCCGCCAGCGGCACGCACGCAATGATCACCGCGGTGCGCAGCGCAACGCGGTCGCCGCCCAGACGGCGCGCGAGCAGCACCAGCAGCACGGACGCGATCCACCCTGCCACGACCGACCAGAACCGCACGCCGAGCGCGGTCACACCGAAGAGCGCGACCCCCGCACGTACGAGCAACGCGATCGCGGGGGGATGATCGAAGTAGCCGGAGGCGAGACGGCGCGAGAACTCCCAGTAGTAGCTCTCGTCGGGCACCACCGGCACCACCGCGGCGAGCGCGAGTCGCACGAGCGCAGCCCCCGCGAGGATGAGCATGGCGTACACGAACGCGCGGTCGGCGACGAGCGCGTGTACACGCGGCGCGACGGGATACGTCGCGAGTGCGGTTATCCCTCTGGCGGTCCCCCCCGTCCCGCCGGTTCTCCCGGTGGTCCGGCGGCGCGGCCGATCAGCGCCGCGACGATCCACACCCACACGATCCATGACACCCGCTCCACCGGTGAAAGCGTTACGAACAGATTCCACGCCACCGCCGGGAGCGTGGCCGAGAGTGCAACTCGCGAGCGATCCGCACTTGGGCTGCGGCGCTCGATCACCTGCACCGCCTGGCGCCGCGCGGTTCGGATGCGCCGCTGGATGGCATCGTCGAGTGAATCCGGAGTGAGCGCGCGCCACCCCGGAATGCGCAACACGCTCCATGCCACCGCTGTCCGTCCCCACCCGTGATTGTTCGAGGCAGCCACGAGCGCGAGATGCAGGCTGTCTGACAGGTGCAGGATGCGTGCGCGATCGCGTTGCGCCTGTTCGATTCCCCGCGGTGCGCCGTCGGAGAGTTCGATGCCCAGCACGCCGTGCGTGCCGCTGGAGTCCGGCGGCGGAAGGTTGTCGAGATTCTCCGGAATCGTCTGGATGAGCACCGGCGGCGGCCTCACGAGCGGCGGCCAGTTGGGGTGCGTTTTCTGCCGGTCCACGTAGAGCCAGCGCTCGTCCGGGGCGGTCAGGCCGAGCGCGACGAGATGACTGTTGTGCATGACGAATTCGAGTCCGCTCAACATGACGATGCTGTCGCCCGCCACACGCGGATTGAGCGCCATGGCCTCCGTGGCGCCATCGAAGCTGCGATGGTCGGTGATGTATGCAACGTCGAAGCCCGCCGCGCGGTGCCAGGCGCGGTTGACCCGCGGGCTGAAATCCGCGCGCCCGTCATGTGAGTAATTCGTGTGGCTGTGCACGTCTACGATGACCGCGTCGGGATCGGACACGCGCAGTGCGGCCATGGGGCGGGGCGCGACAATGCCAATGCCGTACACGGCGACGAGCACGCCGAGTGCGCGCAGCGCGAGACGCAGCTCGCGGAGCGCCGAGCGGAGCGCCGACCGACGTGCCAGGCGTCGTCCCGCGAACCAGCGCACGATGCGCCACAGCACGTAGATCAGCGCGAGCGAGAGAATGACCGCGAGATTCTGCCGCACCGACAGCAGCGTGAGCGCATCGAGCACCGTGCACGCGGGCGCCAGCACCACGTACCAGAACGGCCGCATCAGTCGAACGCCGGGTAGACTGGCCAGCGTGAGCGCATCGCGCACGGGCGAGGCGGCAGCGATCCAGGAGAGCAGCACGAGCAGCGTGATAACGCTGGCGGCAGCGCGCGTGGCGCGGCGGGACGGCACGATTCGGCGGTGGAAAATGAGGAATGGAGCGGGAGCCTGCGGCGAGTCGGGATTGAACGCTATAGTTTATCTGGTCGCCGATCGGCGCGCGCTCTCCCCGACCCTTCCCTCTCCTCCCATGTCCTTTTCTCCCCGCTCCCTCCTCGTGTTGTCCCTGGCGGCGCTCGTGGGCGCCGGCTCGGTGCCCGGCTCGAAGAATGTTCCGGACACCGCGGCCTCATTCGTACTCGATTCGGCGTTTCTCGCGGCCTACCAGTGGCGCAACATCGGACCCGATCGCGGCGGACGATCCATCGCGGTGAGCGGCGTCAGAGGGCAGCCGCAGGTGGCATACTTCGGTGCGGCCGGCGGCGGACTCTGGAAGACGACCGACGGCGGCGAGAACTGGGCGCCGGTGACGGACGGGCAGATCACCAGTGCATCGGTGGGCGCCGTCGCGGTGAGCGAGAGCAATCCCGACATCGTGTTCATCGGGACGGGTGAGAGCTGCATCCGCGGCAACATCATGCCGGGTGACGGCGTGTACCGCAGCACGGATGCGGGAAAGACCTGGACACACGTGGGATTCAGCGGCGTCGATGCGATCTCGAAGATCCGGATTCATCCCACCAATCCGAACATTGTTTTCGTCGCCGCCTTCGGCAAGTACAGCGAGCCGAGCACCGAGCGCGGCGTGTACAAGAGCACCGACGGTGGCACGACGTGGCGCCGCGTGCTCTATCGTGATGACCGGAGCGGCGCGATCGACGTGAGCATCGACCCGTCGAACCCGAACGTCATGTACGCGTCGCTCTGGGAGGCGTACCGCAACGAATACCACATGTCGAGTGGCGGCCCGGGGAGCGGGCTGTTCAAGAGCACCGACGGCGGTGAGACGTGGACGGAGATCACGCGCAACCCCGGTCTGCCATCGGGGGTGGACGGCCGCATTGGTGTGGCGGTATCGGGCGCCGATCCCAGTCGCGTGTACGCCCTGGTGGAGAACGAGAAGGGCGGGCTCTACCGGAGCAGCGACGCGGGCGCGACGTGGACGCTCGCGAACGACAGCCACAACATCCGCCAGCGCGCGTTCTACTACACGCACGTGTTCGCCGATCCGAAGAACGCGGACGTCGTGTACATGGAGAACACGTCGCTCTTCCGCTCCACCGATGGCGGCAAGACGCTCAAGACGATCAACGGCACGCACGGCGACTTTCACGACCTGTGGATCGACCCGGACAACGTGCGGCACCTGGTGGTGGGCAACGACGGCGGCGGCGCGGTTTCGGTGAACATCGGACATCGCTGGACCGACGAGGATTTTCCCACCGAACAGTTCTATCATGTCGCGTTCACGTCGCACATTCCGTATCACGTCTGCGGCGCGCAGCAGGATAACAGCACGCTGTGCGTTCCCTTCGACTGGAATCTCCCGGCGTTCGAGCGCGAGCAGCGGCGCGCGGTGCGGCGTGACAGCGCAACGATGCAGCATGACAGCGCGGCGATGCAGCGCGAGAGCGGCGCGTCGGAACACGACAGCGCGACGACGCAGCGTGACAGCGCGGCGGACGGGCGCGACCGTGCCGCGCCCGACATCACGGCGGGCGGCATGGCGTACGCGTACGAGGTCGCTGGCGGCGAGCCCGGCTACATCGCGCCCGATCCGCGCGATCCGGACGTCTTCTATTCCGGCGGGAACAACGGCTCGTACATCGACAAGTACAATCGTCGCACAGGGCAGACGCGGGAAGTGAATCCGTATCCGTGGTTCTACTCCGGCGAGCCCTCGCGGGACATTCGCGAGCGCTGGCAGTGGACCTTCCCCATTCTCTTTTCGCCGGTGAGTCCGACCACGCTCTTCACGTCATCGCAGCGACTCTGGAAGACGACCGACGGTGGTCAGACGTGGACGGTGCTGAGCGGCGATCTCACGCGTCATGATCCGAAGACGCTGGGGCCGTCCGGCGGGCCGATCACCGGCGACATGAACGGGCCGGAAGTGTACGCCACGATTTTCAGCGTGGGACCGGGCAAGAAGGACGTCAACGTGATCTGGACCGGGTCCGATGACGGGCGCGTGTCCGTCACGCGCGACGGCGGCAGGACGTGGACGAACGTCACGCCGCGCGACATGCCGGACTTCGGGCGGGTGAGCCAGATCGACGCATCATCGTTCGACGCGGGCACGGCCTACATCTCGGTGCGGCGACCGCTGTTCGATGATTTCGCGCCGTACATCTTCAGGACCACCGACTACGGCCGCACGTGGACGAAGATCGTAAAGGGGATTCGCGCCGATGCCTATGTGCACGCCGTCCGCGAGGACCCGACGCGCCGCGGCATGCTGTACGCCGGCACGCAGCACGGCGTGTACCTGTCGTATGACGACGGCGCGTCGTGGCAGCCGCTCTCGCTCAACCTGCCCGACGTTCCCGTCGCCGACCTCGCGGTGCATGGCAACGAGCTCGTGATCGCCACGCATGGGCGCGGGTTCTGGGTGCTCGACAACATTGCACCGCTGCGGCAGGCGAACGCGGCGCTGTTTGCGTCCGAGGCGCATCTGTTCACGCCCCCCAGGGGCGTACGCTCGGGACCGGACGTGGCCATCAGTTGGTGGCTCGCAGACGCGCCGCGCCAGGCGCACCTCGACATCCTGGATTCCACGGGCGCGGTGCTGCGCACGTTCGAGCCCGATACCAGCAAGGCGGACACAACCGGACGCGGCCCGTCGCGGCGCCAGACCGTGACGTATCTCCCCATGCAGGCCGGCCTCAATTCGCTCGACTGGGACTTGCGGGCGCAGGGCATCGTCACCTTTCCGGGGATGATCTTCTGGGGTGCGCGCACGCGCGGCCCCGCGCTTCCCCCCGGTCGCTACACCGTGCGTCTCACCGCGGACGGCCGCACGCTCAGCGCGCCCGTCGTCGTGCAGCGCAACCACTGGAGCACGGGCGTCACGGATGCGGACCTGCGCGCGCAGTACGCCTTTTCGCGCAGCGTGCGCGACCGGGCCACCGACGCCAACGAAGCGGTGATCGCCATTCGTCGGGTGAAGGCACAGCTCAGGGATCGCGCCGGCCGGTCGTCGAGCGCGGCCGTGAAGGCCATGGCGGACTCGCTCGCCGCCCAGGCATCGGCCATCGAGCAGGATATCTATCAGGTGAAGAATCAGAGCGGGCAGGACCCGCTCAACTTCCCGATCAAGGTGGACAACCGATTGGCGGCGCTGCTCTCCATGGCGGAACGCGGTGATGGCCGTCCCACGAACCACATGCCGGAAATCTTTCACATTCTTTCGACGGAACTGCGCGGCTACACCGACCGCCTCTCTCAGCTCTGGAAGACACAATTGCCCATCGTGAACACCCAATTATCGCGCGAAGGGCTGCCGCCAGTTGATCCGCGGTGCGCGACCGTGGCGGGGTGCGCCGTGGTGGAGTAGGCGGAGCAGCCCAAGGGGCAGCCTGCACGGCAGCTCATGGGGCTGCCCCAAGGGCTGCCCCAAGGGCTGCCCCAAGGGCTGCCCCAACCTTTCCCCGGGTCCGTCTGTCAAAGGCATTGACCTCTCAGTCGATGCCGTCACGTGACTCATCTTCTCGGGCTGCTGCTCCTGCTGCAGGCTGCGCGCCCAGTGTCTTCGCCCGCTCCGCCGCCAACGAGCACGACCGTACGCGCGACGCGGGCGGCCTCGCCGCCTGTCATTGACGGCCGCGATGACGATCCGGTCTGGCGCAACACGCCCGTCATCAGCGACTTCCTCCAGGCGCAGCCCACGGAAGGCGCGAAGCCCAGCGAGCGCACCGAGGCGCGCGTCGCGTACGACGCGCATTATCTCTACGTGTTCGTCCGTTCCTTCGACGCGCATCCGGACAGCATCGTGAGTCTGCTGTCGCGCCGCGATGACCAGACGGCGTCCGACCACGTCACGATTCTCCTCGACTCGTATCACGACCGTCGCACCGGCTACGAATTCTCGGTGAACCCGGCGGGCGTCAAGTCTGACTACGCCATCTATAACGACGGCACCGAGGACGTCGCCTGGGACGCCATCTGGGACGTCGCGACGCGCACCGATTCACTCGGCTGGACCGCCGAGTACCGCATTCCCCTCTCACAACTGCACTACACCGCCCGGAACAACGGGACGTTCGGCATTCTCATCTGGCGCGTGATCCAGCGTCACACGGAGACAATCACCTGGCCGCTCTACCGCATGTCGCGTTCAGGGCTGGTGTCGCAGTTCGGCGACCTCACAGGGCTCGACGGGCTCGCGCGGCCGGGTGATGCGGAGATCACGCCATATGTCGTCACGAAGAACGTGCAGCAGCCGACGGCGACGGGCACTACACGGGATCAGCAGTTCACCGTTGGCGGCGACCTCAAGTATCAGCTCTCGTCCAAGCTGCTCCTCAACGCGACGGTCAACCCTGACTTTGGTCAGGTCGAGGCCGATCCGTCCCAGCTCAACCTGAGTGCGTTCGAGACGTTCTTCACCGAGCGACGGCCGTTCTTCGTGGAGGGCAAAGGGCTGTTCACCTTCACCGTGAACTGCGTGGTCGTGCTGGACTGCAGCACGGGCGAAGGGCTCTTCTACTCGCGGCGCATCGGGCGTGCACCGGAGCTGGCCGGCATTTACGCCGATGCCGCGGCGCCCGCGTCGAGCCGGATACTCGGCGCGGCCAAGCTCACCGGGCGCCTGCCCACCGGGTTCTCGATCGGCGCGCTCGATGCGGTGACCGATCACGTGGCCGGTCCCGGGGGCACCACCCTCGAACCGTCGGCCAACTATGGCGTGGTGCGCGCGAATCAGGACTTCGCCGGCGGCAACGGGAACGTCGGCTTCATTCTCACGGCGGTGAATCGCTCGATGGATGTTTCGAGCGATCCGTACCTGCGATCGAGCGCGTACAGTGGCGGCATCGATGCGCGGCGACGTTTTCACCGCGACTTCGAGCTGTCCGGTTCGTTCGACGTGAGCCGCGTGGCGGGCAGCGCGGCGGCGATCGCGCGCACGCAGCGTGACCCGGTGCACCTGTATCAGCGGCCCGATGGTCCGCTCACGTTCGACTCGACGCGGACGTCGCTGTCGGGCAACTCGCTCGAGCTGCGCGTCGCGAAGGTGGGCGGCAGGCTGCTGCAGTTCGAGAGCGCGTACGAGCGACGGACGCCCGGATTCGAGATCAACGACATCGGGTTCCTGCTGCAGGCCGATCAGCAGGAGTGGACGAACTGGGCGGCGCTCGCATTCCGCACGCCGAACCGGTTCTGGCAGCAGCTCCGCTGGAATTTCAATTACTGGCAGTACTGGAGTGTCGCGGGACTGCCTACCGAACGCGCCTTCAACACCAATGTGCACACGCAATTCAACGATCGCTGGTGGCTGCACATGGGCGGCACGGTGGGACAGATGGGCACGACGTTCTGCGACCGGTGCGCGCGCGGTGGACCCGCCATCCGGCAGGATCCCTATCTCGCGCCGTGGATCAGCATCGAAGGGGACAACCGGAACGCGCTGGTCCCCTACTTCTCGGTGAACTACTTTCGCGGCGACGGCGGTCGCTCGGAGTCCATCAACGTGTCACCGGAGCTCGACCTCAAGGTCTCGACGCGCTTCACGACCTCGCTCAGCGCCAACTATGTACGCAACCGGAGCGACGCCCAGTATTTCGCCACCTTCACGGACTCCACGACGGCGTCGCACTACACCTTTGCGCACCTCGAGCAGAAGACGCTGGGGCTCACCTGGCGGCTGGGCTACACGTTCACGCCGGACATGTCGCTGCAGGTGTATGCGTCCCCATTCATTTCCAAGGGGACGTACAGCGATGTGCGCGAACTGGATGACCCGCGGGCGACGGCGTATGCGGATCGCTACCAGCCGTACGCCGACACGGCCGTGGCGAACAATCCGGGCGGCTTCAATTTCCAGCAGTTCCGCTCGAACGTGGTGTTTCGCTGGGAGTATCGCGCGGGATCGACGTTGTTCCTCGTCTGGAGCCAGGGACGGGATGCGTCCACGGCGTTCGAGGGCACGCAGTCATTCCGCGGCGACCTGGGCAATTTGTTCGGCCAGCGGTCGAACGACATTTTCCTGGTGAAGTTCTCGTACTGGCTGGCACGGTAGTGCGGGAACGGCTGGACAGGATTTCAGGATTTGCAGGATTCTCACGGTGCCGTTCCAAAAGAATTTGCCGTCGTTCAGCGAACGGACGGAACCTTGGGGACTCGGCTCCCCACAATCCTGCCTATCCTGTGAATCCTGTAGATCCTGTCTCAATTCTGCCCGTCCTTCGCATCCTGGCTACTGCCCGCGAGTCCCAACCCATTGGCCCGTTAATTCGCGTCTGACCCTATTGCTTCCCCATCTCCCGGTAAACAATTCGCCACTGCACGCGGCCTCCTGCGGCCGAGCGCAGGCGAACGCGCCGGACGCCTCGCTGCAGAGCAGACGATACCACCGTTGCACCGGTCGCCTCGGCGCGCACGAACCGGAACCCTGTTGGCTCGCGTACCGAGAGCACGTAGTCATCGCCTGCCACGACGTCGCTCGTGCCACTTAGCGTGTCGCTGCGCCACGCGACATCAACGAGATCCACACCGCCGCAGCTCACGTGGCGGTTCGTCGCAACGAGCTGCGGGTGCGGGAGCAGCGCGCGAATGCAGAAATCCTGCACCGCGTAGCGTGGGTCGATCACGCCCGGCGCGAACCCGTCGCGAAACGTGCCCAGGTATCGTCGCGTCCAAAACTCGAACACCAGGTAGCGCTGATCAGGCGCCAGCCCGAGATCCGCGAACCGGATGCGCGGCACGTCGGTGCTCGTGCGCGCCAGCACCGACCAGTGAGCGAACGGACGGTTCACGTCGAGCAGGTAGAGCGATGCGCTGGCGCGCTTGTCGGCATCGAACGGGCGTGGCCCGGCGCCGCTCAGCGTGATGTCCGCCTCGCCAATGCGCGACGAGCGCGACGGATCCACATCGTAGATCTGCCCCGGCAGCGTGAAGAGCACGGGCGCCGCGCGCTTCGCCGCTTGCACGCGGCTGGTGAGATAGACCGCCGGGCGATCGGTGAGCATGAGCACTGAGCCCGTGAGCGATGTGAGCGTCGTCGCGCGGTACGCATCGGGCGCCGCAATCTGGATGTGATCCGGGTCGTTCCGCCACACCACATTGTTGAACGAATTGTACTCGGCGAAGCCGCCGTAGCCGAAGCCGTCATCTCCCACGCGCACGGCGTCGACCAGCCCCGCCAGCTCCGGGCGAATTCCCCAGCATGCCAGCAGAAAGTTGGCGTGGCCGATCACATCACGAATGGTCTGCACGACCGCGCGATACACCGAGTCGCGCTCCAGGCCGCGCGCGCGAAAATAGGCGGCGTTGCTGTTGTAGCCCTCGTAGCGCAGGTGACGCAGCGCGTCCACCTTGAAATACGTCCAGCCCATGCGCCTCAGGCTGTCGTACACGGGCACGACGAGATCGTGCAGCGTGACCGGATTCGAGCCGTCCATGACGAACCCGATCCAGTTGCCCCACACCGGCGCACCGGCCGTGTCGCGCACGAATTCGTCCGGATGCGCCAGCACATACGCGCTGTCGTGAACGGCCACATTGGTCCAGATAGCGGGCTGGAGGCCGCGATTGGCGATCGCGCGCTCGGTGCCCGGGAGTCCCGCAGGGAACTTCGCGTTCGTCGTCAGCCAGTTGGCGGGCGTGCCGACGGGCTCCCGCTGATACCCATCGTCAATTTGCAGGTACGTGTAGCCGAAGGGCTTCAGCACGCGCGACAGGATATCGGCCGTGGTTTCCACGTCGCGCCCGGTCACCGAATCGAAGAATGCGTACCACGACGACCACCCCGCGACCGACGGCCGCCACGTGGTGTACGTCCACGGGTGGAAGGCGCGCAATCCACGATGCATCTCGTAGAAGCGCGGGCGAAAGCGGATGGCGACTTCCCCACCCTCGGCGTCGAGACTGAACGTCGTGCTCTCCGCGCCGGCGTTCGGCATCACCACGACGTGCGCCGGAAAGTCCACCGAGAGCACCCAGTCGCGCGCGCGATCGTAGACGGCTCGGTTGAGCAGGTTCTCGCCGGGCCCCGATGCGGCGCGCACCATTGGCAGGGCGTCCTGCCTGGGATCCACCTCGCAGGCAAAGGCCTGCGCGCTCGCCGACACCGTGCCAGTAACGCGAACGCGTCCGCCGTACGCCGTGAACTTGATCACCTGCGTCACGGCGTCACCGACCGTGTCGGCCACGATGCGCATGCCAACGCGCGCGCCGGCCGACTGGACGACGGCGCGAAGGATCGGCCGGCCTTCATAGGCGAGCACGAGGGAATCGGCACGCAGGCTGGCGGTGGCGGGCATGTCGGGCGGAGC
>DATNDS010000180.1:0-54922 GCA_035553215.1 Gemmatimonadaceae bacterium
AGACCGCACCCAATCCGCTGGTGGGCGCGGTGCTCGTTCGCGACGGGAGCATCGTGGGCGAGGGATACCACGAGCGCTACGGCGCACCGCACGCGGAAGTCATGGCGCTGCGAGCGGCGGGTGAGCGCGCCCGGGGCGCCACGATGTTCGTCACCCTCGAACCCTGCGCGCACCACGGGCACACACCGCCGTGCGCGGATGCGCTGCTGGCCGCGGGAGTCGTCCGCGTGGTGGTGGCCGCGCGCGATCCCAACCCGGTGGCCGCCGGCGGCGCGGAACGGCTTCGGGCCGCAGGAGTGGCCGTCGAGGTCGGACTGGAGGGAGCGGCGGCAGAGGAGCTGAATGCGGCCTTCCTGCACGCCTTCGGCGCGAACCGCCCTTGGGTCACGCTCAAACTCGCGGTGTCGCTCGATGGCGCGATGGCGGACGCCGCGGGCCACTCGCGCTGGATCACGGGCGAGCGCGCCAGACGCGTGGTGCACCGGTTGCGCGCCCGGAGCGATGCGATTGCCGTGGGCATCGGCACGGTGCTCGCGGACGATCCCTCCCTCACGGTTCGCGCTGCGCCCGCGCCGCGTGTGGCGCCGCTGCGCGTGATCTTCGATCGTGGCGCCAGGCTGCCACTCAGCTCCATCGTCGTGCGTACGGCGCGCGAGGTGCCCACCCTGGTCATCGTGGACGCGCCCGATGTGCCGCGCGTGCGTGCCCTGGAAGATGCGGGGGTGCGCGTCCTGCACGCGGCGGGGCTCATCCCCGCGCTCGAGGAACTGGCGGCGCGCGGCGTTCGTTCACTGCTGGTGGAGGGCGGTGCGCGCCTGGCGGGGAGTCTGCTGGCGGGCGCGCTGGTCAACCGGCTGATTATATTTCGAGGGTCGATGCTGCTGGGTGCAGGTTCACTGGGAGCGTTTTCCGCCCTTCCGGCGTATTCCCTGGATGCTGCGCCGCGCTACGCGGCCGTCGAACGTCGGGCGCTCGGAGACGATGTCATGACGATCTACGCGCCGGCGTGGCCCGCCGGCGAGCACAACACTTAGCCTCGCGCACCGGCACGTTCCTTCTGTGTTCACGGGATTGATTGACGACGTCGGCATCGTCGAGAACGCGCACGACTCCGCGGCCGGCCGCGAGGTGCGTGTCCGTTGCAGCTACGACGACGTGGCCGGCGGCGAGAGCATCGCGCTGAACGGCGCGTGCCTCACCGTGCGCGAGCATGGCCCGGGGTGGTTCACGGTGGCCGCCGTCGAACCCACGCTGGAGCGCACGGTGATTGCCGCCTGGCGCGCAGGAGACCGCGTCAATCTCGAACGCGCGCTCCGGCTGGGCGACCGGCTGGGCGGGCACATCGTGCAGGGACACGTGGATGGTGTGGGAGTGGTGGAAGCCGTCGCGACCGCGGAGGATGCCGTGCTCGTGGATGTGCGCGTGCCGCACGACGTCGCCGAGCTGACCGTGATGCACGGCTCGGTCACGGTGGATGGCGTGAGCCTCACGGTGAACGCGCTCCCCGCGCCCGACGTCGTGCAGCTCTCTCTCATTGAATACACGCGCAGCCACACCACGCTCGGCGCACTGCAACCGGGCGCGCGCGTGCACCTCGAAGCCGATCTCGTGGGCCGGTACGTGCAGCGTCTTGCGGCACCCTGGCTCGCGGTGGAGCGATAGCAATGCCGTTTGGACCTGTGGAACAGGCCATCAGTGACATCGCGGCGGGCCGCATGGTGATCGTGGCCGACGATGAGGATCGCGAGAACGAAGGAGATCTCATCTGCGCGGCGCAACGCGTCACGCCGGAGATCATCAACTTCATGACCAAGCGCGCGAGCGGGCTGCTCTGTCTCGCGCTCACCAGTGACCGGTGCGACCAGCTCGGACTCGTTCCCGTGAGCGAGAACAACATCGATGCCTACCGCACCGCGTACACCCAGAGTGTCGATGCGGCGCCGCGCTTCGGCATCACGACGGGCATCAGTGCACAGGACCGCGCGACGACGATTCGCGTCGCGGTGGATCCCGCCACCGTTCCCGCGGACCTGCGCTTCGGGGGACACGTGCAGCCGCTCCGGTCGCGAGAGGGCGGTGTCCTGCAGCGCGTGGGGCACACGGAAGCGGCCGTGGACCTCGCTCGGCTCGCGGGTCTCTATCCGGCGGGCGTGATCTGCGAAATCCTGCGCGACGAGGATGGCCAGCCGGCGCGCCGGCCGGAACTCGAGCGCTTCGCGGACGGGCATCATCTGACGTTCATCACCGTGGCGCAGCTCGTGGCGCACCGGCTCAAGACCGAACGACTCGTGCATCGCGTGGCCGAAGCGCGGCTGCCCACCGAGTTTGGCGACTTTCGCGTGGTGGGCTATCGCAACGATGTAGACACGCACGAACACGTGGCGCTCGTGCTCGGCGATGTGCATGAGGGCGAGGACGTGCTCGTGCGCATGCACTCCCGCTGTCTCACCGGTGATGTGTTCGGCTCGCTGCGCTGCGACTGCGGCTGGCAGTTGCACGCCGCCATGGAGATGATCGCCAGGGAGGGCCGCGGCGTCGTCGTCTATCTGGACCAGGAAGGCCGCGGGATCGGCCTGCTGAACAAGCTTCGTGCGTACGCGCTGCAGGATAATGGCGCGGACACCGTCGAGGCCAACGAGCGCCTCGGCTTCAAGCCCGATCTGCGCAACTACGGCATCGGCGCGCAAATCCTGCTCGACCTCGGCCTCCGTTCCATCCGGCCCATGACGAACAATCCGCGCAAGCTCGTCGGGCTGGAAGGCTACGGACTGCGCGTGGCGGAGCGGGTGCCGATTCACGCGCCGGAAACGAGCGAGAATCGCGACTACCTCGCGGTGAAGCGTTCGAAGCTCGGCCACCTGCTGGCGCACTGATGGCGGAATTCACGGGGAACCCGGGTGGTGCGGGGCGGCGCGTGGCGGTGGTGGCCAGCCGCTTCAACGAAGCGATCACGCAAAAGCTGGTGAACGGCGCGATGGATGCGCTGACGCGCCATGGCGCCGCGTACGAGGATGTGGATCTGGTGTGGGTACCCGGCGCGTGGGAGCTGCCGCTCGCCGTGCGACAGTTGCTCGCGTCGGACCGCTACCACGCGGTGATCGCGCTCGGTGCGGTGGTTCGCGGTGAGACGCCGCATTTCGAGTACGTGGCGGGCGAGGCCGCGCGGGGGCTCGCCGCGGCCAGTGCGGAGTTCGAGGTGCCGGTGAGTCTGGGCGTGCTGACCTGCGACACGATGGCGCAGGCCGAAGCGCGAGCGGGCGGAGCGCACGGCAACAAGGGATGGGACGCCGCGCTCGCCGCGCTCGAGATGGCCGACCTGTTCGATCGCCTGAATGTCCCGGACGAGACGTGAAACCCGCGCCCGGGCGCGGGCGCTGCAGGCGCTGTATGCGTGCGACATGCGCGGAGGAACGGACCTGGAACGGGAAGCGGACCGGCTCTGGGCCGATCTCGATGTCGCGCCCGAGGAGCGCGAGCGCGCGACCGTACTCGTGCACGCGGTGGCCAGCTCGCACGAGCTGATCGATCGCACACTGGCCGACGTCACCACGAACTGGCGGCTGGAGCGACTGGGGGCCGTGGAGCGCTCGGTGCTGCGGCTGAGCGCCGCCGAGTTGCGCCTCGGTGATACGCCCGTGCGCGTCGTGATCCAGGAAGGGGTGCGACTGGCCGAGCGCTACGGCAGCGCGCAGAGCGCGCGCTTCGTCAATGGCGTGCTCGATGCCATCGCGCGCCGCATGGGACGGCTCTAGTGCGACTGCTCGTGGTCAACTGGCAGGACCGGGAGAATCCGCAGGCGGGCGGCGCGGAGCTGCACCTGCACGAGCTCTTTGGGCGGCTCGCTCAGGCGGGACACGAGGTCACACTGCTGTGCAGCGGATGGCACGGTTGCGCGAGTCGCACCACCATTGACGGAATCGCCGTCCATCGCGTGGGCACGCGCTACACCTTTCAGTTCCATGCGCAGCGGTATTACCGGCGCGTGCTCGCGCCTGGCGCGCCGGACGTGGTCGTGGAGGACATCAACAAGGTGCCGCTGTACACGCCGCTGTGGGGCGCGCGCCGTGTGATGGCCCTCGTGCCGCACCTGTTCGGCTCGACGGCCTTTCGCGAAGTGTCCGCCCCCATGGCGTCCGTGGTGTGGGCACTCGAGCGGCCGCTGGTGCGCGTCTACCGCGACGTTCCCTTCGAGGCCATCAGTGAGAGCACCGCGTCGGACCTGGCCGCGCGGGGCATCGCGCGCTCGCGCATCCAGGTGATCTATCCCGGCATCGATGCCGCGACCTATACGCCGGCGCCGGCCATGCGTTCACCCACGCCGCTCTTCGCCTATCTGGGGCGGCTCAAGCGCTACAAGGGAGTGGATATCATCATTCGCGCCTTCGCGGCGGCGCGGCACTCCGATGCGCGTCTGATCGTTGCGGGAACGGGTGACTACCGCGCCGAACTGGAGTCGCTTGCGCGCTCGCTTGACCTCGGTGACCGGGTTCGGTTTCTTGGGTTCATCACCGATGAGCAGAAACTGGCCCTGCTCCGGGAGGCGTGGGCCCTGGCGTTCACGTCGCCCAAGGAAGGGTGGGGCATCACGAACTTCGAAGCGGCCGCGTGCGCCACGCCGGTCGTGGCGTCGGACTCGCCAGGGTTGCGGGAGTCCGTGCGGGATCAGGAGACCGGGTTTCTCGTTCCCCATGGCGACACTGGCGCGCTCGCCGACGTCCTCACGCGTCTGGCGGACGACCGCGCGCTCGTGGAGCGGCTTGGCGCGGCGGGGCGCTGCTTCGCCACGCGTTTCACGTGGGAGCGTGCGGCCCGGCAGACGGACGATCATCTTCGGCATATCGCAGGATAGGAGGGTGGCCATGGAAATCATCTTTCATGCGCATCACGCCGTCATGTCCGACACGCTGCGCGGGCGGGCGGAGCGGACGGTTCGCAAGCTTGCCGCACGCATGAAGCGCCCGGTGGACGCGACCATTCGGTTTGCGCAGGACGGTCCGTTCCGCCGCGTGGAGATTGAATTGCGCCCGGCGCGCCGCCGGCCGATCATCGCGGCGGGAGAGGGCCGGACGTTCGGTCCCGCGCTCGCGGACGCGGCCGGCCGCATGGCGACGCAGCTCACACGTGTCAAGCGGACGCCGAAGGCGCGCGGGGCACCGGTGGACCGCGCATGAAGACCGCCTTCACGGTCGCGCGCTTTCTCGAGCTGCTGCGCGACACGCTGCAGCTCGAAGTCCTGGGCGAGAGCGTCGCGCTGGGACGCGAGATTACGAGCAGCGAGGTATCGAGCCCGGGCCTCGTCCTGGCGGGCTACGTCGACCGGTTTCCCGCGAAGCGGCTGCAGATCTTCGGGGAGACGGAGATGTCGTATCTGAAATCGCTGCCGCCGGCCCAGCGGGTCACCGTGCTCGAAACGTTCTTCGCGTTCCACGTACCCTGCGTCGTCGTCACGAAGGGACAGCGTGTACTCCCCGAAATGCTGGCCATCGCGGCACGATCCGAGGTGCCGGTCCTCCGCTCCGCGCTCAAGACGACCGAATTCTACCGGCGCGTGAAGCCCGCGCTGGACGATGAATTCGCGCCCACCACGACGCTGCACGGCTCGCTGGCCGACGTCTACGGCATCGGCCTCCTGTTCGTGGGGCGGAGCGGCATCGGCAAGTCGGAGTGCGTACTGGATCTCGTGGAGCGCGGCCACCGGCTGGTCGCTGACGATCTGGTCATCGCGAGCCGGCGCGGCAATGACGTCATCATCGGCCGCGGTCATGAGCTGCAGCGCCATCACATGGAGATTCGCGGCGTCGGCGTGATCGACATTCCCGCGGTGTTCGGCATCCGCTCCGTCCGGCAGCAGAAGCGCATTGAGGTGATCGTCTCCCTGGAGGAGTGGGACCACGCGGACGCGGTGGATCGCACCGGCCTCGACGGCGCGACCGCGAGCATTCTCGATGTGGACATTCCCAAGGTGGTGATCCCGCTCAACCCGGGCAAGAATATCACGGTCGTGGCCGAGGTCATCGCGATGAATCACCTGCTGCGCTACAGCGGCGCGGACCCCGCGGAGACCTTCAACGAACGTCTCATCACGCGCATGCGCGCGGCGGCGGATGTGCGGCAATACCTGCAGGAGGACAATGAGTAGTCCGGACGCCGGCATCGTTCTGGGTCATGGCGACATCGCGGCGGCGCTGGTCTCGGCGGTGGATCTCATCACCGGGCGCGGCGACCGGCTCATCGCGCTGACCAATGCGGGGCTCGACAACGACCAGATCGACGATCTGCTGCGGCGCACGATCGAGAGCTCCGGTGCGCGCGTCATCTTCACGGACCTCGCGGCGGGAAGTTGCAACATGGCGGCGTGCCGCCTCGTGCGCTGGCGCCCCGACCTCATCGTGGTCACGGGTGTGAATCTGCCGACGCTGCTGCAGTACGTGATGCATGATGGCGGGGTGACGGATCAGGCGGTGTCCGACGCGGTCCAGCGGGGCTTGGGATCGCTGCACGTGCTCCAGGGTCGTTCGCGTGCCGGTTGAGTTGTACCGCATTGACGACCGGCTGATTCACGGCCAGGTCGTCGTGGGTTGGGGACAGCCGATGAATGCGGGGTTCATCGCGCTCGTCGATGACGTGGTCGCGTCGAGTGACTGGGAGCGCGAGCTGTATCGCATGGGCGTCCCGCCGCAGATGGATCTCTTCTTTGCGTCGGTGGACGACGCGCCCGGGCAGCTCGGCGCATGGCGTGCCGATCAGCGCGCGGGCATTCTGCTCACGGGAGACATCCAATCGATGGCTCGGCTGGTATCGAGTGCCGATGGCATAACGGCCGTGAACCTGGGTGGCGTGCACCATCGCGCCGGCCGGATCGAACGGCTGCGCTACATCTATCTCTCGCCTGCCGAGGCGCAGGTCCTGCGCGATCTGGAAGCGCGCGGCGTGGCCGTCACCGCACGCGATGTCCCCTCGGCACGACCGGTGCCGCTGCGCGAATTGCTCGATTCCGGAGCGAAGGCCTGATGGCGCCCGCGTTGCTGGCTCCGGTGCTCCTGGGTGCGTTGATCGGCCTGGACGTCGTGAGTTTCCCGCAAATCATGATCTCGCGTCCCATCGTTGCGGCGACCCTCGCCGGTGCCGTGGCGGGCGACATCGCTGCAGGGCTGCTGGCCGGTGCGGTGCTGGAGCTCATGGCCATGGAAACGCTGCCGGTGGGAGCCTCACGCTACCCCGAATGGGGGACCGCGGCCGTCGTCGCGGGTACGTTGGCCGCCGTGCGCGCTGAGCCGCGATCCGGCGCGCTCGTGGTCGCGGTCTTCGCCGGTATAGCCACGGCCTGGGCCGGCGGCTGGAGCATGTACGCGCTGCGCCGCCTGAACGGCATCTGGGCCGAGCGCATGCAACCGGCCCTCGAAGCCGGTTCCTGGCGGGCGGTCGTCGGGCTGCAGCTGCGCGGACTCACGGCGGATCTCGTGCGTGCCGCGCTGCTTACGCTCGTGGCGCTCGTCATCTGGCGTCCCGTTGACGCGTGGCTGCTGAGCCGGTGGTCGCTCGACCTCGTGGTGTCGCACAGCATTCTCGTGGCGATCGCGGCAGCGGCCGCCGCCAGCGCGATCTGGCGGCTCGGACACGGCGCCACGGGCGCACGCTGGTATCTGCTCGGCGGCCTCGCGGCGGGCGTGGTGTTCGCGGTGCTGCAATGACGGGCCCTCAGTCGTCGCCGCCCCCCCTGGCGTGGCGTCTGCGCGCCGCGATGTTCACGCGGCTCTTCGCCATTCAGGGCTCGTGGAACTACGAGAGCATGCTCGGCAACGGCATCGGCTTCGCCGCCGAACCGGCCCTGCGGGCGCTGCCCGGCGGGCGCGGTGGCACGGCGTACCGCGTCGCCCTGGCCCGTGAGTCCGATTACTTCAATGCGCATCCCTATCTCGCCTCCGTGGCGGTTGGTGCGCTCGTGCGCGCGGAGCTCGACGGCCAGCCGCCGGCTCACATCGAACGCTTCCGCAATGCCATGTGCGGTCCGCTGGGCAGCCTGGGAGACCGTCTCGTCTGGGCGGGCTGGCTGCCACTGACCGCGCTCATTGCGCTGCTGGCCTATGGGATGGGCGCCGGCCCGCTCACGGTCATGCTGCTCTTCCTCGTGCTGTACAACATTGGACACGTGGGGCTTCGCGCCTGGGGCATTCACAACGGGTGGCACGGGGGACTGCGCGTGGCCGCGGTGCTGGGTCACCCGGTGCTTCGCCAGGCGCCGCTCTATATCGGTCGCGCCGTGCTGTTTCTCCTGGGCGCGGTGCTGCCGCTCGTGATCCGGCGCGTGCTGGCGTCGGCCGGCGACGCACCCATCGTCGCGGGACACGGTTCCTCCGGCGGCATCACGGCCGCGATTGCGGCACTGGTCGGTGCGGTCGTGCTGAGCGGGATATTCGTACGCCTGCACGGCCGTGTCGAAGGCTGGCGCGCCGCGATCGTTGCCCTCGCGGCGCTGATCCTCTACTCCATGGCTCGATGACGATGGAACGCTCGATTCGCATTGCAAACAAGAACGGCCTCCACGCGCGACCCGCGGCGGAGCTCGTGAAGGTCGCATCCCGGTACCAGAGTGACATCGTCATGGTTCGTGACGACATTGAGGTGAACGGGAAAAGCATCATGGGCGTCATGATGCTGGCGGCGGAGTTCGGGGCGGAGCTCCTCATCAGGGCGAGCGGCCCGGACGAGGAACAGGCAGTGATCGCGATCGCCGACCTCGTGGCCCGGAAGTTCGGAGAACGCTAGTGGACCGAAAGCTCGTCGGTATTCCGGCATCTCCCGGGATCATCATTGGTCCCGTGCACCTGCTTCTCTGGGAAGTTCCCGAGGTGCCGCAGCGCATCATCACCGACGAAGTCATTCCCGCCGAGATCGAGCGCTTTCACGCGACGCTCGAGCGCGCCGGCGAACGGCTGCGCACCGTGCGTGCACGGGCGGAGCGCTATGCCGGCGAGGAGGAGGCACGCATCTTCGACGCGCAGCTCTTCATTCTGCAGGACGTCGAGCTGATCGGGCGCGTCGAAGGGCTCATCCGCCAGAACCTGGCCGCGGAGTCGGCGTTCGAGATCACCATGCTCGAGTGGCGGCATCACTTTGCGCGTCACGCATCGCCCATGATGCGCGAACGGGTGGGTGACATTACCGACGTGCAGATCCGTGTGCTGTCACTGCTGCTGAATCTTCCCGATCATGATCCGGTGGATCTTCCCAAAGGCGCCAACGCCATTCTCGTCACCGATGACCTTACGCCGAGCCTCACGGTGCAGCTCGACCGGGAAGCGATTGCCGCCATCGCGACCGACGCGGGAACGCGGGTCTCGCACGTGGCAATCCTGGCCCGCTCCCTCGGCATTCCGGCGGTCGTGGGACTGCGCACCGCCACGCAGCAGCTCAAGGGCGGGGAAGTCGCCATTCTCGACGGCGCCGCGGGCACGCTCTGGATTCATCCCACCGAGGCCGAGGTGGAGGCCCACCGCGCGCGCGCGCGGCGCGAAGAGGCGCTCACGAGCGCGCTCGCCGAGATGACGGGCGCCGAGCCGGTCACCGCCGACGGCGTGCGCATCGTGTTGCGCGCCAACGTGGATATTCCCGAGGAGGCGGTCGCCGCCGTCTCGAGCGGCGCGGACGGCGTGGGACTCATGCGCACGGAGTTCCTGGTCATTGGCCGCACCGCCATGCCCGAGGAGGACGAACAGTACCGCGCCTACCGCCGTGTCCTGGAGTCGTTCGACGGCCATCCGGTCGTCATTCGCACGTTTGACATTGGCGGCGACAAGCTGCCGGTCGGCGGCTATCCCACGGAGGCGAACCCATTCCTCGGATGGCGCGCCATCCGCATGTGCCTCGATCAACCCGACATGTTCCGCACGCAGTTGCGCGCCATGCTGCGCGCGGCGGTGCACGGCGATCTGCGCATCATGCTTCCGCTCGTCGTGAGCGTCACGGAAGTCGAACGGACGCGCGACCTCCTGCGCGAGGCCGCCGCGGAGCTCGCCGCCGCCGGCGTGCCGCATCGCGCCGACATGCCGCTCGGCGTGATGATCGAGACGCCGGCCGCCGCCATCGCCGCGGACACGTTCGCGGGCGCCGCGGCGTTCTTCAGCATCGGCACCAACGACCTTACCCAGTACACGCTGGCGATTGACCGGGGCAATGCCAACATTGCCGACCGCTTCACGCCGCTGCATCCCGGCGTGCTCCGTCTCATTCGCCGCACGGTGGAAGTCGGAGAGGCGAACGGCATTGACGTCACCGTCTGCGGCGAGATGGCCTCGCAGCAACTCACCGCCTTCGCGCTCATCGGGCTCGGCGTGCGCCAGTTGAGCGTGGCGCCGCGTGCCGTCCGGCTCGTCAAACGCCTGGTGCGCGCCATCACGGTGGCCGGTGCCACGATTGCGGCCCGGGAAGCGCTCGAGGCACGCACCGCGGAAGCGGCACACGATCTGCTATCGCATCATCTGGCACGCGCCTGCGGCGCGGATCCGCTCCTCGCGGACGGGTTGCCCGAGCCATTTTAGAACGATATCATCATCGATCCATCACCTGAACGACCACCGCGCGGCTCAGCCGCCGTTTCGCGCATGGAGCCACGCGTGTCAAACTCGTTTCCCATCACGTCGGAATCGGTGACAGAAGGGCATCCGGACAAGATCGCCGATCAGATTTCCGACGCTGTGCTGGATGCCATCATTGCCGAAGACCCGAACGCCCGCGTGGCGTGCGAGACGCTCGTGACGACCGGTCTCGCCTGTGTGGCCGGCGAAATCACCACCGGAACGTACGTCTCCATTCCCGAGATCGTCCGCGGCACGATCAAGTCCATTGGCTACGACAACGCGGCGTACGGCTTCGATTCGCAGACCTGTGCGGTCATCAGCACCATTGATCAGCAGTCGCCCGACATCGCCATGGGTGTGGACACCGGCGGCGCCGGCGACCAGGGAATGATGTTCGGCTATGCCACCGACGAGACGCCGGAGCTCATGCCGGTGCCCATCCAGCTCGCGCACGGGCTCACGCGTCTGCTCGCCGAACGCCGCAAGTCGGGCGCGCTGCCCTGGCTCCGGCCCGACGGCAAGTCCCAGGTCACGGTGCGGTACCAAGACGGGCGGCCCACGTGCGTGGACACCGTCGTCATCTCCACGCAGCACGATGCCGATATTGCGATCGCGGAACTGCGCGAAGCGATCACCGAAGAGATCATCGTGCCGGGCATGCCCGAGGGCATGTTCGACCGGCGGACGGCCAAGCTCTGCATTAACCCCACCGGACGGTTCGTCGTGGGTGGGCCTATGGGCGACACGGGGCTCACCGGCCGGAAGATCATCGTCGACACCTACGGTGGCGCCACGCGTCACGGTGGCGGCGCGTTCAGCGGCAAGGATCCCTCCAAGGTGGACCGCAGCGCCGCGTACGCCGCGCGCTGGGTGGCGAAGAACATCGTGGCAGCGGGTCTCGCCAAACGATGCGAGGTGCAGCTCGCCTACGCCATCGGCGTGAGCGAGCCCGTGTGTATCGGACTGGATACGTTTGGCACGGCCGTGGTCGATGAGGTCTGCATCGAGAAGGCCGTGCGCGAGGTCTTCGACCTGACACCCAAGGGCATCCGGAGCGCGCTCGATCTGTGCACGCCGATTTACCGCGCCACGGCCGCGTACGGCCACTTTGGTCGCGTGAGCGAGACCAGGCAGGTCAGTGGCCGCCCGATCACGTTCTTTACCTGGGAGCGCACGGACAGGATCGATGCGCTCCGAAGCGCCGTGCGCTGAGCGCGGCTTCACATTCGGCTGGTGGACGGATGGCAACGATAACGAGAGCAGGCAGTGACGTGGCGAGCGACATCAGGGACATTGCCCTCGCCGACGACGGACAGCGGCGCACCGAGTGGGCCGAGCGCTCCATGCAGGTGCTCCGGCAGATTCGCGCGCGCTTCGAGAAGGAGAAGCCACTGGCCGGCAAGCGCGTCTCCGCGTGCCTGCACGTCACGGCGGAAACCGCCAATCTCATGGCCACCCTCCAGGCGGGAGGTGCCGACGTCGCACTCTGCGCATCCAACCCGCTTTCCACGCAGGACGATGTCGCGGCACACCTCGTGCGCGACTACGGCATCAAGGTCTTTGCCATCAAGGGCGAGGACAACGACACCTACTACGAGCACGTGCGCGCCGTCATCGCGCACCGGCCGGACATGACGATGGACGATGGTGCCGACGTCGTTGGCGCCATGCACATGATCGCGCTGGGCCGGTTTGACGATCTGCCGGCGGCCGTGCGCACGTGGGTGCAGGGGCTCGACGCCGGCGCGCGCACCGCTCTGATCGCCGGCGTGCTGGGGAGCACGGAAGAGACCACCACGGGTGTCATTCGGCTCAAGGCGATGGCCAGGGATGGCGTGCTGCGATTCCCGGTCATTTCCGTGAATGATTCCTTCACCAAGCATCTGTTCGACAATCGCTACGGCACGGGACAGTCCACGGTGGACGGCATCATTCGCGCGACGAACCTGCTCCTGGCGGGCTCCACGTTCGTCGTCGCCGGCTATGGATGGTGCGGACGCGGGGTCGCCATGCGCGCGCGCGGCATGGGCGCCAACGTCATCGTGACCGAAGTCGATCCGCTCAAGGCGCTCGAGGCCACGATGGATGGGTTCCGCGTGATGTGCATGGAAGAGGCCGCTCCCATCGGGGACATCTTCTGCACGCTCACCGGCGACATCCACGTGCTGCGGCGCGAGCATTTCACGCGAATGAAGGATGGCGCGGTGATCTGCAATTCCGGGCACTTCAACGTCGAGATCGACATTCCCGCGCTCCGCGAGCTGGCCGGCAACGCGTCGCGCCCGGCGCGCGAGTTCGTGGAGGAGTTTCGGATTGCCGGCAAGCGCATCTTCCTGCTCGGCGAAGGACGCCTCATCAACCTCGCCGCCGCCGAAGGACACCCGGCCAGTGTGATGGACATGAGTTTCGCGAACCAATCGCTGGGTGCGGAGTATCTAGTACAGCATGGCGCATCACTGTCGAAGGATGTGCATCGCGTGCCCGAAACAGTCGATCGCGAGATCGCGCGGCTCAAGCTGGCGGCCGTGGGTGCGCGCATCGACGTCCTAACGCCCGAGCAGGAGAAGTATCTCGCGTCCTGGGACATGGGGACGTGAGGCTCGGCGCCCGACACCGGGAGTTCCCATGGTCGAAGTCAAAGTCGCACGACTCGGTCTCGATAGCACTTCGAACTCGTACGTGGTCATTCTGCAGGAGAAGGAAGGCGAGCGGCTGCTGCCCATCTGGATCGGACAGCCGGAGGCGGAATCCATCGTGATGGAAATGAATCACATCCAGCCGCCTCGCCCGCTCACGCACGACCTCTGCAAGCGGCTGATCGTCGGCATGGGGGCGTCGCTCGCCGGCGTGCACATCACGCGCGTGCAGGACAACACGTACTTTGCCGAACTGCAGTTGCAGCGCGGCGACGATCGCTTCCAGATCGACGCCCGCCCGTCGGACAGCATTGCCATCGCGCTCCGGCTCGCCGCGCCGATCTTCGCGCAGGAATCGCTGCTCACCGCGTTCGCCGTGGATGATGGCGAGGAGCATGGTGCCAGCGAGGACGCGTCGTTTCTCGCGCCCGACACAGCCCGGCCTGACGAGCGCGATCTGTCGGCAGAACAGCTCAAGTCGCATCTGGAAAAGCTGCGTCCCGAGGATTTCGGCAAGTTCAATCCGTGAGGCGCAGGGATGGGCTCGGCTAGCGGGGTCCACCCGATACCGTTAACACGGGTGACAGCTGGACTGGTCTTCAGGGAATACGAGTCATCGTTGCGAGCAGCGTGCTACGCCCCCGCGGACGGCTGGACAGGATTTACAGGCACTACGATTCATCATTACGAGCTGGGTACCGCGCCCCGGCTAACGGCGGGACAGGATTGACAGAATTGACAGGATTATCACGATGCCGTGCCAAGAGTATATGTCCTCGTTCAGCGAACGGACTGAACTTTTGGGACTCGGCTCCGAACAATCCTGTCAATCCTGAAAATCCTGTCTCAATTGTGCCCGTCCGGTGAATCCTGTCCGGCGCCCGAGGCCGATATCATCCGCCCGATACTGCGCGAACTTCGTTAACGTGGATGCGTGAAGATCAGTAGACGCCTGTTCGGGGGGAGGGTGAGGGCGGCCGCATGGAGTGGCCGCCTTTGCCTTGTGCTTGGCCTGATCCTCACCCGGTCACTGCCCGCGCAGGACAGCGCTGAGGTCGCGCCCGACACATCGTCGGCGCCTCGCCTGGTGAGCGGACGCATCGTGCGCCCGGGCACGAACGGGATGCTTCCGGTTCCCGGCATCTGGGTCACGCTGCATCGCGTCGGATCGGACACGGCCGGCCCCGTGGATTCCATGCGCGCGGGACCGGGCGGCCGCTACGCGTTCCGCTATCACCGCACGGGCAGCGCGGACGCGGTGTACTTCGTCTCCGCGTCCTACGACGGCATCGCGTACTTCTCGCTGCCGCTGTTGAAGGTGCGCGTCACCGGCACGGACGGCGAAGTGACCGTGTTCGACACGACGTCCGGGCCAATTCCGCTGCATGTCCGCGGCCGCCACATCGTCATCGCCGCGCCATCCGTGGATGGCTCGCGCGAGATCGTCGAGGTCTACGAACTGACGAACGACAGCTCGCTCACCGTGATCTCGGCCGACGACGCGCACCCCACCTGGACCGCGCGCCTTCCGCCCGGAGCGCAGGGCTTCAGCGCCGGACAGAGCGACGTCTCGGTTCAGGCGATTCGTGAGCAGCAGGGCGTGATTGGCGTCACCGCGCCGTTCGCGCCCGGACTGAAGCAGATCTCCTTCGCCTATCATGTGCCCGCTGCCGCGCTCCCGCTGCGCATCGCGCTGGATCATGCTGCCACGGTGCTCGAGGTGCTCACCGAGGAGCCCACCGTGAAGGTGACCGGCGCGCGCCTCGCCCAGGTTGCGCCGGTGTCGATCGATGGCCGCACCTTTCAACGCTTCACGGCGCAGGATGTCCCGGAGGGCGCCGCGATCCAGGTGGACGCCCCCGTGGCGGGCGAGCCACCAGTGGATCGCCGGCTCGTGATCGGCATCTCGAGTGCCGTGGGCGCGCTCATGCTGCTGGCGCTCGTGTGGGTCGCGGTGCGCGCGCCGCGCCGCGGCCTGGTGCGCGTGCCGGCCTCCGGTGGCGCGGCGTCATCCCCGCCTTCCGGACAGGTCGCGAGCGCGGGCGCGGACGCGCTGGCGCGGGAGATCGCGTCGCTCGATGCCTCCTTCGAGGCAGACGCCGCACCCAGTGATACCGCGCGTGCGGCGTATGACAGCCGGCGCGCGGAGCTCAAGCGTGAGCTCACGGCGTTGCTTGACGCACGCAACGCGGACGCGTAGGTTCACCGCCAGTACAATTCAGCGGATGCGGGTTCCGGAAGCCGGTGTGACTCCGGCGCGGTCCCGCCACTGTAACGAGCACTTCACACGCGCGCCCGATGTGCCACTGACTCCGGTCGGGAAGGCGGGCCGCGCGGCTCGAAGCCAGGAGACGCCTCGCGTCCGCGCCACTCGAACGGACCCTCGGAGAAGGGGCTGGTGGCGTCGAGCGCATTCGTGTTGTGGCGCGCTCTCGCGCATGGGCATCTCCTCCCCGGGACGGTGCCCTTTGTGCGTTGTGCCCGTGCAGTGCCCGTGCTTGCCCTGTGCGTCGTGGCGTGTCGCGCGGCGTCGCCGCGTCGCGACGCCGTGTCTGCCGATGATTTTGGTGAGCCAGTGGCGCGTGGCTCCGCAGCGACGCCGAGCCGCATCGTGTCGCTCATGCCCGCGACCACGGAGCTGCTCTTCGCGATCGGCGCGGGGCCGCGCGTGGTGGGACGCACGCCGTGGGATCTCTGGTCGGATTCCGCGCGCCGCGTCGCGGATGTCGGCGTCGGATTGCGGCCGAACATCGAAGCGGTACTCGCCCGCCGGCCGGATCTGGTCCTGCTCTATGCCACCGGCGAAAATCGCGCCGCCGCGCAGGCGCTGCGCGCGGCCGGCGTGGCGGTCATCGCGTTGCGCATCGACCGTGTCGAGGATTTCCGTCGTGCCGCACGGCTTATCGGCATGGCGACCGGCGACTCGGCGCGCGCGGCGGCTGTCGTGGACAGCGTGGACCGGACGCTCGCGCGCGTCCGCTCCAGGACGGCGGGACTGCCCAGGCCCACGGTGTTCTGGCACGTGTGGGACGCGCCGATCATCACGATTGCACGCGGCAGTTTTCTCGACGAGCTGCTCACCATCGCGGGCGGCCGCAACATCTATGAGGATCTGAGCCAGCCGTCACCGCAGGTCTCTCTCGAAGACATTGTGCGCCGCGATCCGGATGTGATCCTCGCGGGCCCGGACGGCGCGGCGCGAATCCGCGCGAGCGCCACGTGGCGCTCGGTCCGCGCGGTGCGCGAGGGACATGTGCTGGTGGTCGACACCTCGCTCATCGGCCACCCGTCGGTGCGCATGGGCGAGGCGGCCACAGTCCTCGCACACCTGCTGCATCCGGCGGTGGTGCAGTGAAGCGCCCGATCTTCTGGGTCCTCGCCGTGGCGATGCTCGCGGTGCTCATGATCCTGGGCGTATCGTGGGGAACCGTTCCGCTCACGCCGCGCGCCGTACTCGCGGCGCTTGCGGGGCACGGCGACCGAAACGCCATTGAGATCGTGCGTGCCTTGCGGCTGCCGCGTGTCGCGCTCGCCGCACTCGTCGGAGCAGGCCTCGGTGTTTCGGGCGCGGCACTGCAGGGCTCACTGCGCAACGCGCTGGCGGAGCCGTATCTGCTCGGCGTTTCCGGCGGCGCTGCGGTAGGAGCCGTGATCGGCGTCGCCCTCGGGTTCAGCAGCGCAATCGCGCTGCCCCTGTTCGCGTTCGCGGGGGCTGCGGCGGCGATCGCCACGGCGATTCTCATCGCGCGCGCCGCGGGCGGACGCGCCGATCCGCGCGTCCTGCTCATGGCCGGCGTGATCATTGGCGCCTTCGCGAACGCGGCCATCATGGTCGTCCTCTCCGGCGCTCCGGCCAACACCATGCGCAGCGCGCTCTGGTGGATGATGGGATCGGCGGCGGCCGCCGACTGGCCGCAGGTGGCCTGGCTCGCGGGTTACACCGTACTGGCTGGCGGTGCGCTCCTCTGGTTCTCGCGCGACATCGACATTCTCGCGCTGGGCGAGGAATCCGCGACGGCGCTCGGTGTGGACGCCGAGCGCGCGGGGCGGCGCGTGTTCCTCGTGAGCTCGCTGCTGGCGGCGGCAACGGTGGCGGCGGCGGGGCTGGTTGGCTTCGTCGGACTCGTGGTGCCGCATCTGGTCCGGGCAGCGGGCATCCGCCGCCATCGCGCGCTGTTGCCGGGTGCGGCGCTGGCCGGCGCCTCGCTGGTGGTGCTCGCGGATCTGGTCGCCCGTGTCGCGCATCCACCGGCGGAACTGCCGCTCGGCGCCGTGACCGCGCTCGTGGGCGTGCCCTTTTTTCTCGTGCAACTTCGCCGCCTCTCATGATCTGCTTCGAGCGCGTCGTCGCACGCTACCCGCGCGCGTCCCGGGCCGCCGTGGACGACATCAGCTTTGCCGTGCCGCCGGCGCAGATCACCGCCGTCGTCGGGCCCAACGGCAGCGGCAAGAGCACGCTGGTGCGCGCGCTGCTCGGCATGCTGCCGCTCGTGTCCGGGACGATTCGCGTGGAAGGACTGGACAGCGCGACGCGCGACCGCCGCGCCTTCGCGCGTCGCGTGGCGGTCGTGACGCAGCGTGAGTCACTCGTCTTTCCCATGCCCGTCCGCGAGTACGTCGCTCTCGGCCGCTACCCGCACGAAGGGAGCTGGCACGCAGCCGGCGTGGAGGATGCGCGCGCCGTTGACGATGCCGTGACGCTCGCGGGCATCCTGCCGTTCGCGCTGCGCTCCACCGAGGAGCTGTCGGGCGGCGAATGGCAGCGCGTACGCATCGCCCGCGCTCTCGCGCAGGCCGCGCCCGCGCTGGTGCTCGATGAGCCCACGACCTTTCTCGACATCGCGCACGAGATGGCGATGTTCGAGTTGTTCACGCGTCTGGCGCGCGGCGGCACCGCGGTGCTGCTGGTGAGTCATCAGCTCAATCTCGTCGCCCGCTTTGCCGACCGCATCGTGCTGCTGCACCAGGGTCGCGTCGCCGCCGCCGGCACGCCGAACGAGGTGATGCGCGCCGCCGTGCTCGAGCCCGTCTACGACTGGCCCCTCGTCGTCACCCGCGATCCGGCCGTAGGCGCCCCCGCGCTGCTGCCGCTTCGCGGGTCCTCACACTGAACCGGGAATCGCCTGCATGAGGCCCATCGTGTCATTCTCCGTGAGCCGGTTGCTCATGGCCGCCGCCACGGCGTCGTTCGCGGTCACCGCGCGCGCGCAGCAGCCCGCCGCGGATACCGCCGCCCTGCCTCCGGTCGTCGTCACCGCGACCCGGGTCGCCCTGCCGCAGGCCGCGCCCACGCTCAGCACGACGGTGATCACGGGCGACGCCTTGCGCTCGCAGGGCATCACCACCGTCCAGGATGCGCTCGATGAGGCACCTGACATCTTCGTGCCGCAGAGCGGTTCCTACGGCGCGCAGACATCGCTCTTCGTCCGGGGTGGAAACAGCGACTACACGCAGGTGCTCGTGGACGGCGTGCCGGTGAACGATCCCGGCGGCGCGATTGATCTCGCCAATCTCAGTACGGACAACGTGGATCGCATCGAGATCGTGCGCGGACCCGCGAGCGTGCTCTATGGCGCGAACGCCGTGTCGGGCGTCATCCAGATTTTCACGCGCAACGGCGCCGCCGGCTGGCACGCGTCGGCCAGCGCGCGGGGCGGCACGTACGACAGCCGGGACGTCGAGGGATCCCTGCTGGCCGGCGGCCGGCGCCTCTCCGGTTCGCTTGCCCTGGGTGACCATCGCTCGGACGGCATCTACGCCTTCAACAACGGCAATCGGAACAGTGTGGCAAGCGGCGTGCTCCGGCTCACGCCGGATGCCCGGTCGAACATCAGGCTGGCGCTGCACTATGGCGACGCACGTGCCGACATCCCGACGAACTTCTACGGCGTTGCCGACGACAGCAATCAGTTCCACACGGAGCGGCGCTGGATCGGCTCCGTCGATGCGGGACGCTATCTGACGCCCAGGCTCGAGGCGCGCGTGCTGCTCGGTGCGACGCAGGGCACGCTGCGTTCCGCCGATCTGCCGGACACACCCGCGGAGTCGTGCGACGTGTGCTATGACAACACCACGACGACATCACGCCGGAGCGCCGACGCGCGACTCAACTTCCATGTGGCGCCGGAGCTGCTGCTCACCACGGGTGGCGCCTATGAGTGGCAGCGCCAGCGCATCACGGGCTCCAGCGCGGACCGGCGCACGGCGAACGCGCTCTACGCCCAGGCGCTGGGCAGCGCGTGGCGCGCGCTCTCCTACACCGCCGGCATCCGACGGGATGACAACAGCCTCTTCGGATCCTTCACGACGTTCCGCATGTCCACGGGCTACGTGCTGCGCGACGGTACGGCGGTCCATGGATCCTTCGGGACCGCGTTCAAGGAGCCGACCTTCGATCAAATGCTTTCCACGTCGCCTTTCGCGCGCGGCAATCCTGCGCTGCGCCCGGAGCATACGCGGAGCTGGGATGCCGGCATCAGTCAGACGTTCGCGCACGGCGTGGTGAGCATCGGCGCGACGTACTTCTCGCAGCGCTTCCGTGACATGATCCAGTATCTGGCCTCGCCGCCGGAGGCCGATGATCCCAACTACGTGAATCTCGGCGCCGTGAGCGCGGACGGCGTGGAGTATACCGCGGCGCTCCACCCCGCTGCGCGGTGGGACGTGACGGCGGGCTACACCCATCTTCGCACGCGGGTGTCGGATGTCGGCGACGTCACCGATCCGACTGCGCCCTACGTCGCCGGCGAACGCCTCTTGCGGCGACCGAACGACCAGTTCACCCTCACGGTGGGTTTTCGCCCATCGGCCCGCGCCTCGCTGGGTGCGCATGTGACCTCCGTGGGCAACCGCGCGGATGTGGACTTCCAGAACTTCGTGCGCGTGATCGCTCCGGCGTATGCCACGGTGGATTTCTCCGGTGCCTTCACCGTATGGCGCAGTGCGTCGCGCGCGAGTGCCGTCTCACTCACGGCGCGCGTGGAGAACGCGCTCAATTCCCGCTACGCGCCGATCTACGGCTTCCGGGCGCCAGGCCGGGCGGTGTTGGCGGGGGTGCGCATCGGGATGTAGCAGTCGCGCTCACCAGCGACCAGCGACCAGCTACCGTCGTTAAACCAGCTACCAGCGACTAGCATTCACTCATGCCTCCGCTCGCCACCGACGCCATCGTGCTGCACGCCTTTCCGTACTCGGAAACGTCGCGGATTCTCCGCCTGGCCACGCGCGACGCCGGCGTGCAGTCGGTCCTCGCACGGGGCGCGCGGAGAGGGAAGGGGCGATTCTCCGCGGCGCTCGACCTGTTCGCACAGGGTACGGCGCAGCTCTACCTGAAAGAGGGACGCGACCTGCAGACGCTGGCGGGGTTCGATGTGACCGCGGCTCGGTCTGCCCTCGGTGCCGATCTGTCGCGATTCACCGCGGCATCCGCCACGGCGGAACTCATGCTGCGGTTCGGCACCGCCAACGAGGCGCCCGACACGCTGTTCGATACCCTGGCCGCCGCGCTGGATCGCATCGCCGCAGCGCCGTCGGAGCGCGCCGACGAGGCAGGGCTCGCCGGCGCATGGCATCTGGTCGCGGAACTGGGCTTTGCGCCGGCCATGCACAGCTGCGCCCTCTGCCATGCGGCAGTATCTGATGCCGAGAGCTTGCCATTCAGCTCCGTCGCGGGCGGCGTGCTCTGCGCGTCGTGCGCCGCCCGCCAGGCCGGTGCCCGCGTGCTCCCCGCCGCCGCGCGTGCATGTGTTGCCGCCTGGAGCACTGGCGCGCTCGCCGGCGCCCTCGCGCCGCTCGAGGTGCGCGCGCATCAGCGACTCCTGCGGGAATTCCTGCAGGAGCATCTGCTGGATGGCCGACCGCTGCGCGCATTCACCGTGTGGGAACACGGAGGCTGGAGCGCCGCATGATTCTCGGCACCGCCGGTCACGTGGACCACGGGAAGACTGCGCTGGTGAGAGCGCTCACCGGCGTGGACACCGATCGGCTGGCCGAAGAAAAGCGTCGCGGCATCACGATTGACCTCGGCTTCGCTCCGCTGCGTCTCGCCGATGGCCGGCTGCTCAGCATCGTCGACGTACCAGGCCACGAAGCCTTCGTGCGCAACATGCTCGCGGGCGCCACCGGTGTGGATCTGGCGCTGCTCGTCGTGGCCGCGGACGAGGGCGTGATGCCGCAGACCGTCGAGCACGTAACCATCCTGGATCTGTTGGGAGTCAGGGACGGCGTGATCGCGATCTCAAAATGTGATCTGGTGGACGCCGAGTGGCTGGCGCTCGTGCGCGACGACGTCCGCATGGCTGTGCGCGCGACCGCGCTGCGCGATGCCCCGATGCTCGTGACTTCCGCGACGACCGGAGAAGGAGTGGAGGCGTTGCGCGCGGCAATCGGCGCGGCCGCCGGCCGGGTGGCGCAGCGTGATGGCGACGATCTCTTTCGGCTTCCCGTGGATCGCGTCTTCACGGTGCGTGGCACCGGCACGGTCGTCACCGGCACGGTGTGGAGCGGGCGACTCGAGCGTGACGCCACCGTGCGACTGCTGCCGGGCGGGATGCGTGCGCGCGTGCGCGGCCTCGAATCCCACGGCATGGCTGTGGACGCCGTGCTCCCGGGAATGCGCGCCGCCGTGGCGCTGGCCGGAGTCGACGTGCGACAGGCGGCTCGGGGCGCCACGCTCGTGGCCGACGATGCATGGCGCCCGTCGCGGCTGCTGCTGTCGCGCGTGGCGCTGCTGAGCGCGATGTCGCGCCCGCTCGGGCCCCGCACAACCGTGCGGTTTCATTTAGGCACCGCGGATGTGGGCGCGCGAATCGTGAAGGCGGGTGGACCCATCGGGCCGGGCGAACGCGCCGGCGTGCGTGTCGTGCTCGATGCACCCGTCGTCGCCCGCGCGGGTGACCGCTTCGTGCTCCGCGGCGCATCGCCGCTCGTCACCATCGGTGGCGGCATCGTGGACGACCCGCAACCGCCGCACTGGCGGTCGCGGCCCGTGGCCCACGCCCCGGACACGGCGGAGGCACGACTGCACGCCCTCCTCGAGAGCGCAGGTGCCCGCGGTGTCGAGATCGCGCCGCTGCCGGTGCGAATCGGCGCCGCGCCGCGCGTCGTGTCATCGCTCCTCGTGCCCGGCGCCCCGCCGGCGCCATCGCGAACGATTGGTGATCGCCTCTATGCGGCCCCCGTGCTGGATGAGCTGGGACGCCGGGTGCGAGACCTGGTGGACCAGCACCATGCGAAGTTCCCCATGGACGAGGGCGTCGCGATCGAATCGATTCGTGCCGCGCTCGCTGTCGAGCCGGATGTGGCGGACATCGTGCTCGAGGAGCTCAGCGGATCGGAATTCCTCGAGCTGAAAGGCGCCGTCGCCATGCGGCGTGGTTGGCTGCCCCGGTTGTCGGACGCCGACGAGCGCCGGTTGCAGGACCTGCGACAGATCCTGGAGGCGGCAGGCCGCGAGCCGCCCGCGGTGGACGAGCTCGAGGCCGCGAGCGGAGTGGCCGTGCTCCCGATGCTTCGCCTGCTCGAGCGCTCGGGCGAGGCCGTACCGGTCGAACGCCACCGCTATTACGCGGCGCACGCGGTGCGGGACATGCTTCACACACTGGCGGAGGGGATGCGGGACGGGCGCGAGTATTCCCCGGCGGAGCTGCGTGACACGCTGGGACTGTCGCGCAAGTTTCTCATCCCTTTCCTCGAATATTGCGACCGGTCCGGCTTTACGGAGCGGCGACCGGGCGGCCGGGTCCTCGCCCGGCGCGCCGGGCAGAGCGGTATTGCTTGACACCTTCTTCCGCTCACTCTATGTTCGCGCAGGGCATGCTGTTCTGTATCACTCGCTGAAGGAGCGTCCACCTAGCACCGTAATTCGTTCGTCGAGGAAGGCACATGAAGCACCGCTGGGCAGCGCTGGTCATCGTGCTTGCCCTGGGTTGGCTCGTGCCAGGAATTGCGGCGGCTCAGGAGACCTCGAACCCTCCTCCCGCCGGTGAGCGCAACCCTGGGGTGAAGCTCGGGCAGAACTACCCGAACCCGTTCAACCCGGCGACGACCATTCCCTTCAGTATCGGGGATCCCCCGAGCTGCGTGGCGGATGGCGGCCGGCAGCACCACGTGACCCTGCGGATTTACAACGTGCTCGCGCAACTCGTGGCGATCCCGGTGCTGCAGGGGGGAACTGAAGGAACTGGACAGCAGACGATGAACCTGTCTCTCACATGCGGGTCGTATGCCGCGTCGTGGGACGGGCACTACATGAGCACCTCACAGGAGGTGCCATCAGGCGTCTACATCTATCTGCTGGAAGTCGATGGCCGCTCGATCGGGAAAAAAATGATCGTCATGCGGTGAACCGGATTCGGCCGTTCGAGCGAGCGCGGTGATGGACATTCCATCATCGCGCTCGCATCATTTGGTGGGACTCTTCCTCGTCGTGGGACTCGTCTTCACTGCCGGGGGCCCGTGCTGCTCGGAGATCTGCTTCCACACGTCGATAGCATGATCCGGATTGCGCGCCAGCACCCGGGCCGCCTGCTGCATACTCGCGGCTGTGACATGATGGCGGGCCAGAATGCGGGAGCGGGCCGTGTCGCGGCCCGCGCTGTCGAGCATGGTGTCCAGCGCGACGCCGCGCAGCTCCCGCATCGTGGCAACATAGGTGGAGTCGCTCACGCCGCTGCCACTGCCGCGGGCTCGACAGGACGAGGCGACCAAGGCGAGCCCCAGCGCCGCGACCAGGGATGGTGTTCGCGTCATGCGCCAACGCTAGACTGCAGGGAGCGGCGCGTCAACGACCATCGCACATCCGCCCAAGCCGATGCTCTGCCAAAACGGCGCAAGGGCGTGGCATTGCAGTTGCTTTACGATTGAGGAACTATCAGTTACGACTCACATGATAATGTACTTTAGCATGCGGATGCAATCATGATCAATCCGGATCGGCTCACCGTCAAAGCCTCCGAAGCACTCAACGATGCCATCTCTCTCGCCCGGAGAAATGGCAACCCGCTCGTCTATGACGGCCACCTCCTTCTGGCGCTGCTCGGCCAGGCGGAAGGCATCGTCATTCCGCTGCTCCACAAGCTCGGCGCCAACGTCGCGGACATCCGCGCGAAGATCGAGCGCGAGGTGGAGCGCTATCCCCGTCAGTCCGGCGGCGCACAGCCATCGGTGGCGCGCGAGCTCAATCAGGTGCTCGACAAGGCGGAGGACGAGGCGAAGGCGCTCAAGGACGAATATGTCTCCACGGAGCATCTGTTGCTGGCGCTGGCGGCGGTGCCCGGGACGGACAGCCATGAGGTGCTCGACGGCGCGGGAGCCGGCCGCGACGCGATGCTCGACGCGTTGCAGGCGGTGCGGGGCGCGCATCGGGTCACCGACCAGACGCCGGAGTCGCAGTACCAGGCACTGCAGCGCTATACGCGCGATCTCACCGAGGCGGCACGCAAGGGCAAGCTCGACCCCGTGATCGGCCGCGACGAGGAGATCCGTCGCGTCGTGCAGGTGCTCTCGCGCCGCACCAAGAACAATCCGGTGCTCATCGGCGAACCGGGCGTCGGCAAGACGGCCATCGTGGAAGGACTCGCGCAGCGCATCGTGAATGGCGACGTGCCGGAGAGCCTCAAGAACAAGAGCCTCGTGGGGCTCGACCTCGGCGCGCTCATCGCCGGCGCCAAGTTCCGCGGCGAGTTCGAGGAGCGCCTCAAGGCGGTGCTCAAGGAAATTACGTCGGCCGAGGGCCAGTTCATCATGTTCATTGATGAGCTGCACACGCTCGTGGGCGCGGGCGCCGCGGAAGGCGCCATGGATGCGGGCAACATGCTCAAGCCCATGCTGGCGCGCGGCGAGCTGCGCGTGGTGGGCGCGACGACGCTCGATGAGTATCGCAAGCACGTGGAGAAGGACGCCGCGCTGGAGCGGCGCTTCCAGCCGGTGTACGTGGGCGAGCCGAGTGTGGACGACACGATCGCCATTCTGCGCGGGCTCAAGGAGCGCTATGAGGTGCACCATGGCGTACGCATCACCGACGGCGCCGTGGTGGCGGCGGCCACGCTGTCCAACCGCTACATCGGCGATCGGTTTCTGCCGGACAAGGCCATTGACCTCGTGGATGAAGCCGCCTCGCGGCTGCGTATCGAGATCGACTCCATGCCGCAGGAGATCGATGAAGTGGAGCGTCGCATGACGCAGCTCGAGATCGAGCGGCAGGCGCTGCGCAAGGAGAAGGATGCGGAGTCGAAGGAACGCCGCACGGCGCTCGAGCGCGAGCTGGCGGAGCTGCGCGAGAAGTCCACGGCCATGAAGGCGCAGTGGAAGGCGGAGAAGGAAAGCCTGGGCAAGGTGGGCGAGTTGAAGCAGCAGCTCGAACAGGCGCGACTGGAAGCCGAGCAGGCCCAGCGCCGCGGTGATCTGGGCAAGGCCGCCGAGATCACGTACGGCCGCATCCCGAAACTCGAGCAGCAGATGAAGGATGCGGACCAGGCCATGCGGGCGCGCGAGGCCGGAGCGCCGCAGTTTCTCAAGGAGGAAGTCGACGCGGACGACATTGCGGAGATCGTCGCCCGGTGGACGGGTATTCCCGTCTCCCGGATGATGGAGAGCGAGCGCACCAGGCTCACGAAGCTGGAGGAGGTGCTCGCGTCCCGCGTGGTCGGGCAGCGCGAAGCCGTGCGCGCCGTGGCGGATGCGGTACGGCGTTCCCGTGCGGGGCTCCAGGATCCCAATCGTCCCATTGGCTCGTTCATTTTCCTGGGTCCCACGGGCGTGGGCAAGACGGAGACCGCGCGCGCGCTGGCGGAGTTCCTCTTCGACTCCGAGCACGCGATGGTGCGCATTGACATGTCCGAGTACATGGAGCGCCATGCGGTGGCTCGGCTCATCGGCGCGCCGCCGGGCTATGTGGGCTTCGAAGAGGGAGGCCAACTCACGGAAGCGGTGCGGCGCCGCCCCTACTCGGTGGTGCTCTTCGACGAGATCGAAAAGGCGCACCCGGACGTGTTCAACATTCTGCTCCAGATTCTCGATGACGGGCGGCTCACCGATTCACAGGGTCGCACGGTGGACTTCCGAAACACCGTGATCATCATGACCTCGAACATTGGGAGTCAATACATCCTGGAAGGGATCCGCGCGGACTGGGCGGAGGTGGAAATGCAGGTGACCGCCGCACTGCGCCAGCACTTCCGTCCCGAGTTTCTCAACCGGGTGGACGACATCATCGTGTTCAAGCCGCTCACGCTGGAGCAGATCGAGGAGATCATCTCCATCCAGCTCCAGCGGCTGGAATCGCTCCTGGCGGAGCGCAAGCTGTCCATCGAGCTCACGCCGGAGGCGAGGCACGCACTGGCCGAGGAAGGCTACGATCCGGCCTTCGGGGCGCGGCCGCTCAAGCGTGCGATTCAACGGCTCATTCAGAATCCACTGGCGCTGGCCGTGCTCGAGGGGAAGTTCGGGGAAGGCGACCGGGTGCTGGTGACACGTGACCCGAACGGCGAGCTGGAATTCACGCGTGCCGAACCGGCGTTGACCGGCGCAGGAGAGGCGCACTGAGTGGCGTGGTGCGCCTCGCAGCCAGCGCGCCGCGCGTGATGCGCGACGCGGACGAGGAGTGGATCCGCCAGGCGCTGGCGGCCGCGCATGACGCGGCCGCGGCGGGCGAGGTGCCGGTTGGGGCGATCATTGTCCGCGCCGGCGCCGTGCTCGCGCAGGGCTCCAATCGCACGATCCGCGATCAGGATGCCTCGGCGCACGCCGAGATGCTTGCGTTGCGCGCTGCATCACGTGCACTCGGCACGTGGCGGCTGGAGGGATGCACGGTGTACGTGACGCTCGAGCCGTGCTCCATGTGCGCCGGCGCGCTGGTGCTCGCGCGCGTGGATCGGGTGGTGTTCGGCGCGTGGGACGAGAAGGCCGGCATGGCCGGATCGGTGGGCGATCTGCTGCGGCACCCGCGGTTGAATCACCGTCCCGACGTCCGGGGCGGCGTGCTCGAAGCCGACTGTGGTACGCTGCTGCGCGAGTTCTTTGCCGCGCGGCGTCGCGCCGACATGCCGGGTGACAGCCAGCTGTTGCCGGAAAGTTCAGAATAGTACCGCCCGGCGTCCCTGACGTCCTGCGTCGGTGACGTCGGTGACGTCGGTCGCGGTCAGAGAGCGCTACGGCATGTGCGTCCGGGCACTTCCTCGATTTGCGTGACCTGAATCGTATCGGTGCCGGCGCGCGCGTCAGCGGTGAGGATCACGCGATGGCCCACGAAGCTCTGCAGGTCGAGCGTGTCGACTGTAGACGCCGGCACGAGCGTGTGCCTGCCGAGCGCGATTCGGAAGAGATTGGGGTCAGTGGCCGAATATTTGTTGTACTGCACGCATCCCTCGAAGCGTCGCGCGGTGGTGCGCGTCGCGTGTGGCGCCGATGCACACGCGGCGAGCAGGGCAGCGCATGTCGCCGCTCCACCGAGCGTGATCCTCCAGGTTCGTTGTGTCCTCATGCTCGCACCTTCTAAAGAGTGAAACGCCCTGATGCTGCGCACGGAACCATGACGACGATGCGGCAGGAATCACCGCTGCGCAATACGGCACGGCGCGTGTGACGCGATTCGTGCGCGGCGCTCGACGACCGAATGGAATGCGTTGACACGACTTTTTCGCCCGGGTAACATTCGTGACTGGACAGGACGGGTGGCCGAGTGGCTGAAGGCACCGGTCTCGAAAACCGGAGTACCGGCAACGGTATCGTGAGTTCGAATCTCACCCCGTCCGTACACGCGAGTCCCTCATGAGGGCGCCAGCCGTGAGCGCCCGTATCCCGCAAGGCGGGCCGCAGCCCGCCTTTGGTGTATCGGGACGACTCGCATGCAGCACGTGTCGTCAGGATGGGTGGCCGAGCGGTTTAAGGCGCACGCCTGGAAAGCGTGTGGGGTGTCACAGCCCTCGCGGGTTCGAATCCCGCCCCATCCGTCAATCCGATTCATCGTTCATGTCGTACACCTCTCGTACGCGGGGCTCGCACCTTTCGCTTCCCCTTCCGAGAGAAGTTCGTGATGCAGATCCGTTCCTTCAGCGCACTCGGTGTGCTCCCGCTTGCTGCAGTTTCGGCCCTCGGCGCGAGTTCGAGTTCATCCACCGCGCCGCTGCCCATGATCCTGGGCAGTACTCCAGCCTGGCGCGACGGCGTCGCGGTCACGACCGACTACACTGCCAACTTCGAGTGCAGGAACCCGCCCAGTGCGAACTCGGCATCGCAGTGTGAAATTGGCGCCGATCCGAATGGGACGCACATCACCGGAGGCATCCCGACGAATCTGTCTCTGCGCTTCAAGGTGCGCTGAGATGGTCCCGCGTAGCCGCATGGGCCTTGCCGCGGTCGCGGGCGGCACTGCCCTCGTCGCCGGCGCCTGGCTCCCCTGGATGTCCCTGTTCGCGGGGCTCTATCCCATGCGCGGCGTCATTGGTGTGAACGGCCGCATCATCTTCCTTGCCGGCATTGCGGCGCTCCTGCTGGGCGTGATACTGCTTGGGCGGGACGTGCGCGGCGCCCCCGTCATGCTGAGCGGAGCTGGACTGCTCCTGCTCGCGCTGGTGGCATCGATCTTCATCGGCATTCACCAGCTTATGGCCGGCGCCGGTCATCAGGCGATGGTTGTGCCTCGGGCGGGCGTCGGCGTCTACGTGGTGCTGCTGGGCGCACTGCTCACGGCCATCGCTCCCGTTTTCGCGCGATCCCGCCACCCCTAGCGCGTGGTGCCCGACTCGTAGCCAGCAATCACGAATGGACCGGTGGGTTGCGGCACGCCGCCCGCCGGTTCATCCGTGACTGCCACCCCCTTGAGCGCACCGCGGGGCAGTGCGTAGGTTGCCCGCACAATTGCTTTCCCATTGCTCGACGGCGCGAACGTGCCGGCGCTGATCCTGGCGGTGGCGGTGACGAGCCAGAGCTGGTAGATGCGGCCCGGCTCGGGCTGCGGCAGGTTGTGCGCAACGAAGGTCCAACTGTTCGTCGAGCGATTCCAGAACATCAGCGCCCACGCCTGGCGCGGCGTGCTGGCGGTGAGTGAGACAACCGCCATGTCCTCGCCGGTGACTCCGGCAATGAATGTGTCGCGCTCGGCCACCAACGCGCGCAGCGAGTCGGTCTCGGCACGCAGGTCACCCCCGCGCTCGGAGGCGAGGTGCACCGCGCGCTCGAGCTGCGAGCGATCTCGCATCAGCCACAGTGAGACGCCGACACTCACCGCGAGCAGCACGCAGGCCGCGGCGGCAATCCACGAAGACCACTGGGAGGGGCGCGCGGGTGCTGCCGATCGTTCATTGAGCGGCACCTCCTTGCCGGCCCGCGCACGCGCCAGCAATCGGGCACGCATGGCATCCCGCCGGTCGGCTGACATGGGAACGGCGGGCGCTGCGTACGCCATGCCTTCCGCCGCATTCCGCAGTGCGCGGAGTTCCGCGGCGCATGACTCGCACGTACGCACATGCACCATGACGCCTGTCATCTCATCCGGATCGAGCGCGTCCAGCGCCGCTGCCGGAAGCAGCTCCATGGACTCTTCGTGACGCACAGGCTCGTGACTCATCGCGCTTCCTCGCGCAGTACGTCCAACGTCTGTCGCAGCTTCTGCAACGCCGCGCGCACGCGCGTCTTCACCGTACCCAATGGCTGCTGCGTCCGCTCGGCAATCTCACTTTGACTGAAGCCGCCAAAGTACGCCAGCTCCAGCGCGAACCGTTGTGCCTCCGGCAACGCCCGCAGCGCTTCACGAACCAAGGTCCGCCGCTCCGATTGCTCGGCGTCGAGCGATGGATCATCCCGCGACACGGTGTCCCCATGGCCGGTCTGCACCACGGACCCGACATCATCGTCCCCGATTGATTCTTCCCTGCGTCGCCGGGCCGCGCGCAATCGGTCGAGCGCGCGCGTGCGCGCCATCGTCAGCAACCACGTCTCAACGGACCCGCGTGTGGCGTCGTACCGCGGCGCCAGTCGCCACGCCTGCCAGAATGCCTCCTCCACCACATCCTGCACGTCGTCCTGATCGCGAAGGATCCGTGTCACGATCGCGTGTACCAGCCCATTCCACCGATCGAAGCACGCCGCCAGTGCACTCTCATCGCCAGTCGCCATTCGCAGGACCAACGCGAGATCGTCAGTCTCCACGCTGTTCACCCGAGGGTACGCCGGCTGTGGCGCTGGTGGATTCATGGCACTGGAATCTAGTGCTGCATGACTCGAAGGTGAGACCCGTCGCCGGGACGCGCCGCACGGTGGTGCGAGCGAACCGGAAATCCGAATCCGCTTCCCGCGTCGTATCAGGGTGTCCGCCGCCGGCACCCGTGGTGCGCGTGCGGACCGGCGCTTCTGCCGCACAACCATTTGTCCGGAGGACTGCGATGCACACACGGTATCTTGCGACCATGGCGGCGCTCGTGAGCGCGGCAATGCTCACGGCCGCGTGCAGCGACCAGAGCACGACAACGGGGCCAGCGCTGCACCCTGGCATGGACATGAGCGCGTCGAGCACCAACGCGCGCGATGGCGCGCCCAGCGGCACCACCCTAGGGTGGTTGAATGGCACGACGGTCACCTTCTTCTACCATAAGTCCTTCTTCTGCGCGCAGCCGCCATCCAGCGGCGCTCCGAGCGGCTGCGAGGTCGGCGCCGACGGTCCCGATCCGCGGCCTGGCAAAATTCCCGTTCTCTACGTGATGACGCCCATCGGATTCCGACCCGACGCCTCGACACTGCATTGCCCAGTGGTGGGCAGCTGCATCAACCATCCGTCGACGATCGATCTGTCGCGCGTGTTCGGACCGGGCTCGGCCGACGTGCCGCTGCCGGCGCACAGCCATATCATTGACAGCGCGCTCCCGGAGTCTCAGGCCAACGGAGGAATGGCTGGATGGTGGGACCTCGAGGTGATTGGCGTGACGGATCCTGCCGTGTGGGACCAGATCGTGGCCGGCAAGAGCCTGGCGACCGTGCGTGCGTTGCAGGCAGCGGGGAAGGGCATCACCGGCGACATCCCGTCGAACACGTATTTGTTCTTTGGGGTGAAGCAGTAGCGGGTCGCGCGTCAGCATCGCACGCATTGCCCGTGCCGCCGGAATGTGGGACGTGCTGCGCTCGCCCGTTGAGAGCGGTACGTCCCGCGACCCGTTGCAGGCGTGGTGATGCCGGAGACAGCGAGGGCTGTCGGCCTCGCGCGATCCGCCGTGGCCTGCGTGGATTGCCCTTGACAGGTGAATCCGCCGCGGGCGAAGATGGCGGCGCCATGGTCAACGCGCCATTCGACGTTTGCGAGTGCCCGAAGCCTTCCTGTCGCCGGTCAGGACGCCGCGCGTGAGCGCGGTCGCTGCGCTGACTGCTCGCCCCGTCCCTCGCGCTGCACGCCTTCGCGCCTCACTCCTCTGCGCGGCGTTCGGATTCCTCCTGGCCTATGCCTCCATGAGTCGCCCGGGTCTTCCCGGCGACTTTCTCTACTGGCGCACCGCGGCGCGAGCCCTGCTTCACGGGCAGAATCCCTACCATGTCATTCCCGCCATTGCGCCCGAACGGTTTCTCACGCCGTTCTTCTATCCGCTGCCGGCAGCCATCGCCACTCTCCCGTTCGTTGCCTTTCCCTACGCGCTCGGCGGCGCGCTCTTCGTCGCACTCTCGGCCGGCCTCCTTGCCTTCGGCCTCTCGCGCGACGGCTTCTATCGTCTCACCGTCTTCGCGAGCGCGCCGTTCATCATTTCAGCGACCAGCGGAACATGGCCGCCCATCATCGCCGCGGCGGCGCTCCTTCCGGCGCTGGGCTTTCTCATCTGCGTCAAGCCCAACGTCGGCCTCGCCTCGCTGGCCTACCGGCCCCGCTGGTCCATGATCCTCGCGAGCGCACTGTTTCTCCTCGTCAGTCTCGCCATCCTGCCGAGCTGGCCGCTCGACTGGTGGCACCAGCTCGCATCCGTGAAGAGTCGCACCATTCCGCTTCTCACGCCGTCGGGCCCGGTGCTGCTGCTCGCGCTCACGCGCTGGCGGCAGCGCGAGGCGCGACTGCTCCTCTGCTTTGCCTGTATTCCACAGGCGCCCTGGTTCTACGACCAGATCGTGCTCTGGCTCATCCCGCGAGACCTGACGGAAGCGTTCGGCTATACGGTGGTGAGCCAGCTCATGCTCATCGCGTGGAGCGCCTTCACCATGCTCGCCTGGCGCCACGGCGCCTGGGTGCTCGTGGCCGCGCTCTACCTGCCGCCGCTCGTCATGGTGCTCCGCCATCCCAATACGGGCGAGGTTCCCCGCTGGCTCGACACGTTCGCGGCGCGTGTGACCGCTGCACGGCGCTCCGAGCCTGCGCCGGAGCCGCCCGCCTGAGGCACGACACCTTCACCCCGTCCCGCTCCGGTCGCATATATTTCCCCGCCATGCCCTCTTCCCCCACCACCGTGTTCGATGCGCGGGCCATGGATCGCACGCTCCGCCGCATGGCAGACGAGATCATCGAGCTCAATGATGGCACCGACGGCCTCGTGCTCGTTGGCATCCAGCGCCGCGGCGTGCAGCTCGCCGATCGTCTCGCCGCCATGATGAAGGAGCGCGAGCACGTGGACGTCCCGCGTGGCGCGCTCGACATCACGCTCTATCGCGACGATCTGCAGACCGTCGGGCCGCGTCCCGTGGTCGGTCCAACCGATATCCCCTGGGACATCGGCGCCAAGCATGTGGTCATCGTGGACGATGTCCTGTACACCGGCCGCACCATTCGCGCGGCGCTCGACGAGCTCGCCGACTTCGGCCGTCCCGCGCGCATTGGGCTCGCGGTGCTCGTGGATCGCGGCGGGCGCGAGCTGCCCATACGCGCCGACGTCGTGGGCAAGACGCTCGCGGTCGCGAATGGAGACCGGGTGGACGTTCTGGTGAAGGATCTCGACGGGAAGGACGCCGTCGTCGTGGTGCGCCCCGGGGACGGCGCGTGACCGAGACGCTCGGCAAGGATCTGCTGGCACTGGAGCCGCTCACGGCCCGGCAGATCCGCCTCATTCTCGATACCGCCGAACCGTTCAAGGAGATCAGCGAGCGCGCGATCAAGAAAGTCCCCGCGCTGCGCGGCAAGACCATCGTCAATCTCTTCTTCGAAGCCTCCACCCGCACCCGCATCTCCTTCGAGTTCGCCGAGAAGCGCCTCTCGGCCGACACGGTGAACGTCGCATCGTCCGGTTCCAGCGTGCAGAAGGGCGAAACGCTGGTGGATACGGCGCGCAATCTCGAAGCGATGCGCATTGACATGGTCGTGATCCGTCACGGCGCGTCGGGCGCGGCACGCTTCCTCGCCGATCGCATCGAGAGCAACGTGATCAACGCCGGCGACGGCACCCACGAGCATCCCACGCAGGGGCTCCTCGATCTGCTCACGCTGCGCGACAATCTCGGCGACCTCACCGGCCGGCGTGTGTGCATCGTGGGCGACGTGCTCCATTCGCGCGTGGCACGCTCGAACATCTGGGGACTCCAGAAGCTCGGTGCCGAGGTGGCGGTCTGCGGACCGCGCACGCTCCTGCCGTGGGCCATTGGCGAGTTCGGCGTGCGCGTCTTCTCGCGCATCGAGGAGGCCATTGAGTGGGCCGAGGCGCTCAACATTCTTCGTCTGCAACTCGAGCGCATGACCGCGGGCTACATTCCGTCGCTCCGCGAGTACAACCGCGTGTTCGGCGTCTCGCGGGAACGACTCGCTCGCGCACCGCGCGACATTCTCATCCTGCATCCGGGCCCGATGAACCGCGGCGTCGAAATCGACAGCGACGTGGCCGACGGCCCCCACAGCGTCATTCTCAACCAGGTGACCAACGGCGTGGCGATCCGCATGGCGGTGCTCTATCTCCTCGCGGGCGGGCGGCCCGAGCTCGCTGAAGCGGCCAAGGGCGCGAGCGATCGATGATCCAGCCGATCCTGCTGCTGTCCGGCGGCACGCTGCTCGATCCATCGCGAACGCTCAACGAACGCGGCGATCTGCTCATTGTCGACGGAAAGATCGCGCGCGTGGGGGGCCGCATCGATCCGGGCGAGGACGCCGATGTGCTGGACTGCTCGGGCGCCTTCGTGTCGCCCGGATTCATTGACGTCCACTGTCACCTGCGCGAGCCGGGACGGGAAGATGTCGAGACGATCGCCACGGGCGCGCGTGCCGCGGCGGCGGGCGGATTCACCGCCGTGTGCGCCATGCCCAACACCGAGCCGGTCACCGACAACCAGGCGGCCGTCGGCTTCATTACACGACAGGCGCTGCGCGCGCAGGCGGCGCGCGTCTATCCGATTGGCGCCATCTCGGTGGGACAGAAGGGCGAGGCGCTGGCGGAGTTCGGCGAGATGGTGGGCGCGGGCGCGGTCGCGGTGAGCGATGACGGCAGGCCCGTGGCCAGCGCGCATCTCATGCGCACCGCGCTCGAGTACGCCCAGACCTTCGGCATTCCGGTCGTGGATCACTGCGAGGAGCCCACGCTCGCGCTCGGCGGCTCGATGAATGAAGGCGTGATGAGCGCGCGGCTCGGCCTGCGCGGCATTCCGTCCGAAGCCGAGGAGATCATGGTGATTCGCGACATTCTCCTCGCGCGCCGGACGGGCGGACACGTGCATCTCGCGCACATGAGCACGAAGGGAAGCGTCGAGCTCATTCGCTGGGGAAAGGAGCGCGGGATCAACGTGACCGCCGAAGTCACGCCGCATCATCTCACGCTCACGGAAGAAGCCGTCGGCGCGTACGATACGCAGGCCAAGATGAACCCGCCGTTGCGCACGGCCGACGATGTCGCGGCGCTGCGCGAGGCGTTGCGGGATGGGACGATCGACGTCGTCGCCACGGATCACGCGCCGCATCACTACGATGCCAAGGAACGCGAGTTCGCCGACGCGCCCTTTGGCATTATCGGACTCGAGACCGCGCTCGCGCTCGTGGTGACCGAACTGGTGGAGACGGGAATTCTGGACTTCCCGGCGCTGGTGGATCGCATGGCGACGCGTCCGGCGCGCCTCTTCCATCTGCCAGGCGGGACGCTCGAGGAGGGCGCGGTGGCGGATGTGACGGTCTTCGATCCGACGCGTGAATGGAAGGTGGACCCGACGCGATTCCTGTCCAAGGGGCGGAACACGCCCTACGCCGGGCGCACGTTGCGCGGGCGGGCGCTGTACACGATCGTGGATGGGCGTGTAGTATATCGGTTGCCGGAGTGAGCGGTGGCCGAGAGCGGCTCGGCCGTGCGGCAGGAAATTGTCGCCGTGTGCAGGCGGCTGTACGAGAAGGGGCTGATCGCGGGCCCGGACGGCAACGTCTCGGTGCGACTCGGTTCCGGAGTCATTCTGGTCACGCCGGCGGCCATGTCCAAGGTGGACGTGACGCCGGATGATCTGGTGGAGGTCTCGATGGACGGCGCCCGGATATCCGGTTACCGGGAGCCCTCATCGGAAGTCCAGCTTCACGTCAGGCTGTACGCGCGTCGTCCCGATGTGCAGGCGGTGGTCCACGCGCATCCGCCGGTGGCAACGGGATTCGCCGTCGCGGGGGAGGGATTCGAGACCGACGTCCTTCCCGAGCTGGTGTACCAGATGGGACGGGTCCCGCTCGTGCCGTATGCCACCCCCGGGACCCTGGCCGTGGCGGACGCATTCGAGCCCTTCATTGCGGGCCATGATGCGTTCCTCATGGCGAATCATGGAGCGACGACCACCGGCCCCTCGCTCCTGATCGCGCATCAACGGATGGAAAGTGTGGAGCACTCGGCGAGAATCCTGCTCGCGGCACGACTTCTGGGCCGAGTCACTGAGTTGAGTACCGAACAGGTCGCCGAGCTGCTTGCGCATCGCGCGTGAGGCACGGCGCTGCCCGGCACTCCCGGATTTGGCGGCTCGCGAGGGCCAGCGGAGAGACGAATGACGCAATCGACAGTGAATTCCGAACAGGTGACCGCGCTGTTCGAGGAACGGCAACGCTACGAATCGTGGCTCGCGACGCTGGAGAGTCGGCGGGGCGCGACGCCGGCGCACATCTATGAGCGGGTGCACACGGACTACTCCGCGCGCCTCCGCCACGTGGTCGAGCAACTGGCTGGTCATCGCGCCGTGCTGCAGGAGATGGAAAGCGGTCTGCTCGGCAAGCTCTCGGCGCTCGATGTCCAGGAGGCCCGGCACCGCGATGAAGCGGCGGAGACCGACTTGCGCGCGGCGGTGGGCGAACTGAGCGGCGAACAGCATCGCGAGGTGACCGAGCGCACATCTGGCGCGGTGACCGCTATTCAACAGGAGCGCGGATCGCTCTCCGATGAGCTGAACCGGCTGCGCGCCGTGCTCGTGGCCGCGGGCGCCACGCCGCAGCCGTTGGCCAACGCCTCAGGCGCGGCCGCGCCCGCCGCGCCCGCCGCGCACGCCGCACCCGCGCCGCACGCGCCATCTGCCGCACCCGTTGCCCGTCCGACCTCCGGCCCCGTCGCCGCCCCGGCATCGCGGGAGCAGGACGAATGGGATGCCGCTTTCGACAAGGTGACCTCGCCGGCGCCGCAGCCTTCCGGCGGCGCGACGCCGGCACCCGCTGGCGGTGGATTCGACGACCTTGAGTTCCTCAAGTCCATGTCGAACCCGAGGACGAGCGGAGAGGGCGTGACGGTAGGCAGCGGAGCAGGAATGGGTGGCGATCGTGCAGCCGCGTCCGGTGGACGTCAGCGCCCGGGCAGCGGAAAGGTCAGGGCGCAATCCGGATCCCAACCTTCGGCCCTGCGCACGACGCCGTCTGCACAGAATGCAGAACAGGTGAAGACGCTCAAGTGCCAGGAGTGCGGCACGCTCAACTATCCCACCGAGTGGTACTGCGAGCGGTGCGGCGCTGAACTGGCGGCGATGTAGCGACGCCGGAGTGGATCGAATCCGCGAAGCGCGTGCTGACGAAGGTCAGCCGCGCTTCGTTGCCATCCGGCTCTTGCGTCGGGCCGCTGCGTTGGGGTGAACGAGGCCCTTTCGCGCGGCGCGATCCAGCAACTGCACCGCGGAACGCTGCTGGTCCGGCGTGGCGTCCGCTGCGCTCGCCTTGCGGAGCGCCGTGCGCAACGCGGACCGCTGGGCCTTGTTGCGCGCCGTGGCGGCGCGGGTCTTCCGCATGTTCTTTTTCGCGGACTTGATATTCGGCACGAAGTTCTCCAGACACTCACAGGGATGTTCGCGGCAGGCGCGAGGGGAAAAACCTAGAGCTGACAGCAATGGATGTCAAGGCGCCACTTCACTTTGACACCGCTCTGCTCACCCGATAGCTTTCGCGCCGACGAGCGTGATCGTCGCGCTGTCCCCGCCATTTACCGTGCGAGCTCTTGGACCCACTCGACATCGAACGGTTCGTCCTGATTGCGCCCGTTCTCCTCTTCGCGATGATCGCGCACGAGTACGCGCACGGCTACGCAGCCCTGCGCCAGGGCGACGCCACCGCGTACCAGCTCGGGCGGCTGACATGGAATCCGATCAAGCACATTGATCCGTTCATGACGATTCTGCTGCCGCTGCTCATGTTCCTCACGCATGGGCCGATTCTGGGCGGCGCGAAGCCGGTTCCGGTGAATCCGCGAAACTACCGCAAGTATCGCCGCGGCGACATCATCGTGTCGCTGGCCGGCGTCACGACGAATCTCGTGATCGCGATCGTCAGCGTGCCGGTGATCGTGGTGCTGGGACTCGTGGCCCAGGCGGCGCCCGGCGCGGCCCAGGTGCTGGCCATCGTACAGGCGATGCTCATTTGGGGGATGCTCATCAACCTGATCCTCGTGGCGTTCAACCTGATGCCGCTGCCGCCGCTCGATGGCTCGCACGTGGTCAAGTATCTGCTGCCACCCGCGTGGGCCATGCAGTATCAGCGCATCGGCCAGTACGGCATCATCATTCTCATTGCGTTGCTCTACTTCGGCGGACGCCTGATCAATCTCTGGATGTACCCGGCGTATGCCCTGTTCACGCTGCTGGTGCATCCGGTTGGCGGCTTCGTGCTGCCCAGCAGGTTCCTGCCGTGATCGACACCGCCGAACTGGTCGAGGCGCCCTTCGTCATCGAGCTGGAACAGTTCTCCGGCCCGCTCGATCTGCTCCTCACGCTCATTCGTGACGAGCGCGTCGAGATCACCGACATTCCCATCGCCCGGATCTGTGAGCAGTTTCTCGCGCGCATTCACTCGCTCGGGCTGAGCGACGCGGCCGAGTATCTCGAAATGGCCGCACGGCTGCTGCGCATCAAGGTGCAGATGCTGCTGCCGCGACACGGGAGTGGTGACGAGTGGGAGGATCCGCGCGCCGAGCTCGTGCGCCGGCTGCTCGAATACCAGCAGATGCGCGAGGTGGTGGATCTGCTCGAGCGCCGCGGCGACGACCGGCGCGAGCGGCTGGGCCGCGGTGCGACGTTGATCGAACCCGTGCGCACCACGCGCCCGCTGTCGCTCGCGCTCCCCGAACTGCTCGCCGCCGTGGATCGCGTGCTGCGCATGGCGCGGAAGCCGGTGTTGCATGACATCGTGCCGCGCGCACTCGACGTGGACGGCGCGATCGAGACCATACGCGCGCTGCTGCACCTTCGGGCCACGGCGCGCTTCAGTGACATCGTGTCCGCCGGCGCGGAGCCGTGGCGGATACTCTCCGCGCTGCTGGCGCTGCTCGAGCTCGCCCGCCGCGGCGAGTTGCGCGTCCGCCAGCTTCGCCCCTTCGGCACCATGGACATCGCTCGTGACACCGCTGGCGAAGCTGCTTGAGGCGGCGCTCTTTTCCAGTGGCCATCCCGTGCCGCTGGATGAGCTGCGGGCACTCGATCCGGACGCGTCAGCGGCCGCGGTCGCCATGGCGCTGGATGAGTTGCGCGAGCATTACGATACCGGCGGCCATGGGGTGGAGCTGGTGGAGATCGCGGGCGGGTGGCAGATCCTCACGCGACCGGAATTCACCGAGACGATCGAGCGCGTTCAGCTCGCCGTGCGTCCGCAGCGTCTTTCGTCCGCCGCCCTCGAGACGCTGGCGATCATTGCCTACAGGCAGCCGATTGGTCGCGCGGAAATCGAGGAGATTCGCGGCGTAGCGGTGGGGAGCATGCTGCGCACGCTGCTCGAGCGCGGCCTCATTGACGTCGTCGGGCGCGCGGAGGGACTTGGCCGGCCCATGCTGTACGGCACCACGCCCGCCTTCCTGGAGCAGTTTGCCTTGCGCCACCTGGGCGAGCTGCCGCGCGCGGATGAGCTGGCGGTCGCGCTGCGATCCGAGCCGCGCGCGCTCTGACCGCCATGTCGATGCGCATTCAGCGCGCCATCGCGCGTGCCGGCGTCGCGTCCCGCCGGCATGCCGAAGCGCTCATCCTCGCGGGGCGCGTCACGGTGAACGGATCGCCGGCGCACATTGGTCAGGTGGTGGACCCCGCTGCCGACGTCATTCACGTGGACGACGCAGTCGTGGGAGCGCCGGCCCCCGAGCGGTGGCTCGTGCTGAACAAGCCAGCTGGCGTGATGACCACGCGGCGCGATCCATCCGGACGCCGGACGGTCTTCGATTTCACACCCGACGTGGCAGGGCTCACCTACGTCGGCCGCCTGGATCTCCTGACGGAAGGCGTGCTGCTGTTCACGACGGATGGCCAGGCCGCGCATCGCCTCACGCACCCCAGTGGCGGTGTGGAGCGGACGTACGTGGCGACGGTTCGCGGCGATGCGCCGGCGGCGGTGCGCGCGGCCCGACGCGGCGTGGCGCTCGACGATGGGATCGTCGTGCCCGCGGAAATCATTGCGACGCCGCTGGCAGCCGGACAGTGGGCGCTCACGGTGACGATTACGGAAGGACGGAATCGGGAAGTGCGCCGGCTGTGCAAGGCGCTGGGATTGTTCGTAGATCGCCTGGTCCGCACGCGATTCGGGCCCGTCTCGCTGGGCCGGCTCGCGCCGGGCGAGACCCGCGCGCTCACGTCACGCGAGCGGACGATCATTGGGGCACTGGTGGCGGACGTGCCCTGAGCCCTCGGGGAGAGACGCGCCGCGAGGCGCTCTGACAAGGCATTTTATGGAACTGCGAAATTCGACGGTGTTGTTGCTGGGCGGAAGCGGTCTGGTCGGGATGGCGGTGGCGCGCCGGCTGCTCGATTTCGCGCCCAGACAGATTGTCGTGAGCGGCCTCGCGCGCGAGGAAGTCGTGGCGGCGCTGCGCGAACTGGAAGCGGTCGCCGGCGACGTCACCATTGAGGGGGTCTGGGGAAACATCTTCCTGCCCGCCGATCTCGCCGAGCAGCCGCGTGCCGCGTTGCTCGCCGATCCGGTGGCGCGCCGCCGCATCGTGGACGACTATCTGGGACCATTCGCCCAGACACCGCTCGAGGAGAATCTCCTCTATACCTGGCTCGTGCGGTTCGCGCCCGATCTCGTCGTGGACTGCGTCAACACGGCAACCGCGGTGGCGTATCAGGATGGTCACGCGAGCGCGCTGTCGCTGCTGCACGCCGCCGACGCAGGCAGCGTGAATCGGGAGCAGGTCGAGCGCCATCTCCTCACGCTGCCGCTGCCGCAGCTCATTCGCCACATGGAGGTCGTGTTCGAGGGCATGCGGCGCGCCCGGACGCAGGCCTACGTCAAGATCGGCACGAGCGGAACGGGCGGCATGGGGCTCAACATTCCGTACACGCACAGCGAGCAGAAGCCCTCGCGCACGCTCATGTCGAAATCAGCCGTGGCCGGCGCGCAGAGCATTTTCCTCTTTCTGCTCGGGCGCACGCCGGGAGCGCCCGCGACCATCGAGATCAAGCCGACGGCGGCCATTGCCTGGAAGGAAATCGGGTTCGGCGCCATTCGGCGCGGCGGCCGCACCATCGAGGTCGTGGACTGCGAGACGCCGCTGCCGCTGGCCACCGCGTTCGGCGCGGGTGCCTCGGGGTGGACGTGCAGCGGCGAGCCACTGGAGAACGTCTTCATCAACGTAGGAGAAAATGGCGTCTTCGCGCGTGATGAATTTGAAACGGTGAGCGCGCTTGGGCAGATGGAACTCGTCACGCCCGAGGAGATCGCGGAGACGCTCGTGATGGAGGTGCAGGGCAGACCCACGGGACGTGACATCGTGGCCGCACTGGATGGCGCCACGCTCGGCCCCACCTACCGCGGCGGGTATCTGCGATCGGTGGCGGTGGCGGGACTGCGGGAGCTGGAGGCACAGCGCGGCGTGCGGTCCATCGCGTTCGAGATGCTGGGGCCGCCGCGCCTCACCAAGCTGCTGTACGAGGGACACGTGTTGAGCCTGCTGTTCCCATCGGTGCGCGCACTGTCCCACGCCGATGCGACGCGCGTGGCGCGCGATGCGGAAGAACTGCTGCGGGAACGCGAGCATGCCTTGCGGCGGCAGATTCTTTCCGTGGGCCTGCCCATTGTCCTCAGCGATGGCGCGTCGGTTTTGCGTGGTCCCGCCGTGGTCGTCCCTCCGGATGGACGCGGCGCGGACATTGCGCCCCGCGGCTGGGTGGACCTGCGACCCTCGAATCTCGATCTCTGGATCCGCCGTGCGGCGTCCATTGCGGCGGAGGTTCGCGATGCGAGCACCGGCTCCGGCGCCCGATGGAACGCGGTGAATGCCGACGGGCCCATCGAGCCGTCCCGGATGGCCGTGTGGGTGTTTGAACACGAAGACGGGGGATTCCGGGTCAAGCGCTGACCGGCGGGGCGGCACCTCGTTCACCCGCAGAACCAATCGCGGACGCAGCGGTATCAATCATCTTCCGCCCTGACGGAGAATCCCGAGTGGCCACTCGAACCATGCCTGCGGCCGACGCCGCGCTCATTCAGAATATTCTGGACCAGGTCGCACGCCGCGTCGTCGGACAGGAGTACATGATCGAGCGCCTGCTCATCGGACTGCTCACTGGAGGGCACGTGCTGCTGGAGGGCGTGCCGGGGCTCGCGAAGACGCTCACCGTCAAGACGCTCGCCGAGACGATCCACACCACCTTCCAGCGCATCCAGTTCACCCCCGACCTGCTGCCGGCCGATGTGATCGGCACGCAGATCTTCGATCAGCATACCGGCGAGTTCCGTCCCAAGCATGGGCCCATCTTCGCCAACATCATTCTTGCCGACGAGATCAATCGCGCGCCAGCCAAGGTGCAGAGCGCGCTGCTCGAGGCCATGCAGGAGAAGCAGGTGACGATCGGCGGGACGACGTTTACGCTGGAGGAGCCTTTCCTCGTCCTGGCCACGCAGAATCCCATCGAGCAGGAGGGAACCTACCCGCTTCCCGAGGCGCAGGTGGACCGCTTCATGCTCAAGCTTCGCGTGGGGTATCCGTCGCGTGCCGAGGAAAAGGAGATCATGCGGCGCATGGCTGGCGGCCAGGCGATTCCCGTGGATGCGGTCGCGACGCCGCAGGAAATCCTCGAGGCGCGCCGGCGCATCGCTGACCTCTACGTGGACGACCGGGTGGTGGATTACATCGTGGACATCGTGCACGCCACGCGGGAGCCCGGCGCGGCGGGCCTCAAGGATCTCGCGCCCCTCATCGAGTATGGCGCGAGCCCGCGTGCCACGATCTTCCTGGCGCAGGGCGCGCGGGCCTACGCATTCCTGCGCGGTCGCAGTTTCGTCACGCCTGATGACGTGAAGGCCGTCGCGCCGGACATTCTGCGCCATCGCGTCCTCACGACGTATGAGGCCGAGGCCGAAGAAGTCACCAGCGACGCCATCATCACGCGGATCCTGGCCGCGATCGAGAGCCCGTGACGCAGGCGGCCGGTCGCTTCCCCATTCCGCCGGAGGTACTCCGCCAGGTCAAGCTGCTCGAGTTGCGCACCCGCGGGCTGGTGAACTCGCTGTTCACTGGCGAGTACCATTCGGTATTCAAGGGGCAGGGCATGGAGTTCTCCGAAGTCCGCGAGTATCAGCCCGGCGACGAAGTGCGCGCCATTGACTGGAACGTGACCGCGCGCATGGGCCACCCGTACGTCAAGCGCTTCATCGAGGAGCGGGAGCTCACGGTGATGCTCGCGGTGGACCTGTCGGGCTCCGAGCGTTTTGGCACCGTGTCGCGCTTCAAGAGCGAGCTGGCAACGGAGCTGAGCGCGGTGCTGGCGATGTCCGCGATCCGCAACAACGACCGCGTGGGTGCGCTCACCTTCACGGATCGCGTGGAGTACGTGGTTCCCCCGGGAAAGGGACGCCGCCACGTCCTGCGCCTCGTGCGTGATCTCCTCGTGCGCGAGCCGCAGGGCCGCGGCACCGACATCGCGGGCGCGCTGGACTATCTGGCGCACATGCTGTCGCACCGCGCGATTGTCTTCCTCATCTCCGACTTCGTGGACACGAGCATCGAGCAACCGCTCAAGCTCCTGGCGCGACGGCACGACGTGGTCGCCGTGACCATCGAGGATCCGCGCGAGCGCCTCCTTCCCGATCTGGGACTCGCGCGCTTCACCGATCCCGAAACCGGTGCCACGGTGGATGTGGACACGGGCGATTCAGGCGTGCGCACGAGCTTCGAACGGTCCGTACGGGCCGAACGTGATGCGCGCACGCATCTCTTCCACCGTCTCGCCATCGACGAGATCGCGGTGCGCACCGACCGCAGCTACGTGGAGCCGCTGCTCCACTTCTTCCGGCTGCGCGAGACTCGGGGCAGGGGACGATGATCGCGCTGCTGGCTCTCGCGCTGCTGGCCGCTCGGGGCACGTCGCAGCAGACGCCGCAGCCTGCGCCGCCGCCGCCGGCGCTACAGCAGCCGGCGCCGTCGGTGACCGGCATGCAGATCGGTGTGCGGGCAAGCCCGGACACGGTCACGGTGGGCGAGCCGTTTCGTCTCGTGGTGCGCGTGCGCGCGCCTCGCGGCGCCGCCATTGGCTTTCCGGTTGGACCCGACAGCGGGCTCGCTGTGGAGGCCGTGGATCCGCGCGTGGTCCAGCGCGCGGCGGATACGACGGCAGTGGATGAGACCGCGTTCTACCGTCTCGTGGCGTGGGACACCGGCATGCAGGTGGCGCACCTGGGGACGGTCGTCGTGAGCGTCGCCGGCACGGACCACCGCGTCGCCATCGCTGGTGATCGCGTCTACGTCCGCAGCGTGCTGCCCGCGGACACCGCGTTGCAGAAGCCGAAACCCGCGCGCGACATCGTACCAGCCGTGCGGCCCTGGTGGATCTGGTTGCTGGTCGCCCTGGCGGCGCTCGCCGCCCTGGGACTGCTCATCTGGTGGTGGCGCCGCCGCCGCCGCCCCGGCACGCCGCCGGATGTGGACGCATACGACGAGGCGCGCCGCGAGTTCGCCCGCATCGAGGCCATGGCGTTGCTCGACGCCGGTGAGCGCGGCCGCTACGTCGCGCTCACGGTAGACACCGTGCGCGACTATCTCGCGGCCCGCGTGCCGGCCGCCGATCGCTCGCTCACGAGCGGGGAACTGCTGCAGGCGCTGCAGGACGTGAGCGTGGTCCCTCGGGAACAGCTCGCGCCGGTGCTCGAGGAATCCGATCTCGTGAAATTCGCGCGTCGCCCGATCACGAACGTGCGCGCCGCGGAACTCGCCCGGGACGCGCACGCCGTCGTGGACGACACCGAGCGCGCCGTGCAGGCGGCGCACGCCGCCGCGGCAGCGCGTGAGGCGGCGGCGTGATGTCGCTCGCCGGCCTCACGTTCGGCGCACCCTGGGTGCTGCTGGCCCTCGTGGTCCTCCCGGCCTGGTGGATCTGGCGGCGCCGGCGGCGTCCGGCGGCAATCGTCTTTTCGCGAGCGGATGTCCTCGCGCACGGGCCGCGCGCCGGCCGCCGCTGGGCACGCGCGCTCTTCGCGCTGCGCAATCTGGTACTCGCCGCGCTCATCGTCGCGCTGGCCCGCCCGCGTACGGGTGCGGCGGCGGAGAACATCACGAGCGAGGGCATCAACATCGTGCTGGCCATCGATCTCTCGAGCTCGATGCTCTCCGAGGATTTCCAGCCGCAGAACCGGCTCGAGGTCGCCAAGGAAAAGGTCAAGCAGTTCATCCTGGGCCGCCGCAGCGATCGCATCGGGCTCGTGGCGTTCGCCGGCGAGGCGCTCACGCAGGTGCCGCTCACCGTGGACTATCCCGTGCTGCTCGCCGCGGTGGACAATCTTCAGGCGGGACAGCTCGAAGATGGTACGGCGATCGGAACGGCCATTGCCACCGCGGCGAACCGCCTCCGGGATGCGCCGGGGAAGTCTCGCGTGATGATTCTGCTCACCGACGGCGAGAACAATCGCGGCGCCATCGATCCGCGGACGGCCGCGCAGGCGGCGGCGGCCATCGGCGTGAAGATCTACACGATCGGCGTCGGGTCGCAGGGCATGGCCCCCGTGCCGGTGGGACGCGGCCTCATGGGACTGCGCTTCGAGTATCGTCCCGTGGAGATCGATGAAGCGCTGCTGCGCGATGTGGCGAAGTACACCGGCGGGCGCTATTTCCGTGCCGTGGATGCCGAAGCGCTCCAGAACATCTACGAGCAGATCAACCAGCTCGAGCGTGAGCCGGTGCACACGCGCACCTACGTTCGGTTCACCGAGCGCTTTCGCTGGCCGCTGGGCGCGGCGCTCGTGGCGCTGGCCGTGGAAGTGCTGCTCGTGGCCTGGCGGGGACCGCTGCCGTGACACCCTTCGTGGAGTATCCCTGGATACTGGCCGTCGTGCCGGTGCTGGTCGTGGCGGTCGTGCTGCTGGTATTCCTGGCCGCGCGGCGCCGGGCGCGCCGCCTGCACCGACTGGGTTCGGATCCGGTGGTGGCGCGCCTGCTCCCTGCCGCCAGCCGCGCGTGGTGGCACCGCGCGACGCTGCTGGGTCTGGCGGTGGCGTGCGCGGGCGTGGGCTTTGCGGGCCCGCGCTGGGGCACGGAACAGCTCACGCAGCGGGCCAACGGTGTGGACGTCGTGCTTGCGCTCGACGCGTCGCTCTCGATGCTCGCGACGGACGTGCGGCCCAATCGTCTCACGAGAATGAAGGAAGACACGCGCCGTCTGCTCGATCTGGCGAACGGTGACCGGTTCGGTCTCATTGCCTTCGCGGGCCGGAGCTACATTCTGTCTCCCATCACCGTGGATCAGGGCGGCCTCAATCTCTTTCTCGATAATCTCGACCCGTCCGTGGTAGGTGAAGCGGGCAGCTCGATGGCCCGCGCGATCCGGCAGGGCACCGATCTGCTCGCCGCATCACAAACCGGGGCGGACAAGGCGCTGGTCATCATGAGTGATGGAGAGGCCTTCGAACCGCAGGAGGACATTGTCGCGGCGGCGAAGCGCGCCAGCGACGCGGGCATCCGGCTCATCACCGTGGGTTTCGGCACCACGGCAGGGAGCACGATTCCGATAGCCGGCGCTCAGGGCACGACGTTCAAGCGCGATGTCGCGGGGCAGATTGTCGTGACGCGCTACACACCGGCCACGCTGCAGGCCGCCGCGGACGCCGCGGGTGGCGTCTTCATCGCCGCCAGCGCAACGGACAAGGGCGCGCGCGTGCGCAATGCGCTGGCGGGGCTGCGGGGGCAGGGAGGCGCCACGTCCGCCGGCCGCGATCGCAAGCCGCGCTTCCAGCTCTTTCTCATTCCCGCGCTGCTTCTCCTCCTGGCGGACACCGTTCTCGCGGAGCGCCGCGGCCGGCGCCGTGCAGCACCCGCCGCGGCCCGGACGGCGGCGGCAGCGGTGCTCCTGATGCTGGTGCTGCCCCATGCGCTGCTGGCGGAAGGCGGTTCGGATGGTGATCGTCTCTATCGGGCCGGACGGTACGCCGAAGCGGTGACCGCGTACGGCACGGCAATCCGCAACGGTGACACGTCGCCGCGCACGCTGTACAACTACGGCACGGCGCTGCTTGCCGCCGGCCGGACCGCATCGGCCGCCGCGGCGCTGGACCGGGCGGCATCGCTCGCCCAGGATGCGGATCTGCGCTATCGTGCGCTCTTCAATCTGGGACTCCTCCATTTGCGTGCCGGCCTCGCGACGAAGGGAGACACGGCAAGCCAGGAGTTCACCGCTGCTGTCGACGCGTACAAGAGCGCGCTGCGCCTGCGCCCCGACGAATTGGACGCGAAGTGGAACTATGAGCTCGCCAATCGGCGAAAGAAGGAGAGTACGGGTGGCGGCGGTGGTGGTGGCGGCACGGGGCGGCCCGAGCCGCAACGGCCGAATCCCTCCAGTGCCGCGCAACCATCGCCGCGGCCAACCGGTGGTCTGGACCAGCGCGAAGCGGAAGCGATTCTGAACAGCGCCGCACGCGAGGAACGTGATGTGCAGGCGGCGAAGCAGCGGGCCAATCAGCCCACGCAGCCGCCGGGAGGAAAGGACTGGTGATCGCCGCGCTCGCCGTGTTGATGATGCTCGTGCCGCAGCAGCCGCGGCCGGACAGCGCCACGCGTCCACCCGTCATCGTACAGCGCGCCCGGCTCGATGCGCGCGCGCCGGTCAATTTTCGCGTGCTGGTCGTGCCTGACACCGTGTACGTCGGCCAGCAGGCCATGTACCAGCTTGGCGTCTTCCTGGACAACTCGGTAAAGGATCGCTTGCGGCGCATGGAGGCGAACGCGCCGGAGATGCCGGGTGTGATGGCGTATGAACCGCCCGCGCCGGCCGGCAGCTTCCCATCGCGAACCGAGGGCGGACGCCGCTACGAAGTGCACGTCTATCAGGGTCCCATCTTTCCCCTCACCTCGGGGCGCCTGTCCATTCCGCCGGCGCATCTCGTCTACGCGCTGCCGCTGTCCTATAGCTTCTTCAGTCGCGAGGAGAGTTACGAAGTCCACACGGACAGCGCGATCCTGATCGTGCGCGAACCACCGCTGGCCGGTCGTCCCGCGGATTGGACCGGCACGGTCGGGCAGATACGCCTGAGCGCGCGACTCGACACCACGGTCGGACGCGTTGGCGATCCGCTGCTGCTCACGGTCAGCGTGACCGGCCGTGGCAATGTGAAGTTGTTCGCGCGACCCGCGCTTTCCATCAGTTGGGCCAGAATCGTCCCGGCGGGCGAACGTGTCGCGCTCTCGGCGGACTCGCTCGACATTCATGGCACGAAGGAGTTTGACTGGCTCCTCACGCCGACCGTACCCGGACGTCTCGTACTGCCGGTGATCCGCTACTCGTATTTCGATCCGGGCACGGCGCGCTACGATGTGGCCACGACGGGAGGGCTCGTGCTGCATGCGCTGCCGGGGACGCTGGCGGCGGACTCGGTGCCAGCGGGCCCGCACTGGGCGGTGCGGAGCGTGTATCGCGGCGCGCTGTCGCGACCTCCGTACCGTGCGCCGTCGTTCTGGTTCGTGATGCTGCTGGCGCCCGTTCCGGCGCTGGTGCTGTTCGCGTCGCGGTGGCAGCGGCGGGCGCCGCGAGCCGTGTCGCCGGATCGCGCGCTGAGTCTGCAGACTCGCGCGCAGCCGGGAGACGTGCGTGCCGTGCGCCGGGCATTCCTCAGCGCGGTGGCGGCTCGCATTCGCGTGCCCGCGACGCAGCTCGCGGAGCCGCGTGCGCTGGAACGCGCCGCGCGTCGCGCGGGCACGTCTTCCGAAACAGCGGCCGCCGCCGCGGCACTGCTCGAGGAGATGAACGGCGCCGCGTTCGGCCCGCAGCCGAAGCCGGTGCGGGATGTGTCGCGGCGCGCGCGGACACTGTATCGCCGGGTCGACGATGAAGCGCGGACGTTTCGTGCGCGGATCGTCTCCGCGATCGTGATGTTCCTCCTCCTCACGGCTTTGACGGCGCGCGCCACCGCCCTCGCGCCTGATGCCGATGGCGCGCAGTTCGCGCGCGGCGTGCAGGCGTACGATCAGGGACGGTTCGCGGTGGCCGAGCATGAATTCCTCACGCTCGCCCGGCGCGTGCCGCGCGCCGCCGATGCATGGGCAAACGCGGGTACGGCCGCCTACGCCGCGTCGGACACCGGCGAGGCGGTGATTGGCTGGCAGCGCGCCCTGCGTCTGGAACCGCTCGCGGCGGATGCGCGCGAGCGCCTCGAATACATCGGCGCTGCCCCCGGGAGCGGCGCCGCCGCGGTTCCGGCCATACCGGTTGCGCCGCTGGCCCTCCTCGCCGCGGCGCTCTGGCTCGGGGGATGGCTGGTCCTCGCATGGTGCGTCGCACGACATCGTGTGCGCAGCCGCGTGGCACTCGTGACTGGCGTACTTGGTGCGGCGCTCGCTCTGGCTGGCGCTGCCGCCCTGCTCGATGCGCGACTCGCCGCGCGGGACCTCGGTGTCATGACGCGCGAGACGCCGCTGCGCCTCCTTCCTTCGCTCGGCGCGCAGGCGCGCGCGACGATGCACGCCGGCGACCTGGCGCGCATCATCGATCGGAGCGGCCTCTGGGTGCACGTCGAGGCCGATGGCGGCAGAACCGGATGGATGGAAGCCACGGCACTGACCTCGATCGCGCGCGATTGACGCTCATCCGGCGTGCTGGATAGCTTTCCGCATGCCCCGCATCGCTGTGCTCGAGAGCACCGTCGTGGATCAGATCGCGGCGGGCGAAGTCGTCGAGCGCCCCGCGTCCGTCGTCAAGGAACTCGTCGAGAACTCGCTGGATGCCGGTGCAACGGCCATTGACATCACGGTGGACGATGGTGGGCGCACTCGACTTCGCGTTGCGGACGACGGGTGCGGCATGGAGCGCGATGACGCGCTGCTCGCGCTCCAGCGCCACGCCACAAGCAAGATCCGGGATACCCGTGACCTCGTCGGCGTAGGCACCTTCGGTTTTCGCGGTGAAGCGCTGCCAGCCATCGCATCGGTATCACATCTCGACCTGGAGACGGCGCCCGCGCATGGTGTCGGGACGCACATCCAGACCGTTGCGGGCGTCCCGGAGTGCGTGGAAGATGCCGCGCGCCAGCGTGGCACGACGATCACGGTGTCCCGGTTGTTCTTCAACGCGCCGTCGCGTGAGCGCTTTCTCCGGTCGGTGCGCTCCGAGTGGCGCGCCATTCTCGAGGTGGTGACCGCGCTGGCGCTCACGCGACGTGACGTACGCTTGCACGTCACGCACGACGCACGGGCCGTGCTGGTGCTCCCGCCGGCGCCGTCGCTGCGCGCCCGCGTCGCGGGGCTGTGGGGAGGAGCGCTCGCCGAACGCCTCGTGGCCGTGGATGCGGTGAGTGGCGACGTGCGCGTCAGCGGACTCGTCGAGCGTCCGGCGGACGCGGGCACCGCGAGCCGGCGGATCTTCATCTCGATCAACGGTCGCGCCATCCGGGATGGTGGCGTGGTGCGCGCCGCGGAAGCGGCGTTCCGCTCAACCATCCCCGCGGGCGTACGTCCCACGGTGCTGCTTGATCTCGTGCTGTCCGCCGATTCGGTGGACGTGAACGTCCACCCGACGAAAGCCGAGGTGCGCTTCCGTGATCGCTGGGTGCTCGAGCGCGGCGTGGAGCGGGCGGTGCGCCAGGCGCTCGGCGGTTCGACGAGCGCCGCCGCCTTCGGAGTGCGCGGTGGCTGGAGCGCCGCGCCTGGCATGACACCACTCTCGGCGGACATCGGGCTGCTGCATCCCTCCGAGCGACCGGCGCTGGATGCCCCGCTCGCCCCAGCGGCCACCGCGCACACGAATGGCTTCGGTGCCCGCCCGGATGCCGCAGGCCCGCCCGTGCCCATGCTCACGCAGTTTCATCGGACCTACCTCACATTCGAGGCCGAGTCGGGCCTCGTGCTCATCGATCAGCACTCGGCGCACGAGCGCGTCCTGTACGAGCGGTTCATGCGCACACTCGATCGTGGCGACGCGCCCGCGCAGCGGCTGCTCTTTCCCATTACCCTCCACCTGAGTCCCGCCGAAGGCGATGCATTCGAGGCGCATCGTGATCTCTTCGAGCGCCTGGGCTTCGAGATCGACGGGTTTGGGGGACACACGCTGATGGTGAGTGCGGTGCCCATGCCGCACGACCGCTTCGATGCGCCCCGCTGCCTTCGCGAGACGCTCGATGCGCTGACCGGCGATCGGGAAGCCGGTACGGCGGCACGACACGAGCGGCTCGCGGCCACGCTCGCATGCAAGGCCGCCATCAAGGGCGGCGATGTGCTCTCGCCGGACGAAATGCGCGCCTTGTACGTGGCGCTCGCCGGCACCACGTTGCCGGCGCACGATGTGCACGGACGTTCCACCATCGTGCAGCTCACCTGGGACGAGGTCGAGCGTCGCTTTGGCCGACGCTAGGCTCCGCATCATTGTCGGGCCCACGGCCGCGGGGAAATCGGCGCTGGTCATGGCGCTCGCGGCCGAAGTCCCCCTCGCGATTCTCAGTGCGGACTCCCGCCAGGTCTACCGCGGCTTCGACATCGGGACCGCGAAGCCCGGGCGCGCGGATCGCGATGCCGTGCCGCATTTCGGCCTGGATGTGGCCGAGCCGGACGAACGCTACTCCGCTGCCCGCTGGGCCACCGAGGCGCGCGACTGGATCCGGCAGGCGCATGCGCTGGGACGCGAACCGGTCGTGGTTGGCGGAACGGGCTTCTACGTCCGTGCGCTCACCGTGCCGCTCTTCGACGCGCCGCCGCTGGACGACACGGCCCGGCGCGAGCTGCAGCGGCATCTGGAGACATACTCGACCGACACGCTCCGACGCTGGTGCGTGCAGCTGGATCGACCACGCGCGCATCTCGGCCGTCCTCAACTGCTGCGCGCCATTGAAGTCGCGCTCCTGACCGGCGTACCGATCTCCGTCTGGCACGAGCGCGCCAGTCGCGCGCCTGGCGTGCAGGCGCGATATCTTGTAGTCGATCCCGGAGCGACGCTGCACCGGGGTATCGCCAGCCGCGTGGAGGCCATGCTCGCTGCCGGCTGGGAGGCGGAGGTCCGTGCGCTCCTGCACCTGGTGGATGACGATGCGCCGGCGTGGAATGCCACGGGCTATCGCAGCATCCGTGATCTCGTTCGTGGTACGCTGCGCCGAACGGAGGCCGTGGAGCACATCACCATTCACACGCGACAGTACGCCAAGCGGCAGCGCACCTGGTTCCGGCATCAACTCCCTGGTGACGATGTGACCCTGCTGAACCCCATGCACCCTGACGCGCGAACGCGACTCCTGCGCTGGTGGAACGCCGACGGCGGGTCACCGCCATGAAAATCGGCATCACCTGTTATCCCACCTACGGCGGGTCGGGGGCGGTGGCCACCGAGCTTGGCATCGCGCTCGCCGAGCGCGGCCACGAGGTGCACTTCATCACGTACCAGCAGCCGTTCCGGCTGCCCGCGTTTCTGCCGGGCGTCTTCTTCCACGAAGTGGATGTCGTCCGTTATCCGCTCTTCGAGTATCCGCCCTACGATCTCGCGCTGGCGGTGCGCATGCATGAAGTGGTGCGCGAACACGGCCTCGACCTGCTCCACGCGCACTACGCGATTCCGCATGCCACCAGCGCCTGGATCGCCCGGGAGATGCTCGAGGATGGGGGATTGAGCACCAGGATCATCACGACGCTCCATGGCACGGACATCACCCTGATCGGACAGGAGCCGTCCTTCCGGCCCATCACGCGCTTCTCCATCGAACGCTCCGATGGATTGACCGCGGTGTCCCGCTATCTGAAGGCGGAGACGTACAAGGCATTCGGTTGCACGGGCTGCGCGGTGGAGGTGATCCACAACTTCATTGATCCCGTCGTGTACGATCGGGCGGCGTATGACACCCGCCTGCGTGACCAGGTGGGGCGGGACAAGGCCGTCCTGATGCACGTGTCCAATTTCCGGCCGGTCAAACGCATTGATGACGTCATTCGCATCTTCGCGCAGGTGCACCGCACGATCCCCAGCGTACTCGTCATGGTGGGCGACGGCCCGGAACGGGTCGCCGCCGAACAGGAAGCCCGCGCGCTTGGCGTGCAGGACTCCACGTACTTCCTGGGCAAGCTGGATGCGGTGGCGCCGCTGCTCGCGAACGCGGATCTCTTTCTCCTCCCCAGCCAGAGCGAGTCGTTCGGGCTCAGTGCCCTCGAAGCGCTGGCCTGTGGCGTTCCCGTTGTGGCGTCGGACGCGGGCGGCCTGCCCGAAGTGGTGGACAACGCGGTCACGGGCGTCCTGTGCCCGGTGGGCGACGTCGACGGCATGGCACAGGCCGCGCTGGCCATTCTCTGCGAGCGTGACCGCTGGCACGCCATGAGCGCCGCGGCCGCCGCTGATGCCCGACGGCGATTCTCCCGAAGCGATATCGTCAGTCAATACGAAGCGTTCTATGAACGTACGCTCGGCTAGCGCCTTCCTCACGCTGGCCCGATGGGAGAATGGGTGCATCGCGGCGGGAGGTGTACTCTTCGGCGCCTGGTGGGTGGGGTGGGGAAATGCCCGGCCTGTCGCGCTCGCCGCATGTGTGGCATTCCTGCTCACGACAACGGCGAATGCCTGGAATGACCGCGCGGACGTGGCGATTGACCTGCGGGCCCACCCCACGCGTCCCATCCCCAGTGGCGCGCTGGATACGACCGCGGCGGGACGCCTCGCCTGGTGCTGCTCCCTCGCTGCACTGGTGATGTCGGCCTTCATCTCGCTCATGCTCGCGCTGGTTACTGCCGTCGTTGTCGCGTTGATGTACGCCTACAGCCCGTGGCTCAAGCGGTCCGGGATCCCGGGCAACATCCTGGTCGCCGTGCTCGCTTCGCTTCCGTTTCTCTACGGCGGATTGAGCGCCGGACGCGCCGCCGCCGCGCTTCCGCTCGTGGCACTCGCCATCCCGCTGCACTTTGCGCGCGAACTGGCCAAGGATCTCGAGGATGCGGTTGCCGATGCCACTGTGCACCGCCTCACCCTTCCCATTCGCTCCGGCGTGCGCCTCACGCGCGCCGTGATGCTCGTGGCCGCGGCGACATTCGTGCTGGCGCTGCTCCCGTGGGCCAGCGCCGTGCCCCGCTTCGGTCTCGCCGTCCTGCCAGCCGTCGTGCTCGTCCTGCTGGGCGCCGGCCGCGCCTTCCGTGGTCATCGCGGCAGCCCGCTCGTCTTCAAGATGGCCATGGTGTGCGCGATGGCCGCCTTCGTCATCATCCGTCCGTAGCATCTCGTCCTCCTTCCGATCGTCCTTCACTTCATGACCATCTTCCAGGCGCTGGTCCTCGGCGTGGTGCAGGGTCTGTCCGAATTCCTGCCGATCAGCAGTTCCGCCCACCTGGCATTGATCCCGTGGCTCCTGCGCTGGGATGAACCCGGGTTGGCATTCGATGTGGCGCTGCACGCTGGCACGCTCGTGGCCGTGCTCTGGTACTTTCGCCTGGAGTGGGTGCGGCTGATACGGGCCGCGTGGACCATCGTGCGTACGCGGCAGGTGCGCAGTGAGTCGGAGCGTCGTGTCGTGCTGCTCATCATCGCGACCATCCCTGGTGGCATTGCGGGACTGGCGCTGAACAAGTATGCGGAGTCCGCCTTCCGTGCGCCTTCGCTCATCGCCGCGGCCATGATCGTGCTGGGGGTCGTGCTCTGGCTCGTGGATCGCTACGCATCGCAAACCCGTTCGCTGGGCGCGATGCGCTGGCAGGACGCCCTGCTCATGGGCATCGCGCAGATCTTCGCACTCATTCCGGGCGTCTCGCGATCCGGTTCGACGATTACCATGGGGCGCGCGGACCGGCTCGATCGCGAGAGTGCGGCAGTCTTCAGCTTTCTCATGAGCATGCCGATCATTGGCGCGGCCGCGATGCTCGAGGTGCCACATGCACTGCGCATGTATGGTCTGAGTCTTCCGCTGGTCGTTGGTGTCGTTGCCTCGGCGGTGAGCGGCTGGCTGGCCATTTCCGTGCTGCTGCGCTTTGTCACGCGCCACAGCTA
>DATNDS010000181.1:0-3866 GCA_035553215.1 Gemmatimonadaceae bacterium
CGAGAGCTGCGCGTCACCCGTGCCCGGCGGCATGTCCACGAGGAAGTAGTCCAGCTCGCCCCACTGCACGTCCTTGATGAACTGCGTGATGATCTTCATGACGATGGGCCCGCGCCAGATGGCCGGCTGATCGGGATCGACAATGAAGCCGAGGCTCATGAGCTTCACGCCGTACGCCTCGAGCGGCACGATGTGATCCACGCCGTGCGCATCCTTCTCGACGTGGGGCGGCTCGTCCACGCCCATCATGCGCGGGATGTTGGGTCCGTAGATGTCGGCATCCATGAGTCCCACGCGCGCGCCGCTGGCAGCGAGCGCCACGGCGAGGTTGACGGCGACGGTGGACTTCCCGACGCCGCCCTTGCCGCTGGAGATCGCGATGATGCGCCCGAGATGCGGATAGACGACGGGCGTTGGCGCCGGCACCGCGGCGCGGCGCGACTGCGGCTCCTGTCCCATCACGGGGAGCGCGCGCCCCTGCCCCGCCGCGGGCGTCGGCGCGTGCGAGGGCCGCGCGGCCGGCGGCTGTTGTGTCAGCGGGGTGCCGTGCGCGGCGTGGGGCGCCTGCGCGCCCTGCGTGGCCTGCGCGAGGTCCTTCACATCCACGCGCACGTCGGTCACGCCGTCCAGGTGCACCACGGCCATGCGCGCGTCGCGCACCAGTGATGCCGGATCGAGCGCATCGAGCAGCACGGTGAAGCGGACCTTTCCGTCCACGGTCGTCGCGATGTCGCGCACCATGCCGGACGTCATCACGTCCTCACCCGTGCGTGCATTCACCACCTGGTGCAGCGCCGATGCAATCCGTGCCTGCAGCGGTTCAGTCATGTTCGCTATTCTCCAGAGCCGTCAGACCGCGCGTACTTCACGGACTTCCGGCACGTGCATGCGAATGTGGGCCTCGACGCCGGAGCGCATCATGCTCGCGTTCATCTCGCAGTCGGGGCAGTCGCCCTCGAACCTTACCACGGCCACGCCGGTATCCCGCTCGAAGCGCACCAGATCGATCCCCACCGGGTCGATGTGCAGGAGGGGCCGGACCTCGGCGATCGCCTTGCGGATGCGCCGTTCCACGCTCGTGGAATCGCGGCGGCCGCGCTGAAAGAGGGGCATGAAGGGAAGGTAGGCGACGCGCGCGCCCCCCGAAAGCCGCCCCGCGGCGCGTTCTACTCGCCGACGAATTCGCGAGCCTGGTCCACGACGCGGTGTTTGACGTCGTCGAGCGTGCCCTTGATGAGCGCGCCCGCCGCGCGAGCATGACCACCGCCGCCAAACCGCCGCGCAAACCGATTCACATCCACGCTGCCGGTGCTGCGAAAGGACACCTTCACCTGACCGTGTCCCAGATCGCGGAAGAAGATCGCCATGCGCGTACCCGCCACCGAGCGGGGATGCTCGGCGATGCCGTCGAGGTCCTCCGAGCGCACGTCGTAGCGCTCCAGGATGCCGGCGGGAAGCGCGATCCAGCTCAGTCCATGCTCCGCGTCCACCTCGAGCGAATCGAGCGCGTCGCGCAGCAGGAGCAGCCGGCCCACGGGCACCGACGCATAGATGCGGCGGTACATCTCCTCGGGATTCACGCCAGCCGCCAGGAGCTGGCCGGCGATCGCGTGACAGCGGGGAGAGGTGTTGCTGAAGCGAAAGCCGCCGGTGTCGGTGAGCATCGCGACATAGAGCGAGCGCGCGATGAGCGGCGTCAGCTCCAGGCCGAGCACCCGCGCGAAGTCGAAGATCAGCTCACCCGTGGCGCAGGCCTTCGCGTCCGTGAACGACACATCGCCCGCCGGCTCGTCGGTGATGACGTGGTGGTCAATGACGAGACGCGGCACGGTGAGCGCACGGACGGCATCCGCCAGCACGCCCAGCCGCTTGACGTCGTTGATGTCGAGCACGATGAGCGCGTCGATGCCCTTGAGCGCCGCCGCGCCCTGCGCGCTGCACTCGTCCACGCCGCCCTCGAGCAGGAACGCGAACATGCCGGGCCACGGCGTGGGATTCACGATGCGCGCGTGAATGCCGCGCTGGCCCAGCAGCCGCGCCAGCGCCGTCTCCGATCCGCAGCCGTCGCCATCCGAATTGATGTGCGTGGACAGCGCGACGGTCATGCCAGGGGCGAGCGCGGCAGACAGCCGCTCGATGGCATGGCGGCGCGAGTCCGGTACGGCAAGCAGATCAGGAAGCACAGGCGTCATGATGGTCCAGGAAAGCGAAGCGGCGCCCGGAACATCAGGCGCCGCAACTGAAGATAACGGATTCGGGCGGCTCAGTCGTCGCCCATGATCTGCAGGCGAGCCCGCTGCACCTTGGAGTGGGAGTGGCCGTACAGGAAGTAAATGAGCAGCCCGATCACCATCCACACCACGAGCCGCACCCAGGTGTCAATCGGGAGCGCGGCCATCATGGCTCCGCACACGATAATGCCGGCGGCCGGCACCCAGGGGACGAACGGCGTGCGAAATGGGCGCGCCAGGTTGGGCTGGCGACGGCGGAGCACGATGGTGCCGGCGCAGACGATCACGAACGCGAGCAGCGTACCGATCGACACCAGCTCACCGAGCAGATCGATCGGGAAGAGGCCCGCCACCACGGCGGCCACGCAACCGGTGACGATCGTCGTGATGTAGGGTGTCTGGAATTTCGGATGCACCTTGCCGAACACCGGCGGCAGGAGGCCATCGCGCGACATCGAGAAGAAAATGCGCGGCTGTCCCATGAGCATGACCAGAACGACCGAGGCCAGGCCGGCGATGGCGCCGATGTTCACGAAATACGTGAGCCACTTGAGTCCGGGGCCCGCCGCCGCGATGGCCACGTACACGGGATGCGGCACGTTGAGCGTCGTGTAGTGCGCCAGCCCGGTCATCACCAGCGCCATGAGAATGTAGAGCACCGTGCAGATGCCGAGCGATGCGAGAATGCCGATGGGCATGTCGCGTTGCGGATTTCGGGCTTCCTGCGCCGCGGTGGAGACCGCGTCGAACCCGATGTAGGCAAAGAACACGACCGCGGCGGCGCGCACGACGCCGCTCCAGCCGTAGTGCCCGAAGGCGCCGGTGTTCGGCGGAATGAACGGGTGCCAGTTGGCGCTGTTCACGAACGCGAAGCCGAAGCCGATCACGAGGAAGACGATCGCGACCTTCACGAACACAATCACGTTGTTGAAGGTCGCCGATTCCTTGATGCCGATGACCAGCATGATGGTCATGAGCGCGATGAGCGCCATGGCCGGAACGTTGATGATGCCGCCGGCGTTCCGGATGATGTGATGCGTCCCCTCGACCGCGAGCGGCGCCGACGTCAGCGACGCCGGCAGTTTGATGCCAAGCTCGTTGAGAAACGCCACGAAGTATCCTGACCACCCCACCGCCACCGTGGCCGCGCCAAAGAGATATTCGAGAATCAGATCCCAGCCGATGATCCACGCGACGAACTCGCCCATCGTTGCATACCCGTAGGTATAGGCGCTTCCCGCGATGGGAATCATGGCGGCGAACTCGGCGTAGCAGAGCCCTGCGAACAGGCACCCGAAGCCGGCGACGATGAAGGAGAGCACCACGGCCGGCCCCGCGTACTGCGCCGCCGCCGTGCCGGTGAGCACGAAGATCCCCGCTCCGATGATCGCTCCGATACCGAGCAAGGTGAGATTCGTGGCGCCAAGCACACGTCTGAGTGTGTCCTGTCCCTCGGCGTTCGCTTCCTCGTTCAGTACTTCAAGGCTCTTGACGGCTGACAAGCTCATTCAGGACTCCGTGATGTTTCGTTTTGGGGACGAGCGGAGGGACGACATACCGCGGGGCACCAGCAGATGGGAGCCACGGGAGGCCCGAGGCGATCAAACGATCTGTCTCAGGGCGGGCAATGTCAAG
>DATNDS010000182.1:0-4902 GCA_035553215.1 Gemmatimonadaceae bacterium
CGCGCGAGGCCGCAGGACGCAGCGCGCTCCGTCGCATTGTGCGCAAACTGTTCGGCGGCTCGCCTGAACTGCTGCTCACCCAGCTCGTGAGCGACCGGGCCATGACGCCGCACGAGCTGCGCCGTCTCCAGGCGTTGCTGGACGAGCGACTACGCGAGAAAACGCGATGATCGCCGAGTGGATGGCCTACTGGCTCACGCTGAGCGCGCTCGTGGCGGTGGCCGCGCTGCTGGGCGACCGAGCGTGTCGAATGGCGCGCCGGCCGCTCCGCTGGGTGTGGATGATTGGTCTCACGCTCTGTGTCACGGCGCCGTTCGCGGCAGGCGGAGGGCGGTGGGCCTGGCACGCGCTGATCGCACCAGCGCGCACGCTGCCGGTTCATCACGCGGCACCGGTTCCGCGTGTACCTGTCGCGACGATCGTGCGTATCAAGGCACAGCGCCTGGAGAGTCCGCTCGCGGCACTCGATCCCTGGCTCGTCGCGGCCTGGGTGCTCGCGTCGCTCGCGATGGCCGCGAAACTCGTTGACGCGTCCCGTCGCATGACGCGCGCGCAACGCGACTGGACGAGCGCCACGGTCGAGGCATGCCCCCTGCTCGTCGCGCCGGATACCGGACCTGCGGTTGCCGGATGGCTACGGCCGCGCATCGTGCTCCCGGCATGGGCGCTCCACGCGTCGCGCGGCGACCTCGAACTCATCGTTCTGCACGAGTCTGAACACGTCCGGGCTCGCGATCCGAGGCTGCTGCTCTACGCGGCGGCCATGGTCGTCCTGCTCCCCTGGAACGTCGTGCTGTGGTGGCTGGTGCACCGGCTGCGCCGCGCGATCGAGCTCGATTGCGACGCGCGCGTGCTGCGCCACGCCCCGGATGTGGCGGCGTACGGCGCGCTGCTCATCGAGGTCGGGCGGCGCGCGACGACCGGGCCTGCCGTGATGCTGGCCCCACTGTCCGCTGGTCACACTCTTCTCGAACAGAGGATCCACATGATGACAAATCGGCCCATGCGCAATTCGCTCCTGGCCGCGCTCGCGCTCTGCGCGCTCTCGGCGGCGCCCGCGGCGGCCGGCACGCTGCTGCCACAGCCCGCCGTGACGCATCCGGCCATCCACGCGCCGTGGATGGCTCGCACACCTGGTGGTGACAGTGCATCGCTGGCGGCGGTGCTCGCCATGAAGACCGCGCTGCGCAAACTGATCGTCGCGCAGGAACAGTATTTCGCGGACCATGGGCAGTACGCTCCGGACGTGGCGCGCATGACGCAGTATGCCACCAGCGCAGGGTTGCACATCCGCTTCACCTGGTCGAGTGGCTATGCGTATGTGGCAACGGCCACGGACGATGGGTCTCCCGGCGCGACGTGCGTCGTGTACATCGGCTGGATTCCCGCCTCCGCGTGGCCCGCTACCCGGGTCGAGCATCAGACGGGAGACGAGGGGGCGCCTGCCTGCGAGGGAGATGGCAAGAGCGCGCACGCGCGGTGGGGTGCCTATGCGCGTGCGAGCATCGTGTCCCAACTCGCACGTCTCGCGGCCGTGCAGGAAAAGGCGCATGCCGCGCTTGGCGTGTATCCGGATGATGCCGGTCAGATCTGGGCCAACCGATTCGATCCGGCGCTTCACTTCACGTACCTCCAGGCGGACAGCGCCTCGTGGGCGGTGCGGGCCGCGTATGATGGCGAGCCCGGGAAGTCGTGCGTGGTGTGGGGCGGCGCCGCGCCGGCATCGCGTGTCGCCACCGACGCGGCACACCGCACCGGGGGCAGCGACACGCCCGTGTGCGACGATTTCTGATGGATCGGCCCCGGCGCGCGTCGCGGTCGCCCGGCACGCGCCGGACCACATTTCCAGCAGCCGCTGCAACAAATGCCTGCCAATTGTGCTAATTTTGCGGCCGCTATTGCCAAATGTCACAAGAATTGTGCAGATTTAGCACGTCAATGAAGACACTATATTCAATGACGTGCCCGCGCCCACTGCCCAGACGCCATCTCTGACATTCGGAGTATCGACCCCATGACCGCCCCAGGTCTCACCGCCCGGAAAACCGCGCTCAGGGAAATCACGCAGCGCCGCTCCCCGTCCTCCACCGCCTCGCTCAACGGTGTCTCCAACGGCGCCGCCAATGGCGCCGGACCGCACTCCACGTCCGAATACTTTGGTATCAATACGCTCGGCGCGCGCCAGATGCGCGCCAAGCTGCCGCGTGATGTCTATGCCCGGCTCGCGTCCGCCATTCGCCACGGCAAGAAGCTCGACCAGGATATCGCGCCCACCGTCGCGCAGGTGATCAAGGAGTGGGCCGTCTCGCGCGGCGTCACCCACTTCACGCACTGGTTCCAGCCGCAAACCGGACTCACCGCCGAAAAGCACGACGCATTCCTCTCGTTCGACGACAACCTCCAGCCCATGGAGTCGTTCACCGCCGAACAGCTCATTCAGAGCGAGCCCGATGCGTCCAGCTTCCCGTCCGGCGGCCTGCGCGCCACCTGGGAAGCACGCGGCTACACGGCGTGGAACCCCGCGAGCCCCATCTTCATCGTCGAGTCCGCGGGCTCGCGCACGCTGTGCATTCCGTCGGTCTTCATTGGCTACAATGGCGAAGCGCTCGACGAGGAGACGCCGCTGCTCCGCAGCTCCGATGTGCTGTCCGACAAGGCCATCGAGATGCTCGAGCTGCTGGGCGACAAGGGCGTCTACCGCGTGTACACCACGCTGGGCGCCGAGCAGGAATACTTCCTGATCGATCGCGGCCACTTCGCGCTGCGTCCGGATCTCGTCATGAGCGGCCGCACGCTGATCGGCGCACCGCCACCGCGCGGGCAGCAGCTCGAAGATCACTACTTTGGCGGCATCCCCGAACGCATTCAGGCCTGCATCGCCGAAGTGGAACACGAGCTGTACAAGCTCGGCGTCCCCATCGTCACGCGACACAACGAGGTGGCGCCGAGCCAGTTCGAGATGGCGCCGGTGTTCGAGGAGACCGACGTCGCGGTGGACCACAACCAGCTCGTCATGGCCACCCTGCGCAAGGTCGCGCTGCGGCACGGCCTGCAGGCGGTACTGCACGAGAAGCCATTCGCCGGCATCAACGGCTCGGGCAAGCACTGCAACTGGTCGCTCGCCATTGCCTCGGACAACGAGCTCGATGGCGTGAACCTGCTCAAGCCGGGGAAGACGCCGCATCAGAATCTCCGCTTCCTCATGTTCCTCGCGGCCGTGCTCAAGGCGGTGCACACGCACGCCGGGCTCATTCGCGCGGGGATCGCGACCTCAGGAAACGAACATCGGCTCGGCGCCAACGAGGCGCCGCCCGCGATCATTTCCGTGTTCATGGGCGAGATGCTCACGCGTCTCATCGATGAAATCTCGTCGGGCAAGTCGTCCAACGGCACGGCGCAGCAGCTCATCAAGCTCGGCGTCGCCAAGCTGCCGGAAATCCAGAAGGACAACACCGATCGCAACCGCACGTCGCCGTTCGCGTTCACCGGCGCCAAGTTCGAGTTCCGCGCGGTGGGCAGCTCCGCATCGACGGCATTTCCGATGACGCTCATCCACGCCGTCGTGGCCGAAGCACTTGGCGAGCTCACGGAACAGCTCCGCGCGAAACTCGCGCACGCGAAGTCGCGCGACGAAGCCGTGCTCGCGGTGGTGCGCGACGCGTTCAAGGAGAGCGCGACGGTGCGCTTCGAAGGGAACAACTATTCGGCCGACTGGGTGACGGAAGCGAAGCGTCGTGGCCTGCTCAACATGCGCGGCACGCCCGAAGCGCTGGGGCAGCTCATTACGAAGCAGTCGCGCGCGTTGTTCACGAAGCTGGGCATCCTCAACAAGGCGGAGCTGGATTCGCGCTATCACGTACGCATGGAGCGCTACGTGAAGGACGTGCTCATCGAGCTCCACACGCTGCTGCAGATGGTGGACACGCAGGTGTTGCCGGCGGTGTACGAGTACGCGGGCACGCTGGCACAGGCGGCGGCACAGGCAAAGACAGCCGGCGTCAAGGTCATTCCGCAGCTCAAGGCGGCGAACGAGGTGGGTACCGCCATCGAGGATCTGCGCGCGAAGCGCGACGCGATGGCCGGCGTCATCGAGCGCGCGGAGTCGCTGCACGAGAAGCTCGACGCACAGGCACGGCTGCTCACCTCCGAGGGCGCGGACCGCATGGCCGATGTCCGCGCGAGCTGCGACGCACTCGAGCTCATGGTCGCCGACGATGTGTGGCCGCTGCCCAAGTACCGGGAGATGCTCTTCCCCGTCTAGCCGGTTGGGGTCAGACCAGAGATCTGACCCCGCTCGGCCCCGCCGTGACCGGTGTTCATGGGCTCCTTTTCAAACCAGTAGAGCGCCACGCGGACCGTGGGGCCGATGGGAAATTCCGCGCGATGTGTCTCGGCATCGCGCGCGCGTTCCACGAGCGGCGGAACGAACAGGGCGCGAATCCGCGCGGGTGGCACTCGCCTGGGCCCGACCGGGCGCCAGTCGAGCGGGTGCCGCCGATCGAAGTGACCGAGCACGTAGGCGCCACCAGGTGCGAGCCGTGTGAGCAGCCGGTCCCGGTAGCGCTGTCGCGCGGCACCACGAAAGCCGTGCAGGCATCCCGAGTCGAAAATGAGGTCGAACAGCGTGGCGTTCTGCCACTCGAGCACGTCGGCGCGCACGAGATTGACAGCGACGCCCGCGCGCTCGACGGTCTTATGAGCCATCGCAATGGCAGGCGCGCTGAAATCGAGTCCCGTCACCTCATAGCCCTGCTGCGCGAGCCAGACGGAAAACACCCCTGAGCCGCAACCGATGTCGAGTGCGCGACCGGACGTGCCGGCTCGTGCGCGCTCGGCCACTACGCGAGTGAGGAGCGCCGGCGGGGCGTCCCGATGCCAGGGCAAGACATCGGGACCATGCGC
>DATNDS010000183.1:0-4556 GCA_035553215.1 Gemmatimonadaceae bacterium
GAGCCCAACGAGCGCGAGGGCGCGTCGCGCGCGCGCGCCGGCATCACGATCGGCGTTGAGCCAGGGAACGAGCGCCACGTTGCGCGCCACGCGCCAGTGCGGCAGCAGCCCGCCCTCCTGCGGCACATAACCGATCGCGCGTCGCAGTTCCACCGGATCACCGTCGCGCACGTCGCGCCCGTCGAGCAGCACCCGTCCGCCATCCGCATCCACGAGCCGGTTGATGCAACGCAGCAGCGTGGTTTTGCCCGAGCCGCTCTCGCCCACGAGCGCCAGACACCGGCCGGCCGCCACGGACACCGACACATCGTCGAGCGCCTGCACGGTGCCGTATCGCTTCGTGAGGTGCTCCACGACGAGCGCTGGTGGCCCATCATTCGCTGCGGCAATGGGCCCGGTCAACGGCGACACCCGATGAACCGCGGGATTCGAGGACACGCATCGGTTCGCACGCTCTGCCTCCGCATCGGTTCGCCCATCCCGCCCCGTCGCTGCGTCGCGCGCCGGCCGTATTGCGACCGCCCAGCCGCGATGCCCACACAGGCCCTCGCTGAATCCCGTTCGGCCGACGTGCCGTACAATATCACCAGATCACGTTGCCGTCGAAGTCCGTTCTCTCGTATCCTGCCCCAACAGCCAGCCATGTTACGCTCCATCGCAGCGTCCTCGCTGCGCGTCGGATTGCAGGCGCTCCGCGCCAATCCGCTGCGGACCATCCTCTCCACGCTCGGCGTCATCATGGGTGTCGCGTCCATCGTCGCCGTGCTGTCAGTAGGCGATGGCGTGGAGCAGTACGCGCGAGCGCAGATCGAGCAGACGACGGATCTCCAGACGATCACGCTGTCGCCGATCACATATACAATGATGGATCACGTGCGCGTGCCGCGGTCCGGCTATCCGGTGTTCACAACCGCCGACGCGGAGGCGCTGCGTACGACACTGGACAGCGGTGCCGTGGTGTCCATTTTCGCCACGGGACCCGCGCTGATCTCCCGGTCGCCGGGAGCGCCGCCCCATGCCGCCGTCGTGACCGCCACCGTTCCGGAGGCGGCGGAGCGATTGCGGCTCTCGTTTGCTGCCGGCCGATTTCTGAACGGCGTGGAGGAACGAACTCACGCATCGGTGATCATCCTCTCGCACGGGCTCGCCGCGGCGCTCGTCGCTTCCGGCGCGCACGCAGGTACTCCGGCCACCGCGCTGCTCGGCGACACCATTCTCATCGGACCGCACCCCTTCCGCGTCATCGGCATTACCGCGCCGGAACCGGGCGATCGCGACCAACTTCGTGCGATCGTGCCTTTCAGCGTCGCAGCGGATGCGATGCTCCCCTCGGACGATGCGCGCGCGACCATGATCATGGTGCGCGCCAATCGCGCCGAGGAGGTCGCCGCGATCCGGGCGCGCACCGAGCACTGGCTCACGAGCCGGTACGGCGCGTGGAACGCTCGCGTGCGCGTGCAGAGCCAATCCAAATCACTCCTCGCGCAGGCGCGAAAGGCCATTCTGATCTTCAAGCTCACCATGGGCTCGTTCGCCGGAATTTCACTCATCGTGGGCGGCATTGGCATCATGAACGTCCTGCTCGCGTCCATCCTCGAGCGCACGCGCGAGATTGGTGTGCGGAAAGCCATCGGCGCCCGCCAGCGCGACATCCTCGTGCAGTTCCTCACGGAGTCGGTCGCCATCAGCGGCGTGGGCAGCCTGTTCGGCGCGGCACTCGGCCTCGCCGGCGCCTTCGCCGTGACGGCGCTGATGCGGGCCCGTACCCAGGCGATCATCTTCGCGGCATTCACCTGGCCCACGCTGGGCGTGGCCGCTGCCACCGCACTGATCACCGGTATCGCGTTCGGCCTGTATCCGGCGCTTCGCGCCGCGCGGCTGTCGCCCATAGACGCCATCAGGCACGAATAGGCCGGCAGCCGGCGCCAGCTCCCGGCATGATCGGGCAGCACGGGGGAACCGCACCATTGCGCCGGAATGTGAAGCAGCAGGCGTCAGGAAATGGGCCACGGGGAATCGCAACTAGTGGAATCGGGACATCGGCTTCGCCGGTGACTCGCTCCCATGCCCTTGGCGTCATTCCTCCTTTGCCAGCGCTGCACCCGGCACCCGCCCCACCATCAACGCGAACACCGCGAGAGCGGCAACGCCCACCAGCGCCTCGGTGTACAGCATGCCATTGGTCCCCCAGGCGTCGTGCGCCCAGCCATTCACGCGCAGCATGCCGAGGCTGAACAGCGTGTTCAGCGCGAAGTACAGATTGATCTTCGTCGCGGCGGCGGTATGTCCGATGATCGCGAGCACGAGCCCTGTAAACGCCGCAGCCGACATGCCCAGTGCGAAGGTATAGAGCAGCGTCGTCAAGGCGTACCCCGAGGCCGTGCGCGGCGATGCGGCCATGGCGACGCATGCCGCGAGTCCGAGCGCGCACGCCAGCGCGTACGCCATTGGCTTGTGCATGCGGTCAGCGAGTGCGCCGCCGGCGAAGCACCCAGCCACGATAGCCAACCCGCCGCCCAGCCCGAGCACGAGCGATACGGTGTCGGCCGGCGCATGCCATTCGGGCGCGAGTGAGCCAAAGAGAAACTGTGTCGCACCGGTGCCTATCGGCAGAATGGCGAGAATGAGACCGACGCGGGCCGCGTGCGAGCGCAGCAACACGGCCAGATTGCGCCATGCATCGAGGGCACGCTGGCCCACGGACGCACCGGCCGCATCGCGCGGCGGCTCATCGAGTCCTCGAAGGACACCGGCACACAGACAGATCACGGCGGCCAGGACCGCGCCCGCCATCCAGGGCGATGGCAGATGGCCCATCAACCAGAGCCCCGCACCGCCGCCCGCGGTCTGGCCGAATTGATTGCCCGACTGGAACCAGCCAGCCGCCCGCCCCCGCTGCGCCGGTTGCGTGTTGTGCACCATCAGCCCTTCGGTGGCGAACGCCAGAAAGGTGCCCGCCACGCTCGTGAAGAGCACGAGGAGCGAGATCAGCGGCGCCGTTCGATCGGTGAAGGGAACGACGGTGAGCGCGATGAGCCCGGCCGAGATCAACGCGGCGGCAAGCAGATACCACCGCTTCCGCGAGAGCGTGTAGTCGCCCACCGGCGCCCAGAGAAACTTCCACCCCGCGGCCAGGAACGACATGCCCACGACGCCGGCAATGGCCGACACCGGCACCCCCGCTCGGCTGCCGCGATAGCCGAGCGCAATGGCCGGAAAGCCGAAGGTGAGGCCGTACGGGAAATACAGCACGGCCCACACCCACGGATGCCGAACGCGGTGCGGCATTTCAGTGCATTTCAAGTGGTTTCAATGGGGTCAGAGTCGATTGAAAATCAATCGACTCTGACCCCATTGAAACCACTTGAAACCTTTGAAAATTCCATTGCGCGCGCAATGCCATGGTGCGATCCACGGGCGCCGCGCTCAAGGACGAAACCCGGCCGGCAGCGAGCCGCGGTCCACCCGTAGTCCGGTACTCTCCAGCAGGCAGACGTACTGGCGCATGGGTGGCATCCCCGCCTCGGCGCGGCGCGCGTCGAGGTGCGCGACGTCTTCCGCCGGAGCAAAGTGAAAGCGCTTGTCCGGCCCCAGAGTGAACTGCGTGCCGAAGCGCTGCGTGCGTCCCTCGTGCACGCGCACGCGATCCTCGAGCATGGCGACCGCCTGCGGGGAGAGCTGCCCCCGCGACAGGGAGTCGGCAAGCGAAAGCACGCGCTCCTGCAGCGACCAGTTGTGTTGCACGATCAGCATGGCTGCGTCCGCACCCGCCGCACCAACTACAGTGCGCGTGGGCAAACCGAAGCGATCGAGAATGGCAGACATGCGGCGCGCCAGCGTGGAGTCGAGCGCCATGAGCTGGCGGCCATAGATGGTGTCCGTCGCACGAGCGCCGAAGTCCTTGCGCGCCGCCTGATCCGTGTCGGCCAGCGCCAGCAGCACCCGGCGCAGCGAGTCGTTGCTCCAGCCGCCGGGACTCTCCGTGGACCAGGCGCGATTGACCTGTGCCCAGGCGGCCGTGGTATCCAGCGGAGCGCAGGTGCGGGATTGTGCAAAGAGCCGTGATGGCAGGACGGTGAGCGCCGCCCCCGCCAGAAGCATCAGGACACCTGATCGACCGATCATGCACTCCTTACGTCCTACTTCTTCTTTCTCTTCCGATTTCGCCGCCGCGACGCTTTCGCCATCTGGCGGCGATGCTTCGTGTTCTCGCGATTCCGAACCACGGCTTGCGTCGGGAGCGCCCCGTGCGGTGACTCCATCATCGATGCGAACCCGGAGTTCCAGAGCCGCGGCCTGGGCGTGAGTCGCTCCGCGAGAAGTCCTAGCTCCATCTGCACGTCTTCCCAATCTCCGGAAACGGTAAGATCCACAGACCCAGCGGCGAACGCACGTTCCATGACTGGCGCTGCCTCCACTGCCTGCAAGTCCATCAGAGCGGCAACCAGCAATCCGTTCAGAGTGGGGTCCTGGCTGGCGAATGGTTCGAGTTGGGCCGCGACGGTCGCCACGCAACCATCGCGTGTGTCGGGGTGCGCCCTGGCCACCTCCACCAT
>DATNDS010000184.1:0-2300 GCA_035553215.1 Gemmatimonadaceae bacterium
GTCGCAGGGGTTGGGCAGTATCACTGGGGAAGTCCGGGTCTCCGACACGAGCATTCCACTCCCGGACGCTGCTGTGACTGTATCGGGCACCAACGGTGTCATCCGATCCGGCGGCGACGGTCAATTCACCATCCCATCACCAGCAGGTGTTCCACGCATGCTGATCGTGCGGCGCATCGGGTACCGTCCCGACACGCTGCATGGCATCGTCGCGCGCGGGGGCGTGACGCGTATCGTCGTGCGACTGGCGCGCCTCGATGCCACACTGGACACCGTCGCTGTGCGCTCCCTCGCTACGGGAATCGATCCTGCGGGCGCGGTGCCCTCCGTGCATCTTTCACGCGACGACATCGAGCGCACGCCGCAGGTGGTGGATGACGCCTTTCGCGTCGTCACGCGCGTGCCCGGCGTCTCGGCCAGCGATCTGTCGGCGGGCTTTCGCGTCCGCGGCGGCGCCAACCGCGAGGTGCTGCTCTCGCTCGACGGCATGGAGCTCTTCGAGCCATTTCACCTGAAGGATCTCGATGGCGCGCTCTCGATCATCGACCCTGCCATCGTGGGTGGTGCCGACATCAGCACGGGCGGATTCGGCGCGCGCTACGGCGATCACCTCACCGGCGTCTTCGCTCTGCGGTCCCGCGACGATCCGGTCACCGCTGTGCACGGCGATCTCACCGCGAGCCTGAGCGGCGTGAGCGGAGAAGTCGTGGCGCCACTGGACGGCCAGCGGGCGGACGTGCTGGTGTCAGCGCGGCGGGGCCTCCTGGGGACGGCACTGTCGCTGGCCGGCGAGGGCGGCGTACTTGCGCCCCGCTACGACGACAGCTATGCGCGCATTCAGATCCGGCCGACGTCGCACGACCACATCACCATCAGCGCGCTGCGCTCGCGCGACGGACTGTTCTTCAATCAGACCGACGAACCGCGGCTGGCCAGTCTGTACAGCAGTGCGTACGCCTGGGTGACATGGGACGCACTGCCGCTCTCCTGGCTGAGCGCACGCACGACGCTGTCGTCGGCGCACCTCGGCTGGGAACGCACCGGTGGCGAAGCATCGAGTTCCGGTCTGTGGCTCAACGTGGATGACCGGCGCCGCTTCCAGGCCAGCACCGTCAGCCAGAACTGGACGGCCTCCATTGGACCGCACTGGCGCACGACGTTCGGCGCGACGTTCCGCGAGCTCGCGGCCCAGTACGCGTATGCGCGAGAGCAACTGTTGCCCGAGGTGCAGGCGCATGAATGGGTGAAGCGGGCGAACGACTACGACACGCGCTTCGATACGCGCGGCAATACCGTCGGCGCGTACCTGTCGGAATTCGTGCAGCCCACCGCGGCGCTGTCGCTCGAAGCGGGTGTCCGCTACGACCGCCAGAGTTACACCGGAGAACACACGCTGAGTCCGCGCGCGGCGTTGTCGTACGCCATCGATGCGCGCACGAGCGTGCACGCGGCGTGGGGCCGCTATGCGCAGCCGCAGGCGCTCTACGAGCTGCAGGTGGAGGATGGCGTGACGTCGTTCGCAACCGCCGAGCGCGCGGAGCATCGCATCGTCGGCATCGACCGGCGCGTGGGCAGCGGCACAGGGGTCCTCGTGCGCGTTGAAGCCTACGACCGCGAGCTGCTCCATATCGACCCGGAATACGTCAATCTCGAGAGCTCGTTCGACGTGTTCCCGGAAGCCGGCAACGATCGCGTCCTCATCGCGCCCGTGAGCGGAAGCGCGAAAGGCATCGAGTTGTCCGCGTCATCCAGCCATGGCGTGGTGCAGTGGTCCGCCAGCTACGCGCTCGCGTCGTCGCGCCAGACGGTGAACGGCGTCTCGCTCCCGTCGCCGTACGATGAGCGGCACGCGGTACACCTCGACGCCAGTGTGTCGCCATTTGCCGGCTGGCGCGTGAGCGCGGCATGGCAGCTCCACTCGGGCTGGCCGGCGACGCCCATTTCATTCACGGTGGACTCGCTCGTCGATGGCTCGCATCACGTGCGCGCGCAGTACGGGACGTTCAACACGACGCGCATTGGCCCATATCACCGCCTGGACATGCGGGTGAGCAACACGCGCCGGCTGAGGCCGGGCGAGCTTTCCGTCTACGTGGATGTATTCAACGTCTACGGCCGCAACAATCCTCGCGGTCTGGGCTACACCGTCGCCAACTGGAATTCGGCGGAAGTCGTCGCGAGCCAGCGCTCCAAGCTGCAACTGCCGCGCATTCCGACGATTGGGGTGCGGTGGACGTTCTGAGTGATGACACGAATGCAGAACGAGGACGGCGCTGAAAGAGTGAGGTCGGACACCCGCA
>DATNDS010000185.1:0-20766 GCA_035553215.1 Gemmatimonadaceae bacterium
GCTTCTGAATGTCCTGCAGGTACTGATCGAAGGCGGTGGAGGGAGAGGAACGGAAGAACCCTTTGGATCGACTTTCGGCCACATGCTCCATACTCGCCCATTTCCTCGTCTGGAAGGTGGACGAACCGAGACACGGCTCGCGGGAAAATCACGGGGGTGGGATCGGCAGCATAATGCGCATGGCGAGATCGGTCAACAGCCACAAATCGTGCCGCAACATTGGAAGTCGCTTTCCGGCCTCGGCGCCGCCTCGGACTAACGGTCAGTGCAGGCGAATGTCGTAACTGTCAAAGGATAGTTTTATGGGTCATGTGCCTGTATCTCATGCCACAACAGATCAGGCTGCAAGTCGCCGCGCCAGAGTCCAAGTTATCTGCAGACAAAGGTTTAATAGCTGGTTGGCGCTTTGGAGGTTACCCAGGCGCCGAAGTGCTCGGCAGCCCGGTCAGGAGGCCACAGGCGGCTTATCGATTCGCGTCCGGCTCTGGCGAGCGCGACGATAGAGTGCCGTCAGTGATGCCGCCAATACCGCGACAGCACAGAGCAGCACCCAGACCAATGAGACGTCCAGCAAGTATGCGGCAATGACCGCGCCGATCACCAGAAGGGTGATGCCAGCGGCGTACACGTCAGCGGGCGAGCGACGCCACATGACGCGAAACATCAGGAGAGCACCGCGAGCACGTCAGCGTCGGAAACGGGGATGGCCCAGCCGGACGCTTCGCCGGCCATCGCGCCGAGGCGGGCCGGGAGCGCATACTCCACGATTCCGCGACGCGATTTCTTGTCGGACCCGGTTGCCGCGAGAATGCGCGCCGCGCCCAGCGCCGCGGGACGCGTCGTTGGCAGTTCCGCGCGCGCGACGATATCGCGCAAACGGCCGGCGGTGCCGCCGCTCGCCACACCAACGCGCTCGGCGAGCGCGCTCTCCAGCACCATGCCGATGGCGACTGCCTCGCCGTGCAGCAGCTCATAGCCACTCTCGGCCTCGATGGCGTGGCCGAGCGTGTGGCCGAAGTTGAGGATCTTGCGCACGCCGCTTTCATGTTCGTCGCGTTCCACCACGCTGGCCTTGATCTCGATGCTGCGCACGATCAGGTCGTACATCTCCGCGCCCGCCGTATCGCGCATGACGGCGGGAAGCGCACTCGTGATGCGCTCAAGGTAGGCCGCATCGGCAATGGCGCCATGCTTGATGGCCTCGGCGAGCCCCGCGCGCAGCAGTCGAATGGGCAGGGTGGTGAGCACGTTCGGATCGGCAACGACCGCTGACGGCCGGTGGTAGGCTCCGACGAGATTCTTCCCGTGCGGCGTATCCACCGCGGTCTTGCCGCCGAGGGCCGCGTCGATCATGGCGAGCAGCGTGGTTGGAACCTGCACCACGGGGACACCGCGCATGAAGGTCGCGGCAACGAAGCCGGCGAGGTCGCCGACCACCCCGCCGCCGAGGGCAATGATGGTCGTGTCGCGACCGTGACCGGACGCGAGCAGCTCGTCCGTGATGCGCATCCAGCTCTCGCGCGTCTTGTGCGCCTCGCCGGCCGGCAGGGTGAGCGTGCTCACGCGATTGGCTCCGAAGGAGCGCGTCACGCGATCGGCATACAGCGGTCCGACCGCATCGTCGGTGATGATGGCAAAGCGGTGCGCATCGGCAACGTGGCGGGCGATGTCGCCCGTGCGGTCGAGCGCATCGGACGCCACGAGGACGTCGTATCCCGGAAAGGCTATCGTGGGCACTGCTACGGACGGTTCATTGATCGAGCGATGCGCTCACCACGTGACCTCCGCGGCGCCGGCGCGGCGGTTGGCCACACGCGCGAGCATGAAGAGCAGATCGGACAGCCGGTTGAGGTAGCGGACGACGATGGGCGGAATCTCGACGGTCTCGCGCAGCGCGATGACGTGACGTTCGGCGCGGCGGCAGACCGTGCGCGCCACGTGAAGCGCGGCGGCCTTGGGCGTGCCGCCCGGAAGAATGAACGCGGTGAGCGGGTCGAGCTCCATGTCGCAGTCATCAATGGCGCGCTCGAGCTGCGTGATTCGATCGTCGTCGATGCGCGCCTTTTCCAGCTGCTGGCGCACCTTGTCGGGTTGCGGCGTCGCGAGCAGCGCGCCCAGCCCGAACAGATCGCGCTGCACGGGCGCGAGTACTTCATCAATGCGGGGCATCATCTCGATGGATCGCGCAAGGCCGAGCGCCGCATTGAGTTCATCCACGTCGCCGTAGGCCTCGACGCGCGGGTGGTCCTTCGGCACGCGGCCGCCGCCGAACAAACCGGTGTCGCCGCGATCGCCAGTCCGGGTGTAGATCTTCATGCGCGGAATATACGCCGTCCGCGCCATGGCGTCGCTGCTACCGGCCGCACTCGGCGCGCCGCCCCGCCGCCTGGAGAATGGTGGGGGCGAGCGCGCTGGCCACGATGGCCGCGCCGTGATCCGTGAAGTGCACGAAATCCGCGAAGTTGTCGCCAGGTGCCCGGGCGAGCGCCATGGACACGTCCGAGACGAGCACGTTCGAATCCGCCGCGGCGCGCATGGTGGTGACACGGGCCGTGTCATCGAACGCGATGATGACATTGCCGGTTGCCCGCGGCGCGAACCGCTCCCAGGCCTGAATCAGCGTAGCACTGTCGGCGCGGGGACGCGCGAAGACGGTGGCATGCGTGGCGAGCACCGGCTCCGCACCGATCGTCCGCACGGTGCCCACGAGGTCGCGCAGATCGCCATCGAAGCGGGCCAGCCGGGTCACGGGGATGCTGGTGTAGCGCCATCCGGCGGGATGCTGTCGAAGCGTCGCCTGTACGCTGCGACGCCGCAGCCACGAGAGCAGCGGTCCCGGCATGAGCGACTTCACTTCGTCGCGGAGCGCATCGAGCGACCGTGGGTGCAGGACGTTCGTGCGCGGCAGCTCGTTCGACCTGCCGGTGCTGTCCGGCGTGGCGGCCGCTGGCGCGCGGACATCGAGATACTGTGCCGGCGATGGGTAGAAGACGACGATGTCGGGGCGCAGTCGCGCCAGGCGCTCGCGGACATCCTGGGAGACTGTCGGGAGCGTCATGCCCGCGAACGCCGCGTTCAGGACCTCGAAGCGGAGCGGTGTACGTCCCGGGCATGCGCCGGCATGCAGCCTCGCGTTGAGCGTGTCCTCGAGCTGGCGCGCGTATTCCTGGTCGGGCGATTCGTAGAGGCCGAAGGTCTCCGATGCACCGGTCACGATCACACGCACGCTGCCCGCCGGTTTCGTCACGGGTACGTCCGGCCCGCGCAGCCCCAGGCTGTCCATGATCCACTTCCTGTACTGCGAATTCGGTCTGCCGTGCGCGCCCAACGCGTCGCGCACCATGAGATCTTCCTCCGCCGTGACGGGGGAAAGGATCGGCATGCGAAACCGCACCCAGTCCTGAATGCGCGCGGTCATCTCGAAGCTGAAGCCGAAGATGGCCAGGAGGCCGGCCACCTCCATCGAGCGTGCGACAGCTCGCGCAAGCGCGCCGGTGCGCGCGGGTCCTGTGTCTGACATGCCGCGTGCGCCAGCAGGAATGGCATTCAGGTCCGCGGCGGATGCGTTGGCAGCGATGTCCGGCTGTGTCATGATGCGTGCCGATCAGAACTGGAAGTACAGGAAGGGCGAGAACGGCGAACCCACAATGAGCGCGAGCGAGGCGCCGAACGCGGCGGTCAGCACCACCCGACGCCGCAGCGTGAAGGCGTGCTCCATGTCATACACGTTCGGGCCGATCATTCCCCACCAGGTTGCGATCGCGAGCAAGCCCGCCGCCAGCACCGGCTGTTCGACGAGCAACCCGCTGGTCGGGACGAACATGGTATGCAGGAGCGACATGGCCATGCCGAACGACGTCGAGCGAAAGAGCACCCAGCCGACAGCGACCAGGACGAACATGCCCACCTGGCGCGTGCCACGACTCAGGCGATCCCATGGCCTGCCGTAGCGCTTGTAGAGCCCGAGCAGTGCGCCATGATACGCGCCCCATCCCACGAACGTCCAAGCCGCACCGTGCCAGAGCCCACCGATGAGCATGGTGAGCATGAGGTTGCGATAGGTCTGGTATTCGCCATGCCGGTTGCCGCCCAGGGGGATGTAGAGATAGTCGCGCAGACAGGTGGAGAGTGAGATGTGCCAGCGCTTCCAGAACTCGGATGGATCGAGCGACTTGTACGGGGAATTGAAATTCTGCGGAATACGGAGGCCGAACAGGTAGCCCAGGCCCACCGCCATGGTGCTGTAGCCGGAGAAGTCGAAGTAGAGCTGGAAGGTATAGCCGAGCATGGCGAGCCAGGCGCCGGCGGAGGACAGCAGGTGATAGTGCGCCAGGGCGGGGTCCACGAACGCCGCGAGGCTGTCGGCGACGACGACCTTTTCAATGAGGCCGACAATGAAGAACGAGATGCCGCGCGTGAGCCATCGTGTGCGGCTCGTCGCGCCAAGCGCTTCGAGATCCGCTTCAATGGTGCGGAAGCGCACGATCGGACCCGCTACGAGCTGGGAGAACAGCGACACGTACGCGGCGAACTCGAAGAAGCTGCGAGTGGGCGTGATGTTGCCGCGATAGCTGTCGACGATATAGCTGATGGTGTGGAACGTGTAGAACGAGATGCCGATTGGCAGGATGATGTTCAGGTGCGGGAGCGTGACCTGCTGGCCGAAGAGCTGCAGCGCCGAGTGAAAGGTGTCGAGCCCGAAATTCGCGTACTTGAAGAAGCCAAGCAGCGCGAGGTCGGTCGTGACAGGAATGACCAGACAGAGCTTGCGATGCCTCTGGTCGGTCCAGCGCAGGAAGCCCAATCCAGCGAAATAGCTCACGAGCGTGGAGAAGAGCATCAGCAGCGTGAACCACGGATTCCAGTATCCGTAGAACACGTAGCCGGAGATGGCGAGCCAGATGTGGCGTGCGCGCGTGGTGCGCAGCCCCCAGAAGCCGAGATACGTGACTGGGAGGAATGCGAAGAGGAAGACGACGCTGTTGAAGAGCATGCGACGGGTGGCGGAATCGGTGCGCTGGAATCAGCCGCAGCGCGATTCGGCGTGCAGGTGGGTGTGCGGGCGCCGCTGAATCATGCGACACCAAGGAGGCGATGCCAGAAGCCACGACGCCCTGAGCCGCGTGGCCGGCCCGATCGAGGAACGTGACGCAGGCCGTGCCGAAACGCCGAAAATCTCGTGTTCTCCTCGGTGAATGTTGCCGGTTCGAAGGTGGAGGGAAAGAGCAGGGCGAGGTGCTCCTGCAGCCGGTCGGGTGACGCGACGACCGATTGCGCCTCACACCACTGGTCGAGTGCCGCTCCCATGGCTGCCGCGGATGGCCGGCGCGCCGGATCGCGATCGAGGGATCGCACCAGCACTTCTTCGATGGCCCTGGGAACCGAAGGCGCCACGGCGCGAATGCTGGGCAGCGGACGATACGTGACCTCGTCGATCAGGAGCTCGGTGGAGTTCTCGGCGAACAGCGGCTCGAGGGAGAGCAGCTCGTAGAGCACCACGCCCAGCGCGAAGACATCACTGCGGGCGTCCACGTCGAGCATCAGAATCTGCTCGGGACTCATGTAGTGCTTCTTTCCGAGCATGAGCGACGGAGTAGATGCCATGGGGTCCGCCGAGGTCTTGGCCTTGGCGATGCCGAAGTCCGCGAGTTTGATATGACCGTCCCAGGTGGCCATGATGTTGTTGGGCGACACGTCGCGATGGACGATGTCCACGCGTTTGCCATCCGGCCTGGCGAAGTTGTGCGCGAAATCGAGCGCACGGCAGACGCGGCTGGCGATATAGGCGGCGAGGACGGGCGGGATGAGCCGGTCCAGTTCGCGGTGCCGCTCGATCACGTTGCGCAGCGTGGGCCCCTTTATGTATTCCATGGCGATGTAGTACTGTCCTTCCACCTCGCCAAGCTGGTAGATCTGCACGATGTTTCCATGGACGAGGTTGGCGGAGAGCTTGGCCTCGTCAATGAAGAGCTGAAGCCAGGTGTTCTCCCTGGCGTATCGCGGGTGAATGACCTTGAGCGCCACGCGTTTGGCGAATCCCGCGGGGCCGAGCTGCTCCGCCTCGTACACCGTGGCCATCCCGCCCTGCGCAATGCGGCGCACCAGCCGGAACGTGCTGGTGTATTCGAGCAGGTGGTCGGGAGGGGGCATGCTGGTGGCTGGTGGCTGGTGGCTGGTAGCTGGTCGCTGGTATTGGACTTCGATTACTGACTCATGACCGACGAAATTCGAGACATCACGATCATTGGCGGCGGGCCGACGGGGCTGTTCGCTGCGTTTTACGCCGGAATGCGCGGGGTGAGTTCGCGAATCGTAGATGCTCTTCCGGAACTGGGCGGCCAACTCGTGGCGCTGTATCCCGAGAAGTACATCTTCGACGTCGCCGGCTTCCCGAAGATTCTGGCCAAGGAGCTGGTGCGCGGACTCGCCGAGCAGATGGCGCAATTCTCGCCGGCGGTGTGCCTGAACCAGCGTGTCGTCGCCCTGGAAGAGGACGGGGAGACCTTCACGCTGGTCACGGAAACGGACCACTATCCGTCACGCGCCATTCTCATCGCGGCAGGGATTGGCGCGTTCGCGCCGCGGCGCCTGCCTCAGCCGTGCGCGGGCCCATGGTATGATCGGGGGATTTACGATCGGGTGACGGACCCCGAGCGCTTTCGTGGCCAGCGCGTGCTGATCATCGGCGGCGGCGACTCGGCGTTCGACTGGGCGCAGCAGCTACTGGAGCGCGCAGCCGAGGTCACGCTCATGCATCGGAGTGATCGCTTTCGGGCACACGCGGCCACGGTGGGAGCGGTGCAGGACGCGTGTAGCGCCGGCCGTGCGCGTGTGCTCACCTTCCACGAGCTCGTGGATGTGCACGGGAACGGCGAACACGTGCGCGGGGTGACGATCAGGGACATCAAGGGGAAGACACAGCAGCAGCTCGACGTGGACGCGATCCTTCCGATGCTTGGATTCGTGAGCGACATCGGCCCCATGGCGGAGTGGGGATTGAATCTGGAGAAAGATGAGATCGCGGTGACGAGCACCATGGAGAGCGGGCGTACCGGCGTCTGGGCCGCGGGTGACATCACGACATATCCGGGCAAGCTGAAACTGATCGCCACCGGCTTCAGTGAGGCCGCCATTGCCGTGAATCAGGCCGTGCACTGGATCTATCCGGAAAAGAAAGTGACGCCGGGACACTCGTCGAACATGGCGGTGTTCGGGCAGAAGGATGAGTGATGTTTTACTACGGTAGCTGGTAGCTGGTAGCTGGACGCCCCACGCCCTTCCAGCTACCAGCTACCAGCTACCGTCGTTAATCCAGCAACCAGCCTCAATCAAACCCCACCCTTGGGTCCACGGCGGCGTAGACGACGTCCGTGACGAGATTCACGAGCACGAACACGACGCTCAGAAAGAGGACGGTGCCCTGGATGGCAGGGAGATCCCGCCGGCTGATCGCGTTGACCACGTAGCGCCCAAGGCCGGGCCAACTGAAGACCGTTTCGGTGAGAATGCTCCCCGTGAGGTAGTAGCCGAAATCGAGCCCGAAAACGGTGATCACGGGAATGAGCGCGTTGCGCAGTGCGTGGCGCCCGAGAACCATGGCGTCGCGCAGTCCCTTGGCGCGCGCGGTGCGAATGTAGTCACCGCTCAGCACCTCGAGCATGGAGGAGCGGGTCATGCGCGCCAGAAACGCGATCGAGCGTGTACCGAGTGCGAGCGCGGGAAGTACGAGGTAGGCGAATCGGCCATAGCCGGACGGCGGGAGCCAGCGCAGCATCACCGCAAATACCAGAATGAGAATCAATCCTACCCAATAGACGGGAAAGGAGATTCCGAGGTATGAGGCGCCGAGTGCCAGCCGATCGAACCAGCTTCCGGGCCGTGCGGCGCTGAAGACACCAATGGTGATGCCGACGACGCCTGCGAGTAGCATCGCGGCGACGGCGAGCTCCAGCGTCTTGGGAAAGCGCTGGCGGATATCCTGCGCGATCGGCCGGCCAGTGATGTAGGAATGTCCGAGGTCGCCGCGCAGCACGCCGCCGGCGTAGTGCAGAAATTGCTTCGAGACGGGCTCGTCGAGCCGCAGTTCCTTCCGAAGCCGCGCGATGGTTGCGGCGTCCGCCCGCTCACCAACCATCTCCATGACGGGATCGCCCGGCGCGACATACAGAAGCGCGAAGACGACGACCAGTACGCCGGCGAGCGTCGGAATGGCGAGGAGGAGGCGGCGAAGGAGGAAGGATGCCATTCGTTACCAGGAAGCGCCACGCCGAGCGCGGCTGCGGGAAGCGCCCCGGCGGCCGGCGGCCGCGGGGCTGGGGGAAGCGGGGCCTTTGGGCCCCTGCGGGACGGGGCCTTCATCCAGTACGGGAGGCGGGCGGGTGGGGAGCACTTGCCCGCAGCCGCAGTCAGCGCGGCGCTTCCCGCAGGCGGCCAAAGACCGCCGCTTCCCCGTTACTTGCCTATGCTCACCTTTTCGAATCGCTGCCCATTGAAGATCACCGGGACCTGAAACCCATGAATCCACGGCTGGACGGCGTACAGCTCGTTGTAGAAAAACAGATAGATCATGGGCGCGTCGGCAAAGGCCATGGAATCGGCGCGCATGTACATCGCGGTGCGCGCGGTGTCGTTCGCCGTGGTGCGCGCGGCGGAGACCAGTTTGTCGAAGGCGGTATTCTCGTAGAACGAGACATTCCCGCCGACACCGCGGTTCACGCCGTGCAGCAGGGGATAGAGAAAATTCTCGGCGTCAGGGTAGTCGGCGTACCAGTCCTTGAGCATGAGGTCCACGTCACCCTTGCGAGACGCTTCACGCGCGGCGGAGTTGTCGCGCTGTACGATGCGGACACGGATGCCGACGGCCGCAAGATACGCCTGGATGGACTGCGCAACGCGGGCGAAGGTCTCATCCTGTCCGAACCAGAGATCCAGCGCGAAGCCGTTGGGGTAGCCGGCGGCGGCGAGCAACCGCCGGGCGCGCGCGGGGTCGTAGGGATACGGCGCGCGCGCGGTATCGGCGCCGTCGAGCGACGGCGGAATCACTCCCGCCGCCAGCCGGCCGCGCCCGCCGAGGAGCCTGTCGAGAATCGTGCGCACATCCACCGCGTCGTTCAGCGCACGGCGCACGCGTGGGTCCTTGAGCGGACCGCGCGTCGTGTTGATCGCGACGTACCAGAGTCGGAGTGCCGGTGCGGAGACGAGCAGTGCCTTCCGCTCGTCCGTCTGCTCCCACTGAGATGTCTCGGCCTCTGGCACGTAGAGCAGATCCACGTTGCCGCTCTCGAATTCCGCCACGGCCGTGCTGGGTTCCGGGATGATGCGCATGAGGAGGGAATCCGTGAGCGGCGGTCCGCCCCAGTAGTGCTCGTTGCGCGCAAAGCGGACGTAGTCATCGTGCTTCCACTGCACGAATTTCCAGGGACCGGTTCCGACAGGATGCTGGCCGAAGGCGGCGGGCGTCGAATCCGGCACGATCGATGCTACCGGCATGGCCAGGAGCTTGGGAAAGATCGCGAGCGCCGTGTCGAGCGTGATGCGAACCGTGCTGTCGTCGGGAGCAGAGAGCCCGCGGATGTCGGGCGCCTTGCCATCAGCGAAGGCCATGGCGCCGCTGATCGGATAGAGGGGCCATCCCCGGCCGCCTTTCGTATGCGGGTCCAGCACCCGCATGAAACTGTGAACCACCTGCCGCGCGACGAACGGGGTACCATCGTGAAAGGTCACGCCGTGGCGCAGGTGGAACGTGTAGCTTTTCCCGTCCGGGGACACGTCCCACCGGTCGGCGAGCGCCGGCTCCAGTTTGGCGTCCGCCGAAAAGCGTGTGAGTCCGTCAAAGACGTAGGACACCGCGCGTCCCGTCGGCACATCGGTGGAGAGCGCGGGATCGAGCGAACGCGGATCGTAGCGATCCCGCGAATCAATGATCGTATGCCGTTGCGGGAGGGCTTCGCCGCCCTTGCACGCAGCCAGCGCGAGGACGGCGACGAGGAGGAGGGGAGACCGGGACATGAACGGGAGAAGCTCGCTGGACGGGAGGAGAGCGGCACCGTCGCGAATGTTGACAGCGCAGGCGGGACGAGTGAACTTACCGGGCCTCAAGTGAAGCGTCAATCGTGAGTTACGTCCTGTGCGTCGACGATCACGAGGACATGCGTCTCATGCTGCGGGAAGTTCTCGGCTCGGCGGGACATGAGGTTGAGCTCGCTCCCGACGGACTGTCCGCGCTCGCGTCCATCCAGGAGAGAGAACCGGATCTTCTGGTGCTGGACCTCGTCATGCCGGGGATGTCGGGCATCGAAGTCTGTCGTGCGGTCAAGCGGAATCCGTTCACCGCTCGCATTCCGGTGCTCATGCTCACGGCGCGTGACGACGTGGCGAACAAGGTCGAAGCGTTCGAGGCCGGTGCGGACGACTATCTCGCCAAGCCGTTCGACCCGCGTGAGCTGCGCGCGCGCATCGTGGCGCTGCTGCGAATTGTGCGCCGCGAAGGAGACCGCAATCCGACCAGCGGTCTTCCAGGCGGCAAGGCGATTGAGGACGAGATTTCGCGGCGGGCGCATCTGCGCGAACGGTTTGCGGTGTGTTACCTCGACCTCGACAATTTCAAGCCGTTCGCTGATACCTTTGGCTTCACCGCGGCGGACATGGTCATTCGCGACATGGGGCAGGCCATTCGGGGCGCGGTGGAGGCAGTGGGCAGTCCGCATGATTTCGTGGGGCACATCGGGGGCGACGACTTCGTCGTGGTGACGGAGGGAAATGGCCGCGCGGTTGCACGCGAATGTGCGGTGCGATTCGTGGATGTCGCCGTGCGAGCGGTGGGGCGGGAGGCGGTGGAGCGGGGTCACTTCATGGGCATCGATCGCAACGGACATGCGCGCGAGTTCCCGATTGCCCGGCTCTCCGCCGCCGTATTGGAAGTTGATCCGGACCACTGGATTTCGATGAGCCACATTGGCTCGCTGGCCGCGGAAGTGAAGCGCCGCGCGAAACAGCGAGGCGCGGGCACCATTCTGGTGCAGGCGGTGTAATCGGGCTGCGTGGTCATGTCCGGATGACCGGAGGCTTTCGTGGATTTTTTCGAGGGACACGATGGGTGACATGGGGAAGCGCCGCGCGATGGAGCCGGCTCGTTATTTCTATCGCCGCGAACCGGACGCGGGAGAAACGCTGGCCGCCATCGCCGCCGGAGCGGGGTTGGGACTGCTCACGTTCTATCTGGCGCGCGTCTGGCTCCAGCGCACTCCGCTTCTCCTGCCGGACGATAGCCAGGGTGCATCGCGCAAGGCGCCGGTGTCGCGCAAGGGGTCAGCGCGCAAGGGGTCAGAGACCGGGTTGCCGCGCGCGTGATGCGGCGGCTCGCGCTCGTGGCCGTCCTGCTGCTGGCACCCGGCCTGGTGCACGCGCAGGAGCTCGCCTGCGGCCCCGACGGACGCGAAATCGTCGACGTGGATTTCAGCGGCAACCTGCGCTTCAGCGGCGGCGAGCTGGAGAATGCCATCGTCACCACGCCGTCGAGCTGGCTCAGGCGCGTGCTGCACATTCCGGTTGGCGCGCAGCACTGTCTCGATTCACTCGAGCTGTTGCGCGACGAGGTGCGGTTGCGGCTGTTCTATCGCCTGCGCGGGCTCTACAAGACGACGGTTGACGCCGCGGTCACGCCGCAAAGCCCGACCGACAGCGACAAGGTGCGGGTGCAGTTCAACCTCGTCGAAGGGCCGCCCGTGATCATCGATACGCTCGACGTGAGCGGGCTGGACTCCGTGCCGCGCGGCATACGCGACCGCGCGCTCCGTTTGCTGACGCCGTTTCGCAACCGCATCTACAACAAGCTGCTGCTGCAGTCGGCGACGGACTCGGTCGTAACGCTGTTGCAGAACACGGGCTACGCGTACGCCGCGGAGCCGCTGCGTGACATCAGCGTGGACAACGCCACCGACCGCGCCAGCGTGAGTCTCACCTTTCTGCCCGGCCATCGCGCGCACATTGCCCAGGTGAACTACTCGCTCCAGGGCAACGAACCGAATGAATCGCCGAAAATCGATTCGACGACCGTGCGCCGGCTGCTGTCATTTCACAAGGGCGACCTCTACCGGCAGCAGGACCTGCTGATTTCCCAGCGCGACCTGTACGGGCTGGAGACCTACCGCCACGTGGACGTGGAGCTGCTGCCGGACAGTCTGCAACCCAGCGACACGGCGCTCACGGTGCTCGTGCGGCTGGGCGAAGCCAAGATGAACTCGATGCGCGCGGGGGTGGGCTGGGCCTCGCTGGACTGTGCGCGGACACAGGCCCGGTACACGGACCGCGATTTTCTCGGCGCCGCCAAGCGCCTGGAGCTCGACGGCCGCCTGTCCCGCATCGCGCTGTGCACGCCCGAGGTGCGCCACGACGTCATCAGCAGCCGGGCCGGCCTGAACTATTATGTGAGCGGGACGCTCCGCTTTCCCGCGCTGTTCGGTCCGCGCAATGTGCCGTCGCTCACGCTGTTCAGTGAGCGGACCTCGGAATTCCAGACCTACATCCGGTACACACCCATTGGCGGTGCCGCCCAGCTCACGCGCGATCTGAAGCCGCGCGTGTTTCGTCCCGGGCTGCCGCTCACCATCGGCTACCGCATCGAGTACGGCCGTACCGATGCCGATCCGGCGGTCTTCTGCCAGATTTTCAATCGCTGCAGCCTGGCCGACATTGCGCGGCTCACGCGCAACAGCTATCTGCAGGTGGCGAGTCTGGCGCTCTCGCGCGACCGGACGGACAATCTGCTGAATCCGTCACGCGGGTCGCAGGTGCATCTGGAGTTTCGTCATGGCCTCACGGCACAGGACACCGGCGGCGCCGCGCAGTTCAGCCGGCTGTTCGCCGACGCTGCGCTGTACCGCCAGCTTGGCGTGAACACCATGCTCGCTGCCCGGCTGGAGGGGGGGACGGTCGTCGCGGGGTTTTCCTTCCGCGGCGCGACCGACTTCGTGCCGCCACAGGAGCGGCTGTATGCCGGCGGCCCGAACAGCGTGCGCGGCTACAATCAGAATCTGCTGGGGCCGATCGTGTACATCGTGCGGTCGTTCTCCGACAGCCTCACGCCGAGCGGCGGTCACATCTATCAGGCCCGGGACACTGCCACTGTCGCGCAGTTCTCGCCAACCGGCGGCAACACGCTGCTGATCGGCAATCTGGAACTACGCCGCCGTTCCCCGTTTCTGAGTGACATCCTGCAGCTTGCGGCGTTCGTGGATGCCGGCGTGCTCTGGAACCGCCCCAAGGAAACGGTCTCCTGGAGCAGTGTGCGGTTCACGCCGGGCGTCGGCGTGCGCGTGCAGTCGCCGGTGGGACCGTTTCGTGTGGATGTGGCGTACAATCCCTACGCCCTCGCGGAGGGCGCGGCATACTTCTCGGATCCGAATACCAACGTGCTGCGCTGCGTGAGTCCCGGGAACACGTTTGACCGGGGTGAGATCACCCCCGGTGGCGAATGTCCGACCACGTTTCGCGCGGCGAAGCGTTCGTCACTGTTCAGCCGGCTGACGTTCAATTTCAGCATCGGCCAGGCGTTCTAGCGCATGTCCCGCCGCCGGATCGTCGCGATCGTCGCCGCGAGCGTCATAGCGCTGCTCATTGTGATCGTGGTGGGCGCCGTCATGGTTGCGACGCACACCGACTTTGGCCGCACGCGACTGCGCAGTCTCGCCGCCGGGTACCTCGCCCGCGCGGTGAAGGGCCGCGGCACGATCTACCTTGGCCGGATCGAGGGTGGCCTGTTCACCGGCCTCACGATCGACTCGCTCGAGCTGCGCGACGCGGACGACTCCCTGGTCCTCGCCACCGGGCCGGTGCACGCCGAGTACAATCCGAACGACCTCATCGACAAGCGCATTCTGCTCTCCCGGCTGGAGATCACGCGTCCCCACATCAATCTGCGGCGCCATGCCGACCGGAGCTGGAACTTCCAGCGGATCTTCCCGCCCGGTCCGAAGAAGCCGCACCCGCCGCAGCTCCAGTTCGGCGACTACATCGTGAGCGACACCGTGATCATCCGCGACGGTACGGTCACGATCACGGAACCGTGGGCGCCGCCGGACTCCCTGCGCGGCGCTCGCGCGGACAGCGCCGTGCGCGTGGCACTCGCCTCGGACGAACACGAGATCCGGCGAACGAGCGAAGGGCTCAAGCTGACGCGTCGCTGGACGGGACTCGAGCTGCGGTCGCCGCGCATCCGCATTGCCGATCCGGACAATGCAGGCCAGCAGTTCATCGTCGGACAGCTCGACGTGAACGAGAGCGATCCGCCCTTCCGCATCCGCAACGCGCGCGGCCCCATTCGCCTCCTGGGCGATACGGTATGGCTGCAAATCGCGCATTTCGATCTGCCCGGCTCCACGGGGCGCGCGAGTGGCCGGGTGTCGTGGGGTGGCGATCATCCCATCGCGTACGCGGTGCACGTCATCGGCGACTCGGTGTCACTGGCCGACATTCACTGGGTGCACAACACCCTGCCCACGTCGGGAGGCGGATCACTCACCCTGGACATTCGCAACGAAGCCGGCAATCCACAGGTGCTGGACTTTGCCATCAGCCGAATGGATGTCCGGACGACGAAGTCGCGGCTGCAGGGTGGCATGACGTTCGGCGTGGGGGCGCCGGTCCTGATCGTGAAGGACGTCGTGCTGGATGCGGAGCCGTTGAATTTCGATCTGCTGCGCACGTTCAATGGAGGGACCTTCCCCGCGGATTTTCAGGGCACGATCACCGGGACCATCCGCGCGCGCGGCGGACCGCTGAATCGGTGGATGGTGGACAATGCCGACCTGACGTTTCACGACGCACACGTTCCGGGCGCAACGACCAGCCTGACCGCGCGCGGCGGCCTCGACATTCTCGTGCCGTCGAGCGCGACGTTCCGTGCGCTGGATGTCAATCTGAAGCCGCTCGATCTGCGCACGCCGCGGTTTCTCTTTCCGTCGTTTCCGCGGCTGCGCGGCACCATCACCGGCACGGCGCGGCTGGATTCGGTGTGGACCGATCTGCGATTCAGTCAGGCGGATCTCACACACCACGATGCCCCGGGTCCGCCGTCGCATTTCACCGGCAGCGGACGCGTGACATACGGCGACATCATGCGCTTCGCGCTGAATCTCCAGGCCGAGCCACTCTCCTTCACGACGATGGCCCAATCGTATCCGGCGATCCAGCTGCGGGGATCGTACACGGGGCCGCTCCACGCGTCCGGTACGATGGGTGACCTCGACCTGTCGAGTGCGCTCTCGGGCGCGGCCGGCGATCTGTCAGTGGATGGGCACTTCGATTTCGCGGCGCCGGGCTACGCGGCGCGCGCCACGGGCAGCGTCACGAACCTGAATGTCCGCACGCTCATGGAATCGTCGCAGTATCCCGCCACTCAGCTCACGGGAACGTTCCGAAGCGATGTACGGGGCGACTCCATCGCGAATCTCGACGGATCAGTGCTCCTGGCGCTCGATCGGTCGCGCGTGGATTCCGTGCGCGTCTTCCCCTCCGTGGCCGCGTTCACGTTTGGTGGCGGGCGGGTGCACGTGGATTCGCTGCGCGTGGAGACGTCGGCGGCGAATCTGTCCGCGGCTGGAGGACTCGGGCTGGGACCGTCTTCGTCCGACTCCCTGGAATACACGCTGATGGTTGATACGCTGGGCGGGTTGCGTCCCTACCTGCATCCACGCCGGTCACCGCGCGGCGCCGCGGTGCTCGCGCTGGCGGATCCGGCATCCAGCATCGACCCAGAGCAGCTGGCCGCCGTGATCGCCGATTCGCTCGGCGGGCGCATCGTGTCCAAGGGAACGCTCACCGGAAACATTGACACGCTCCGGGCGGATGGGACGCTCACGGGCGAGGATCTCTTCTTTGGTGGCGATCTGGCGCGGCATCTCTCCGGCGCCTACCACTTCCGCGGACTGCCGAAGGCGCCCGTGGGGATGTTGAAGGCACAGCTCGATTCCGTCCTCTTTGCGGGGATGCATCTCTCGCCGGTATCGGTGGCGCTGAGCATGCGTGATCGCTCGACCGGCACACTGGGTCTGGATTTCATGAGTGCGCTCGCCGGTGATGCGTATCAGGCCGCGCTGCTGCTCTCATTTCAGCGCTTCGCGGATTCGCTCGTGCTCGTGCTGGACACGGCGCGCGTGAGCTTCCCGGATCATGCCTGGTCCCTCGCCGCTCCGGCGCGTGTCGTGAGCGACAGCGTCGCCACGAGCGTGGATTCGGTGATCGTCCAGAGCGGCGGCAGCAGGATGGCCACATTCACAGGTCGCTTCCCCGTGTCCGGCGATGTGCGCGCGACACTCCAGATGGACAGTCTGCCGCTCCATGATCTGGGAATGCTCGCTCAGACAACCGTGCCGCTGGGCGGAACGGGCAGCGTGTCCGCGACGCTCAAGGGCACGCGCGCCAGTCCCATCATTCACTTTTCCGGACAGTTCGGCGATGCCCGGTATGGAGAATTCCATCTCCCGGTGTTTTCCGCGAGCGGCGACTATGCCGACCGGCGATTGAACGCGGCCCTCCAGCTCTATCGAAACGGGAAGCAGGTGATGACCGGCACCGCGTCGCTCCCGATGAATCTTGCGCTCGAAAGCGTGCCCCAGCGCATGCTGGACGATTCGCTGCGCGGCGCCGTGCACGCGGACAGCGTGGACCTGAGCATTCTGGAGACGATCTCACCGCAACTCACGCATGCGACCGGCACGACCACGACGGACATGCTCATTGGCGGCACCTGGACACACCCCACGCTGAATGGGCAGTTCCGGATCAACGACGGCGCGGTCACCCTGGCGAAGGCGGGGATCCGACTGCGCTCGGTGAACGCGGACATCCGGTTTTCGGCCGACAGCATCCAGATCAACCAGTTGCAGGCGTCGAGCGGAAGTCAGCCGGGAAGCCGGATGTCCCTCACGGGATCCATCGTCACGCCGAACCTGCGGGAATCCCGGGATTTCGGACTCGATCTGAAGGTGGCCGCCACCGGGTTCGAGGCGATCAACCAGCCATCGCTGGCCCGTCTGGATATCAGCGGCGGACTGGAGCTCACGGGCACGCTGGAGCGGCCGGTGCTGAGCGGCAATCTGATCGTGGATCGGGGCAGCCTGCACATCTCCGACATCAGTCAGAAGCAGGTCGTGAATCTCAATGATCCCGAGTTCTACAACATCGTGGATACGAGTCTCGTGGCCAATCAGGGACTCGTGCAGAAGCTGCCCCCCGAGCTGGAGCGCGCCGTGGAGAACCTGCGCGTGCCGAGTTTCTCCATCCGGATTGGCGACGATGTGTGGCTGCGCTCGTCGGAAGCCAACATCAAGCTCGCGGGCAGCGTGGATCTCACCAAGCTGGGGAACCAGCGGCTCGAAAGCGGCACGTTGCGCGTGAGCCGCGGCACCTACCGGCTGAACCTCGGTCTGGTGCAGCGCACGTTCCAGGTGGACAGCGGGTTCGTGACATTCTATGGAGATCCAAACATTCCCGCCGAGTTGAACATCTGGGCGGCCTACACGGTCCGACAGGCCAACCGCGAGAACGGGCAGGACGTGACGATTGTCGCGCACATTGGCGGCACGCTCACGCAGCCGCGCCTCGAACTCACCAGCAACGAGCGAATTCCGCTCTCGAACACGGAGATCCTGAGCTATCTGCTGGTGGGACAGCCCACGTTCGCGTCGGGTTCGGATGCCGCGAGCACGGACGCACTGCAGTCGGCGGCCGCCGCGCTGCTGCCCAGTGTCGGTGCGGTGCTGGAGCGCGCGCTCACCGACCAGATCCGCTTCATTGACTACGTGCAGGTGCAGACCGGCGGGACCGGGACGCAGGCGCTGTTCTCGAACACGGGTGCGTCCAACGTGCTGTCCGGCACGCGCATTGGACTCGGCAAGCAGATTGGAGAGAAGACGTTCATCACCGCGAACGCGGGACTCTGCCAGCTCACCGGCGCGCAGGCCGGTACGTCGTTCGCTTCTTCGCTTGGCGTCACCATCGAGCAGCAGCTCGCGCACGGATTTTCCGTTGAGGCCAGCGTCGAGCCGTCGTCGGTGGCGCTGCAGTGCCGGCCCGGGCTCACGAACATCGGCAACCGGCCGCCGCAGTACGGCTTCGATCTGTTCCGCGAGTTCAGCTTCTGAGTCCATCCGTTCTGCTCATCGCCAATCCGGCGGCGCGCCGTGCCGCGCGGGTGCTCGCGCGGGTGCGCCGGACCTTCGGCGAACTGGGCGTGGCGTACGAGCTCGTCATGACCGAGCGCCCAGGGCACGCGCGCGAGATCGCGGCCGCGCACGCCCCGGAGCGCGGCCGGGTGTATGTCCTTGGCGGCGACGGAACGGTGATGGAGGTCGTGGGCGCGCTCGCGCACACCGGGACGCCGCTCGGGATCATTCCGGGCGGTACCGGGAATCTGGTGGCGCGCACGCTGGGTGTTCCGCTCGACCCGGTGCGGGCGGTACGCTGGCTCGCCGCGGGGCGCGCCGTGACGATGGACCTCGGACTCCTGGATGGCGGCCGCTACTTCGCCTTCGCCGCCGGCGTGGGCGTCGACGCGCGAATGATCGCGGAGACCGGTGCCGCCGCCAAACGGCGCTTCGGCATTCTCGCGTACGCCACAACCGCCACGCGCGCTGCACTGCAATGCCGTACGGTGGCGACACGCGTCACGGTGGACGGCGAGCAGTTCGCGGCACAGTCGGCGGCGGCGCTGGTGGCTAACATGGGAAACGTCCTGAATGGACTTGTCATGCTCGGCCCCGACATAAAGAGCGACGACGGTCGGCTCGATCTGTGCCTGTTCACACCGCGCGGGACCGCGGAGGCAGTGGGCGTGGCCTGGCGGATGTTTCGCGGCGGGCTGAAGGACGGGCCAACGATGATGTTTCGCCGGGGCAGCGTCATTCGTGTGGAATGCGACCCGCCCCAGCTCTTCCACGCCGACGGCGAGCTGCTGGGCACTACCCCATTCGAAGCTCGCGTCCAGCCGGGCGCGGGGACGTTTGTAGTGGGTGGTGGCTGGTAGCTGGTCGCTGGTCGCTGGTCGCTAGTCGCTGGTCGCTGGAAGAAGCGGGAGGGGGGAGTACCAGCTATCATCCACCAATTACCAGCAACCGACTGCTGTCCTTAAACCAGCGACCAGCGACCAACGACCAGCGACCAGCGACCAGCAACCAGCGACCAGCGACCAACCACCAGCCACCATCATGGAACCTGACACGATGACCTGCCGCTCGTGCAGCAAGCCGGAACGAGCATCGGAGGGATATCCATGCGCGGACTGCGGGACGTTCATCTGTCTGCCCTGTACGCTGCGCGGTGTCATCCGGTGCGCGCCGTGCGCGGCGAAATCCGAGTCGCCGGAGACCCATGCGTGAGTGACGTGCAGGTAGTCCGTGCTCGCTTCATGATTGGTGAGCGGGTGTGTGCCGTGCTCGGCGAAGCCTGGTTCGACGCGTCAGGCAGGACGTGGAAAGGGCGGCTCGTGTTCCTTCCCCTCGATCGTTCATTGTCGCGCAACCTGGCGTCCAGCGCCGTGGCACGCGGCGCGCGGCGCAGCGACGTGGAGCGCCAGTTGCGCGAGACGAGCGATCGCGTGATCGACAAGGCTTTTCGCGCGATCATCGCGCCACGTCAGCCGGCCCGCCGTGGGCGCTGACTTCACGGCGCTCGGGTTGGCCATTGGCCATGCGACGAATCATGCGGGTGGCACGGGGCTCACGGTGGTACGCGGGATCGCGGACCCGTTCAGAGCAGCCGCCGCCATTACGGGACGAGCCACCGGAACGCGCGAACTCGATGCGCTCTCACCCCATCACCTCGTGGACCGCGTGGACGCGATTCTCCTCACCGGCGGCTCCGCGTACGGACTGGCCGCGGCGGCGGGCGCGATGCGCTGGATGGAAGAGCGACACCGGGGGTTTCCAGTGAGCGGCGGGGTCGTGCCCATCGTGCCGGCGGCGGTGATCTTCGATCTCGCGCCGCTGGGCGAATTCACGGCGCGCCCGGACGCGGCAATGGCATATGCGGCGTGCGAGCAGGCGCGCCCGGCTCCGGTGGAGGAGGGCAGCGTGGGCGCCGGCACCGGCGCGACCGTCGGAAAGGCCGCGGGCGCCCGGCGCGCCATGAAGGGCGGGTTCGGCTGCGCGGTCGAGCACGAGGGTGACGTCATGCTCGGAGCCATGGCGGTGGTGAACGCCCTGGGCGATGTGCGCGATGCACAGGGACGCATCATCGCTGGTGCGCGCGCGGATGCGGCGAGCGGCGCATTCCTGGACGGCGAACGTGCGCTTGCGCAGGGGAACGCCGCGCGGATCCGGCCGGAGCGCCGCGTCGTGGCGGCGGAGAATACCACGCTCTGCATCGTCTCGTCGAACGTGGCGCTGTCGCGCGTGGAGCTGGCCCAACTGGCACAGGCGGCATCCGCGGCACTCGCGCGTCGCATCACGCCGGTGGGAACCAGCTTCGATGGCGACGTCATCTTCGCGACCGCGCCGCTGGAGGGTGTCACGGCTCCGCCACTGCAGGTGGAGACGCTGGCCGTGCGCGTGCTGGCCGACGCCATTGAGCGCGCCGTGCGGTTCGCGCGCGGGCGCGACGGCATTCCCGGCATGGCTGACCGCAGCACCCCATGAGCGATCAGATCATGCCGGCCGATCAGCTCACGCTGGTGGTGGATGCCGCCGTCGCTCCGCTGCAGGCCGAGCCGCGCGCGGGGAGCGAGCAGGTATCGCAGACACTGGCGGGACACCGGCTGACGTGCATCGAGCG
>DATNDS010000186.1:0-3782 GCA_035553215.1 Gemmatimonadaceae bacterium
GAGCGTCCGCACCGCTCAGCCGGTATCCGGCCTTACGCCGACGGAAGCGCATCTCGCGGCGATACGGGATTCGGCGACGCGATCGGGCCACGCAGTCAGCGCACAGATCGCCACGCCATCGGGACTGCGCGACGCGACCGCATATCCCGATGGTCGCCTGGTCGCGGACCCGGAACTCGATGTGAATCCGCTGAACGGATCGCCGCGCTCTGTCCCGACAGGGAGGCCCGCACAGTGAGAGCGCGCGGCGGCATGGTGTTGCTCGAAGCGATGATCGCGCTCGCCATGCTGGCCATAGGCGCTGTGTCGCTGATCACGCTCGCCGATGAATCGCTTCATGCCGTGCGCCGGGCCGACGCGGCTGATGCGGCGACAGCACGAGCGAGCGCCTTTCTGGATGCCGTCGCCCTCTGGCCGCGCGCCGATCTGGACCGGCACCTGGGTGACCATGCGGAAGGCGCCTGGCGACTCCGCGTCGAACGCCCCCTTCCCACGCTCTACACCGTGACGCTCGCCGACACACTGAATGGCGACGTGGTGCTGGCCACATCGCTCTACCGCCCGGAGGATTTGCATGCGGCACCGTGATCGGGCGCGATACAGTCGAATGGCCATGAGTCGGACCAACGGCGACACGCTGGTCCGGCGGGGCTTCACGTTGATCGAGCTGATCGTGGCGCTCGCGCTGGGTGGCATGATTCTCGTGGGTGCCCACCAGGTGCTCGGCTCTCTCGAAGACGAGACACACGCACTGGCGATTCGCTCGGCGGACACCGAAACGAGTGCCAACGGCCTGCGCCTGTTGCGCGCCGTCGCTGGCCGGGTCGAAGTGGGAACACCGGAGGCGGTCGCGTTCGCCGGCACGCCGATCGAGGCCAGGTTCACGTCGTGGTGCGAGGTCCCCGCCGGCTGGCTCGAGCGCTGCACCGTGGTGCTGGCGGTTGACACCATTCGCGGTGCGCCCACGCTCATCGCACACATCGACAATGCTCCGGCCATTGGCCTCGTGCCGAACGCGTCAGCCGGGGCGCTCCGGTACCTCAACAGCGCCGCCAACGGCGGTCAGTGGTTTCGAGCGTGGAGCACCGGTGTCTCGGCGCCGCTCGCGCTGGGCGTGATTCGGAGTCACGCCGGCCACGCTGACACGCTCATCGTGCGCATCGGAGAACGCGGCTGATGCGCGAACACGCTCGCTCCACCCGCTTGTGCAGGCTCCGGCGATCCGGGTTCGTGCTCCTCGCGGTGCTCTGGGTGATGATTGGCGCCGTCGCGGCGGGGATGGGTATCGCCGTCATGGCTCGGCGCTCTGCGGCGCGCTCCCGCAGCCGACGCGATGAGACACGTGCGGAGTGGGTTGTGGAAGACTGTGCGCAGCGCACGCTGGCTGTCGTGGCGGACGCGCTCGCGAACTCCGACACAGCGAATAGCGCCCGAGCTGCAGGGATGTCCGACCGCAGTGCTCGCTGGGCTGACCTGGACACCGTGCTCGCGACATCACCGGTACTCGCCGATCCGCCGCTTCTGCCGTCCAGCCGCTGCCGCATCGCACTGCATCCCACGGGAAGGGCCATTGATATCAACACGGCGGATGACGAACTCCTCACGCGAGCGTTCCAGCGGCTGGGTGTGCCCGCGGTAGAGTTGGATTCGCTCGTGGATGCGGTGCTCGACTGGCGCGATCCGGACAACGTGCCTCGGCCGTATGGTGCCGAAGAGGCGTGGTATGTGGGACAGGGGCGCGCACCGCCGCGAAACGGCCCGTTCGCCAATGTGCGTGAGCTGCGTCGTGTTCGGGGTCTGGAGCATGTCGCGGGACTCGATTCCATGTTCGGCGTTGACCCGGACGGCATCGTGCTGAGTCGAGCCCCGCTCAGCGTAATTGGCGTGCTCCCCGGATTCACCAGCGAAGCCGTATCACGAATCGCGGAACACCGCGCACGTGGCGCACCCATCGGCGACCTGCTCGCGTTCAGCGCCGAGCTCTCGCCCGTGGCACGCGACAGCCTGCTCGCGCGCTACCAGGATCTCGTCCGGATGCTCTCACCGGAGCCTGACGCCTGGATTCTCACGGTGCAGGGCACGGTCGGGCTCCCCCCGATCACGACGACTCTTGAATTGCGCCTCGCGCGCGCCGGTACGCGCGCGGCCATCGTGCGCCGACTGACATGGGTCGAGTGATGCGTACCGCTCACCGCCTCGCCGATGTGCTCAGCCAGCGCCGTGCGCGCCGGCGCCTGGGGCTCGGCGTCTCCAGTACGCGAGTGAGCGTCGTGGTCATGGATCGCGAACGAATCATGTGGGCCGCGAACCGTGCACGCGAGCAGGCGACGCCGCTGCGCGAGACGATTCGTGAGCTGCTGGCGGAGTATCCCGACAACCGCTTCGCCCGTCGCTGGACGCGACCACGTGTCATCGTGGCGATTGGCGCCGCCACGGCGCAGCTCAAGCGCGTGTCGGGCATTCTCGATGCAGCAAATCCCGCGACACTCGAGCGCGATCAACTGAGCCGGTTCTTCCTCGTGAACGGCGTACCGGTATCACCATCAGGTATTCGATGGGTGGATGCGAATACCGGCTGGGTGGCGGCGGTGGACGCGCCGGTCATCACGGAGGTTCGGGAAGGTTGTCGCGACGGACATTGCCGGCTTCATGCGGTAGTGCCAACGGCGGTTGCACTGGAGCGTGCCGTGGATGAGTCGCGATTCACCGTGGCGGACGGTGACATTGTCACGGACATCTCCTTCGCGGACGGCCGGCTCGACTCCGTGCGACGTACCTTATGCTCCGGTGACGCGACACCGCAGGAGCCGCGGCTGGTGCCCGCGCTCCGTGCGCTGGGCGAGTCGGGAAGCATCGTTGCTGATGCGTACGGCGCGGCGCACATCGCGAAGGATGAGCCGCTTGCCGTGTCGGACGACGCATGCGCAGCGCGTGCCGCGCCGTCCCGCGTGCGTACCGTTCGCGCCGCGTCGGCGTGCGTTCTGGCAATCATGATAGCGATGCTCGCTCCGCCATTCCTCGCGGCTCACCAGGGCGCCGCTGCCCGGGAGCGATTGCTCGCGCTGATCCCTCAACTCCGTGCGGCGACTGACACCCAGCGGTTGCTGGCTCGCACGACCGCTGCGCTGGCGTCGTTCACCGCCTTCGAGCAATCACGCCAGCCGGTGACGATCCTGCTGGCCGACATTACGCGCGCGCTCCCGGTCGAAAGTGCGCTCCTGGATTTTCAGGTGGATTCGAGTGGAGCGGGCACACTGGTGGCGCTGGCGCCCCGCGCGGCACAGGTGGTTGACGCACTTGAACGGGTGCCCGGTGTGACCAGTCCCGCCATCGTGGGCCCCGTGACGCAGGATGCTGTGGGCGGGCGCTCGCTCGACCGTGTCACAGTGCGATTCGTGCTCGTTCCCTCAAGCCAGCGGCCAGCACGATGATACCGTCCATGCGCCTGCTTGCGCTCCCTGATCGGGATCGGCGCACGCTCACGCGGGGCGCCACGGCGCTGCTGCTCATTCTGGTGCTGGGGCGCGGAGTTCCCGCGTGGCATGCGTGGCGTGCACGAACACTCCTGTCGTCGCGCAGCGAGCGGGCGGAGCTGGCGCGATCGCTCGCGCTGCTCGGCGCACGCGTGGCGGAGCGCGATACGCTACGCGCGCGTGCAGCACGGCTTCAGGCGCTGCGCGGCGCTCTCCTGGCAGGAGCTACGTCGGCGGCGCAGGGTGCGCTGCTCCGCCATCGTCTCAAACACCGCCGACAGCGCTCATATCCTGCTCGGTGCGGTTGAT
>DATNDS010000187.1:0-12807 GCA_035553215.1 Gemmatimonadaceae bacterium
CATGAGCGATCAGATCATGCCGGCCGATCAGCTCACGCTGGTGGTGGATGCCGCCGTCGCTCCGCTGCAGGCCGAGCCGCGCGCGGGGAGCGAGCAGGTATCGCAGACACTGGCGGGACACCGGCTGACGTGCATCGAGCGGCGCGAGCCCTGGCTGCGCGTGCGCGCGGCGGATGGCTACGAGGGGTGGTTGCACCAGGGCTACCTCGCCGCCGGAAGCGCATCCACACCACGCGACAGCGATGTCGTGGGCCGGATCTCACTCGGCTGCGTCGTGCGCGAGCGTACCGGGCGCGTGCGCGCGCTCCCGCTCGGCGCGGTGCTGGACTGTGATGCGGCAGTCGTGCGTGGGGACGTCGTGGCGTCCGACACGCGCGCCGAGCGTTTCCCGCGCGATGGCGCGGCGATCGCGCGGAGCGCCGTCGAGCTGTTCGAGGGAACGCCATACGAGTGGGGTGGCGTCACGCCCTGGGGAGCGGACTGCTCAGGCATGGTGCAGGCGGTGTTCGGGCTGCATGGCATCCCGTTGCCGCGCGATGCCCGGCAGCAGGCCGAACATGGGGACTCGGGACCGGATATCCTCGAGCAGCTCGGGGCGGGAGATCTGCTCTTCTTCTCCGATCGCGCAGATGGTCGCATTACCCACGTGGGTATCGCGCTCGGCGCGTTGCGAATGGTGCACCTCGCCCTGGGGCGAGGCGGCTATCGCATCGAGTTGCTCACGGACGAGGGTGACGCCTATGTCACCGCGTTGCGCGAACGGCTGCGATTGACGAGACGACTGGTCCAGCCAGGACAGTCACGCGGGTAGCGCGGCGCCACGTGCGGGCCCGGCCCGATGCCGCGGCGCTCCAGGCCGTCGTCCTCAACTCACCAGGCCGCCCGAGGGCATGACGCTCTCCGCGCGGACATGCAGCTTGACGTCGCCGTGCGATACGCCATCGAGCGCCACCTGCATGGCGTAGGTGCCCGTGCTGTCGAGCGGGAGATCGATATTGGCAATGAGAGGGAAGTCCATCTCCGTGACCGCCGCGGGGGGCTGCGCGACGTTCAGCTCGCCATTGGAGGTCCACAACTCGTTGCCGGCGGGATTGACCCAGCGGAGCGTGATGGTGTGTGCGCCCACGTCGGTGCGCGTTCCCTTGAGACGCACCACGAGGCAGGCGCGGGGATGGATCGTGGGCAGGCCGGCCACCTGCACGGCGTCGAACACGCCCAGGATGTTGAGCTTGCCTTCCTGAGACAGATTCGCCGCGTCGGCGAACAGCGCAAAGGACAAGTGCATACGCAAAGGTAGAGAAATCCGGAGATCGCGGCCAGCCGCTGCCGCGCGGTTTCGCGAGGCCGTAGCTTTCGGCATGGCTTCACCTGTTCAGACGACCATTGCGCCCGGTCGTGTCGGAACCTCGACACGACCGGGCATTTCGCGCACCGACGCCCTGCTGCTCTTCACAGCACTCGTATGGGGCGTCAACTACACGGTCGTCAAGTACGGGACCACCAGGCTGGATCCGCTGGCGTACAACGGCGCGCGCATCCTCATCGCCATCGTGATCTTTGCCGTGATGGCGGCACGGCGTCCGGGCCGCCGTTCCATTGCGCGCTCGGACGTAATCGCGTTGCTGGCGCTCGGGCTGCTCGGTCACGGAGTGTATCAGTATCTGTTCGCGGAGGGCATCGCCCATACCCGCGCGGGGAGTGCGGCGCTCGTGCTGGCGGCCACGCCCGCCTTGACGGCGATCATTGGACGGGTCCTGGGCATCGAGCGCATCCGCCGCCGCGGCGCGGCGGGCATCGTGCTCTCCGTCGCTGGCATCGCCACCATCGTGTATGGTGGCGCGAGGCATCAGTCCGGCTCGCCGACGCTCTACGGCAATCTCCTCATCCTGGCGGGCGCGGTGTGCTGGTCGGTGTATACCGTGCTGCTCAAGCCGTTCACCGAGCGCGTGTCGCTCGTGGACCTGTCCGTGATCACACTGGCGGGCGGTGGCATTCCGCTGGTGTTGTACTCGATTCCCGCCATGGCGGCCACGTCGTGGATGCATGCCGGGTGGCTCACGTGGGGCGCGATCCTCTACAGCGCGGTGGGCTCGATGGTGCTGGGCTATCTCTTCTGGTATCGCGGCGTGCGGGTGCTGGGTCCCACCAGCACCGCCATCTACTCCAACATCCAGCCGGTGATTGCGCTGCTCGCGTCGTGGGCGCTCATTGCCGAGGTGCCGACGCTCTGGCAAGGGCTCGGCGCCGCGACCATCATCGCCGGCGTTCTCCTGACTCGCTCGTGAAGCTCGTTCTCTTCGACATCGACGGCACGCTGTTGTGGACCGACGGCGCCGGCCGTCGCGCGATGACCGCCGCACTGGAGCACGTGTTTGGCGGCGCGGGGCCTACGGACTATCGCTACGATGGCAAGACCGACCCGCAGATCGTGCGTGATCTCATGCGCGCCGCGGGGCACTCCGACGCCGCGATCACGGAGGGGATGGAGCCCCTCGTCGGATTCTATCTCGCGCGGCTCGAGGTGGAGCTGGCGTCGGGCCTGCACACGCACGTCTTCGAGGGAGTGCTGCCGCTGCTCGACGCGCTCGACGCGCGCAGCGACATCGTGCCCGGACTGCTCACCGGAAACCTGCGAGCCGGTGCCGCGCTCAAGCTGCGTTCGGCGGGCATCGACATCGAGCGCTTTCGCGTGGGCGCATTCGGGTCGGACCATCATCACCGTCCCGAGTTGCCGGCCATCGCGCAGCAGCGCGCCGCGCAGGATCTCGGGCTCGACGTGCCGGGGAACCGCATCCTGGTGATCGGAGACACGCCAGCCGACATTGCGTGCGGACGTGCGCTCGGCGCGCGCGCCATTGCCGTGGCCACGGGGCGCTATTCGGTGGCCGAACTGGCCGGTCATCATCCCTGGGCCGTCTTTCCCACGCTGGCGGATACCGCGGCCGTCATGGAGAGCATCGATCGTGCGTGAGGTGGAGCTGAAGGCCGTGGTGGACGACTGGGACGACCGGTGCCGGCGCGTGAGGGAGGGCGGCGGCACGCTCGTGTTCGCGGGCCGGCTGGAGGATCGGCGGCTGGATACGAAAGCGCGTGACTTCGCGCAGCGCGAGGAGGTGATTCGACTCCGCATCTATGGCGACGGGTCGGCAGGCAGGGCGGAACTGGGGTGGAAGGGGCCCACCGATTATGCCAGCGGCTACAAGGTGCGCGAGGAGATCCAGACCGCTGTTCCCGAGCCGGAAGTCATGGCGCGGATCCTCGAGCGCCTTGGCCTGGTCGTTACCCGTGTGATCGATCGCGAGATCGCGCAGTACGAGGTTGCCGGTGCCGTGGTGCGCTTCGAGCGGTATCCTCGCATGGATGATCTCGTCGAGGTGGAGGGGAGCCCGGAGCACATCGAGCGCGCCATCGCCGTGCTCGGTATCGCGCGCGATGCGTTCACGTCAGAGCGTCTGCCGCAATTCGTGCGACGCTACCAGGAACGCACCGGGCGGCAGGCGGCATTGTGCGCCGAGGAGCTTGACGGCATCATGCGCTACGATCTGGAGGACGCGTGACATGAGCGACGCGGCGATTCCGGTGCGTGCGATGATCTCGAGGCGTGTGGGTGGGCGCGAGGTCTCCATGGAGGCGCTCGTGACGCTCGAAGCCGGAACGCTCACGCTGGCGACCAGTCGCGGCCGCGTCACGCTGCCGATCACGGTGCTCAGCGGGGCGCGGGAGGAGAACGGCGTGCTGCTCGTGTATCGTCGCCAGGGCGACGTGGTGCGCATGGGTCCGGCGCTGGAACTTGGTGCCCTGGCCCTGGAAATCGAGCGGCACGTCCACATGCTGCCCGAGCTCACGCGCTCGCTGCGAACCCTTGGGTCGCGCCGCGCGGCCGCCAGTCCGGAGCATGACCGGTTTTTCGCGCCATTGATCGCGGCGCGGCGCGCGGCGGAGGGGGGGCACTCGACCACGGTGACACTCGACGCGTTCAGTGCGCCCGGATTGCGCGAATCGCTCCTGGGCGCACTGGCGACGTTCGCCGCGGAGCGCTATCCGGATGAGCCGCCGGAGCGGCGCGCGCTGGAAGCGGAGCTCGTGGACGACATGGCGCCACTGCTGGCACGATTGGATGCGCTGGATGCGGCGCGCACCGCACTCGATCAATCGCCCGATGCGAACCGCTATGACGCCTGGCGCACGTGGACGGCCGCCCTCCAGCGCGTATTCGAGTGCGCGGATGAGATCTGGGAGACGCTGAGCGCGGTGCTCGATCCGGCACGCCGTGGCCGCCTCTCGCGATGGCGCCGCCTCATGCGGCGAACCGGATCCGGTCGAGGTCGCGCACGATGATCATCGGTATGGGCGTGGATCTCGTGGACATCGCGCGGGTCAAGAAGCTGCTCGCGTCAAAGGGAAGCCGGGCAGTCGAACGGCTGTTCACGCCGGCGGAGGCCGCGTACGCGATGCAGCGCGTCCATCCCTACGTGCATCTGGCGGCTCGCATTGCGGCAAAGGAAGCGGCGTTCAAGGCCCTCTCGGGCACGGATGCCGCACGCGGGCTGAACTGGCGCGAGATGGAGGTCGTGCTCGATGCGTTCGGGCGCCCGTCGCTCGCGCTGCATGGAAGAGCAGCGGTTCGCGCCGGGGAACTGCACGTGGCACACACCTGGTTGTCGCTCTCGCACAGCGAGGCGACGGCCGGCGCGGTGGTCGTGCTGGAGCGGCAGGATGGCGTCGCGGGCTGGTAGCGGCCCCATAGCAATGCCGATACATTCAGTCGGAATGAGTGTCAGCACCATCCTCAGCAATGCGCTCGCCGCGGCGATCGTCGTCGCCGGGGCGGGAAACCTGTGTGCGCAGGAGAGTCCCGCCAGGCGACTTTCGAGCATCGTTGGCGTGGCTGTCGAGGAGTACTCGAAGGGCATTGATGCAAAGGGCCGGCTGATCTCCCAGCAGGAATACCAGGAGACGGTCGGCTTTCTCACTGACGCCCAGGACGTCGCGACGCGGCTGCGGGGCGACAGTGTGATGACGGTTCGCGCGGTGCTCGACACGCTGGTGGCGGCGGTCCGCGCGAAGGTCACACCCCAGCAGTTGAGCGCCATTCACGCGCGCTTCGCCGCAGCTCTGGGAGGGGAGGGTGCGCTCGAACTGCCCACGCAGGTACTGAGTCTTGCGGACGGGCGTTCGATCTACGAGCAGCGCTGTGCATCGTGTCATGGCGAGCGCGGGCTGGGCGACGGGCCTGCTGCCAGGGACATCCATCCGGCCCCGCCCGCCATCGGCAGTGCTGACAGCATGGCGGAGACCTCTCCGGCCCTCATGTATCGGGTGATCTCGGTCGGCGTGCCACGGACGCAAATGCCGGCGTGGGGTGCCACGCTCACGGCTCAGCAGCGATGGGAGGTCGTGAGCTACCTCGAGACGCTGCATTCCACGCCCGCCCAGCGGGCGGAAGGTGAGGGGCTGTTCCTGCAGCGGTGCGCCACCTGTCACGGGAATACCGGGATGCTCGATGGTGCCAGGACGCATGCGCTGGTGCCGTTGCCGCCGGAGATCGCGTCGTTTGCGTGGCAGGCCGAGCGAAGCGACGCGCAGATCGCCGCCGCCATTCGAAACGGGATTCCGGGCAGCACCATGCCGCCGGCGCGTGATCTCGCGGATTCGGATGTCGCCAAGATCGTGGCCTACGTGCGATCGCTGCCGGCCCGCCGTGGCGTGATTCCGGCAACGGCATCGGCTGACACGGGCGCCGACGCGGCGGCGAAGAAGGTGCTGGGGCTGCTCGACCAGTCGCTCGCGGCCGCGCAGACGGGACGCATGAGCGACGCGGGTGATCGTGCGTTCGACTCGTACATCGCGTTCGAGCCCCTGGAAACGGTGGCGCGCGCCAAGTCGCCGGGGCTGGTGGCCGCCATGGAGCAGCGCTTCGCGGACTTCAAGGGCGCCATTCGCACGAACGATCTGCGATCCGCGCAACGGTCGCGCGACGCCATCGAAGCGAGTCTGCCATCGGTGGTGGATCTCACCCACACGTCGAATGGGGGCTGGGGCGCATTCTTCCAGTCATTCCTGATCATTCTGCGTGAGGGATTCGAGGCGATCCTGGTCATTGGCGCCGTCGTGGCATTTCTGATCAAGACGGGGAACCGTGACCGCCTCCGTTCCATCTGGATCGGCGCGGCGCTCGGCGTCGTGGCCAGTCTGCTGACGGCGGTGGTGCTGCAGACGGTGCTTCGCGCCGTGCCGGCGAGCCGGGATCTGCTGGAGGGGATCACGATGCTGATCGCCGTGGCCGTACTGTTCTCGGTGAGCTACTGGCTCATCTCCAAGGTGGAAGCGGCGCACTGGCAGCAGTTCATTCGCGAGAAAGTGACGACGGCGCTGCAGCATGGTGGCGGACGGGCGCTGGCGTTCGTCGCATTTCTCGCCGTGTACCGGGAGGGCGCCGAGACCGCGCTCTTCTTTCAGGCGCTGTTTGGCGAAGGCGCACACATGATCGTGCCGCTGTCGCTCGGCATTGTGACGGGCGGCGTGGCACTGGCGATCATCTTCATCCTGTTCTATCGCTACGGCGTGCGCATCCCGTTGCGTCCGTTCTTCGCCGTGACGAGCGTGCTGCTGTACTACATGGCGTTCGTGTTCATGGGCAAGGGCATTCGCGAACTGCAGGAAGTGAATGCACTGCCCACGACGCTGCTGCACGGATTCCCGCACGTGGAAGCGATGGGAATCTTTCCGACGGTGGAGGGGTTGAGCGCGCAGCTCCTGCTGCTGCTGCTGTTCGTTGCGGCGCTGCTCAAGACATTCTGGCCCCGGCGGGCGGTGACGCTGCCGACGATTCCGCCGGATGCGTCGCCCGCCGCCGTGGTGGACCAGCATGTGTCGTCGGTGGAACAGACGGTCGCGCGGCTGGAGGCGCGGGTGGCCGCGCTGGAGAAGCAGGTGGAGGGGCGCGATCCCGACGACCCGCATTCGCTGACGGGCCGCAAGTCATCCGGGATCAACGTGCGCGAGTAGCTCGCGGCGCGGTACCGCCGGACGCCGCGCTACGTCATGCGCTTCAGCAGCCTGTTGACGTAGTGAAGGTATTCATCGAACTGGACGTAGATCACGTGGCGCGGCGAGCGGAGATACTTCACGCCGCCGGTGAGACTGTGGCGCGGACCGGTACGCAGTGCGTGAAACCACCTGGCGCGCTCCGGCGCCTCCACTTCCGCGCTCAGCAGCGCCGCCACGAGCGCGGCCTGCTTGCTCACCACCGGGAACGCGGCGCCGTCCGTCTCGAAGAGGCCGACGATGAAGAGGCCGCGCTGATCGGGGAACACGTTCAGAAACGGCATCGGTGCGCCGTCATGCAGCGGTACGAGCCCGGGCTCGAGCACCGGGAGCGTGGCGCGATACCCCGTCGCGTACACGATAAGGTCGAACGCTTCCTCGCTGCCGTCGGCAAAGCGCACGCGGTCGCCATTCAGCTCCCGCACATCCGGCTTCGCGCTCACGTCACCGTGCGAGAGATGGTGGAGGAGCTGGGTGTTCATGATGGGGTGCGTTTCGAGCACCTTGTGGTCCGGTTTGGGCAACCCGTAGCGACGCAGATCACCCACCAGTACGCGCAGCAGCCCGGTGAGCAGCGGTTGCGCCAGCCACGCGGGCAGGTGCGGTCCGCTCCGGAAGAAGGCATCCGTGGGCTGGCCGAAAATGTGCTTGGGCAGAAAGTGGTAGCCGCGCCGCAGGCTGATCACAGTGCGACGGGCGGTGACCGCTGCGTCGCAGGCGATGTCGCAGCCCGAATTTCCACCGCCCACGATGAGCACGCGCTTGCCGGAGAATTCCCCGGGCGAGCGGTAGTGAATCGAATGCCTGGCGTCGCCCGTGAAGCGCCCGGGATATTCGGGAATGATGGGATCCCAGTTGTGCCCGGTCGCCACCACTACGCCGCGATACTCCCGTATGGGTCCGGACGCCGGCTGAACGTGCCAGGTGCCGTTGGCGGGCGTGACGCGCGCGACGGCGGCGCCGAATTCAACGCGTGAGCGCAGGTCGTACCGATCGGCGAACGATCGGATGTAGGCGAGGATCTGCGCGTGGCCCGGATAATCCGGGTAGTCCGCCGGCATGGGAAAGTCGTCGAAGGCGGACTGCGTGCGCGACGAAATGAAGTGCGCCGACGCGTACATGGGCGACCCGGGATTCGCCGGGTCCCAGATGCCGTCGGCATCGCTGTGGCGCTCCAGGATGTCGAATGGAATACCGGCCTGCACGAATGCGCGCGCAGTGGCGAGCCCCGAGGGGCCGGCGCCAATGATGCAGAATTTTTCGCTGGTTGGCTGCATGGGCGGTCAGAGGCCATTCGCGGCGAGAGCACGTAGCGCTGGTACGAAGCTATGCGGATGCGGGGGCTGGCTGGAAGGGGAATGCGGCTGCGCGCTGGCCGCGCCGCCCGCCGTGCGCTATCATCGCGCGACCACCCACAACGGAGACTGATCGTGACCGATGCAAGCAGCGCGACGTGGTACCGCTGGACCGACATGCCGAAGGAGCGGGTGTCCGACTCGCTCGACCGGCGGCTCATCACCGGCGATCGGATGATGCTCGCGCACGTGTACCTCAAGAAGGGATCGATCGTGCCCAAACACGCGCACGACAACGAGCAGCTCACCTACATTCTCGAAGGCGCACTGCGTTTCTGGCTGGGCGATGCGGGCGAGCGTGAGCTCGTCGTCGCGGCGGGCGAGGTGCTCTACATTCCGTCCAACCTGCCGCACAAGGCGGAAGCGCTCGAAGACACGCTCGACGTGGACGTCTTCTCCCCGCCTCGCCAGGACTGGCTGGACCACAGCGACGCCTATCTGCGCGCACAGCGCTGAGTATGGAGCTCGGACTCGGGAACAAGGTCGCGCTCGTCGCGGCGGCGAGCCGCGGGCTGGGATTCGCCATCGCCGCCGAGCTGGCGCGGGAAGGCGCATCACTCGTGATGTGTTCGCGCAATGGCGCGTCGCTCGAGCGGGCGGCGCAGGCGATCGCCGCGCAGACCGGTACGCTGCCGGTGGCGATTCCGGCGGACGTGTCGCGACCCGACGAGGTGGCGCGACTGGTGGATGGGGCGATTGCCCGTTTCGGCCGTATCGACGTGCTCGTCACGAACGCCGGAGGACCGCCCGCCGGACCATTCGAATCACACGACGCGGCCGCCTGGGACGCGGCCTTCCGCCTGACGCTCGCCTCGGCGGTCGAGCTCACGAGGCGCGTCCTGCCCGGCATGAAGGACCGCCGGTGGGGCCGCATCATCAACGTGACATCGATCGCGGTGAAGCAGCCGGTGGATCAGCTCATTCTGTCCAACAGTCTTCGTGCCGCCGTCACGGGGTTCGCGCGCACCCTGGCGAACGAAGTGGCGGCGTTCGGCATCACGGTGAACAACGTGCTGCCGGGCTACACGCGCACCGAGCGTATCGACGAGCTGGCGGCGGCGCGGAGTGGGCGCGAAGGCATCAGCGCCGATGCGGTGCGCGCGGAATTCGAGCGGCAGATTCCCGCGGGCCGGCTGGGTGAGCCACAGGAGCTGGCAGCGCTCACCGCGTTTCTCGCGTCCGAGCGTGCGGCGTACATCACCGCGCAGTCCATCGCCGTGGATGGTGGCTGGATTCGGTCGCTCGTCTGAGAGCGGCGCGGGCAAGAGCGGACAACGGGACGTCGTGATCGTGCCGGCGGTTTGCGATCTGTCCGCGGCCCGCCTACTCCGCCCGCAGCGTGATGATGGGATCCACCGCCGCGGCGCGCCGCGCGGGAATCCAGCAGGCCACGGCCGCGACACCGAGCAGCAGCACGATCACACCCAGATACGTGATCGGGTCGAGGCGGGAAATGCCGAACAGCAAGGTCGCGAGACTGCGCGTCGACAGGACCGCGCCACCCAGCCCGATCAGCACACCGATCACCGCAAGCGTCATCCCCTGGCGCACGATCAGGGTGAGAATGGCGCCACGCGATGCGCCCAGCGCGGCGCGCACGCCGATCTCGCGCATGCGCTCCGTGACGCCGCCAGCGAGCACGCCATAAATACCGATGGCGGCCAGGGCGAGGGCGGCGAGCGCGAATGCCTCGAACAGCGTGAGTGCGAAGCGACGCTGGCCAGCCGTCGCGGCAACGAGCGCATCCATGCTCGCCACACGCACGATGGGTGAGCTCCGGTCCACGGACCAGATGGCCTGCTTGATGGCGGGGATGAGCGCCGTCGCGGAACCCTGGGTGCGCACCACCAGCGACTGCACGTTGTCCACCCACGCCCACTGACCCGACGCAACGTAGAAGTCATTCTCGTCGCCGATCGCCAGCGATGCCTGTTTCACGTCACCCACCACGCCCACGATCACATCCCATGGGCGATCGGTGCGGCCCGCTTCCGGACCCACGCGCACGCGCTGGCCAATGGGATCCTGACCCGGGAACGCGCGTCTTGCAAACGACTCGTTGATGAGGACCGCTTCCACGGTGCCGGCCCGGTCGAAATCGGTGAGCAGACGCCCGCGCCGGAGCGGGATGCGCATGACCGCGAAGTACGCCGGCGTCACCATGTAGCGGAACGCACCATAGTCGGCGTTGGGGTCATCGCTCGGCGCCGACGCCAACTGCACGCCGTACTTGTCGAAGTCACCACTGAGCGGCAACTGGCTGGTGAACGCCGCGGCCGTCACGCCGGGAACACGCTCCACCGCGTCGAGTGTCTGCGCGAAGAACCGGAATCGTGTGCTGTCGCCATCGTGCAGATGGCTGGCGGCTTCCACCTGCATGGTGACCACGTGCGACGGATCGAGTCCCGGCGCGACCGCGAAGAGACGCTCCAGGCTCCGCAGCAGCAAACCCGCGCTGACGAGCAGTACGAGCGCGAGGGCGACTTCCGCGACGACGAGCACGTTGCGTGTGAGCCGGTGGCCGCCGGCGGTGCGCTGCGAACCCTGCTGCAATCCGGCGTGCAGGTCGCTGCGCGATGCACTGAGTGCGGGCACGAACCCGACCACGAGGCCGACGAACGCGGTAATGCCCAGTGCGAACAGAAAGACGGCCGCATCGAGCCGGATCGCGTTCACCCGAGGGAGACCCGGCGGGCTGAGCGCCACCAGGGCGCGCACGCCGAGGTCGGCGACGGCCAGACCGAGCGCGCCACCAAGGGCCGCGAGGAGCAGACTCTCGGTGAGGAGCTGGCTGATGAGCCGCCGTCGGCCGGCACCAAGCGCGGCGCGCATGGCGAACTCGCCGCGCCGCTGCGCACCGCGTGCGAGCAGAAGATTCGTCACGTTCACGCACGCAATCGCGAGCACGAGAAGGACCGCGATGAGGCTGGCGACGAGCGCGGGCCTCACACCCGCCGTGACATCCGCCTGCAGCGCGTGCACGATCACCCCGTGATCGAGATTGGCCCATGGCGGTCGCGGGAATTCGGCCACCGGCGTGTGCGCGATGGCCTGGAGCTCGCGCGTGGCCTGGTCAGCGGTGATGTCCGGCGCGAGTCGCCCGACGAGTCGCATGTGGTGACCCCACTCAGGTCCATCGAAGGAGGTGTTCGCGCCGTACTGTCGTGGTGCCCAGACCTCAGCCGATGGCGTGAGCACGTTCTCGAAGCCGCGCGGCATGACTCCAATGACGGTATATGGATCGCCGTCCAGGGTGACCTGACGGCCGAGGACCGCGCGAGTTCCGCCGAAGCGGCGCTGCGCCAGACCGTCACTCACGATGGCGACCCGGGGGCCGTGAGGCTGGTCGTCAGCCGCGTCGAAGTCCCGGCCCAGCGCCGGCGGCACGCCCAGCACCCGGAAGTACGTCGCGGTCACCCGCTGGCCCGTGAGTCGTTCGGGCTCGGCGGTTCCGGTCAAGGCCGGCTGCCACGCATCCACCGCGGCCATCGTGCTGAAGGATCGGCTGCGCGCCGCGAGCTCACGATACGTGCCAAAGGTGACGTCGACGGGCGCGCCGTCGGTTCCGAAGTCGGATACCATCAGGATGCGGCCGGCGTCGGGATACGGCAGCGGTTCGAACAGAATGGGGTTCACCGCACTGAAGATCGCGGTGACGGCGCCGAGTCCCAGGGCGAGCGTGAGCACACTGACGATGGTGAATCCCGGATTGCTGCGCAGGCGGCGCGCGGCGAAGCGCAGGTCGGCAACGAGCGTGCCGACGGCGTTCTCCCAGCCGGAGGAGCGCACCTGCTCGCGCACCATCGTCGAGCTGCCCAGTTCCAGCCGGGCGGCGCGCTGCGCATCAGCGGGCGAGAGCCCGCGGGCCACGTGCTCGGCAGCGAGCTGGTTCAGGAAATCCGTCACTTCATCGGCGAGATCCTGATCCGCGGCGCGACGATGGACGAGCACGCGCAGGCCACGCGTCATCTGACGCCAGAGCGACATGGCGCTACCCTTCGGCGTTGAGGAGGCGGGCCACGGCTGACGCACGGCGCTTCCAGTCGGCCGACTCCACCTCGAGCTGCTTCCGGCCGGCGCGCGTGAGCCGATAGTATCTGGCCCGGCGCGCGTTTTCGGTCTGCCGCCACTCGGCGTCGAGCCAGCCGGCGCGTTCGAGTCGCTGGAGGGCGGTGAGCAGGGAGCCGGCATTGATCCGGAACACCCCGCGCGAGATCTGCTCGACGCGGCGGCCGATGCCGTAGCCGTGCATCGGCTCGAGACTCAGCGTCTTGAGGATGAGCAGGTCGAGCGTGCCCTGGATGACATCGGTGTTCGGCTCCTCCACGAGCGCTCCCGGTGGGTGGTGCGGGAGCACGATACAGTTCCTCATCTTGATTGTCAAGATATGACGATCAGCAGAACG
>DATNDS010000188.1:0-85900 GCA_035553215.1 Gemmatimonadaceae bacterium
CGGCGGGTACGACGAATGCTTCCCAACCATTGCGGCCTGCACGCTGCCCACAGGAATTGGCGCGTACGGCGGCACGGCATTGCCGGACCATGGAGAGCTCTGGTCGCAGGCGACGACCTTTGTCCTGGAGACGCGCCCCGACGGCATGTACGCCGAGAGCGCATGGCGCGGCGAACGCCTGCCGTACCACTTCACGCGCGCGATCTTCGTGTCGAACGCGGGACAGGTGGAAATGCGCTACGCTGTCACGAATGACGGCGACAAGCGGATGCCCTTCGTGTGGAGCGCGCACGCGCTGCTGCCGCTCACGAAGCAGACGCGGATCGTGCTCCCGACAAACGCGCGCACGCGGGTGTGGTCGCAGTATGGGATCGAGCTGGGCGGACCGGGCGCGGAGTTGCGCTGGCCCAGGGTGGCGTCGGCGGGGAAGCTGCTCGATCTCTCGGTGCCGGAGCAGGTGGCATCACGCTTCGCGTGCATGCTGTTCGTGGATGCCACCACGGACCACGTGACGATCGAGGAAGCGGACGCGCGACTCGAGGTGTCCTTCGACCCGGCCCAGGTGCCCTGCGTCGGCCTCTGGGTGAACAAGGGCGAGTGGAGTCCCTTCCGGTACCGGAAGGCGTATCGCACGCTGGGCGTGGAGCCGTGCATCGGCGGCGCCGGCTCGTTGTCCGATGCGATCGGCGCCTGGCGCAGCGCGGCGTGGCTGGAGGCGGGGCAGACGCGGGAGTGGATGCTCACATGGCGGGGGAGTGCCAGGAGCGACGTCGAGGACGTGGAAGCGGGGAAGTAATCCCGGCGTCCTGCCGCGCTCACTCCACCGCGCCCGCCTGCTCGAGCGCCGCGATCATCTCGTCCCGCGCGAAATGTCGGGCCCAGCCCAGCGGCGTCGCGTGGTATTCCGCGTCACGCGCCGTGAGATCGGGCTGTGCCGCCAGCAGCACGCGCGCGAGCTGCATGTCGCCGCGCGCGGCCGCCTCGTGCAACGGCGTCGTGCGCAAGGCGCCGCCGCGCCGGTTCGCCAGGTCGGGCGCCGCCTCGAGCAACGCGGGGACGCGATCCCTCCACCCCAGATCCCACGCCGAGAGTACGTCGAGCGCCGCGCCGGCGCGCACGAGCCATTCGGCGCTCGCCGGCTGACGCGCCGCCACGGCGAGCTGCAGCGGGGTCGCGCCACACAGGAGTGTGGCGTCGAGCATGCCCGCTCGAAGCATGGGAGCCAGGGCCGCGAGCGCGCTGACGTCGGCGCGTCCGATCGCTTCCGCGAACGCGACCTCCAGCTCTCCAGGCGCCGCCGCGCCCAGCGCCGCACGGTGCATCCACCAGGTCTGGCCGTAGCCGAGCGACTCGAATCCCACACGGCGGTACACCGGCGCGCCCATGTCGGTGGCGTTGAGGGTCGCATAGTGACACCCCAGCGCGCGCGCATGGTCACATGCCGCCACCGTGAGTGCCGCGCCAACGCCCTGGCGACGGGCAGCGGGCACTACCCCGGTGCCGTAGAGACCGGCCAGGCCAAGCCGGCCGGTGCTGACGTGCAGCCAGATCTGTCCAACTGGCCGCTCATCCATCCAGGCGGCGAAGTGCCAGATGCGCCGGCTCCGGCTCCGGAGATACGCGACCACACGTGGGTGCCTGGCGGCGCCCGGCGCGTGATACGGCAGCTCCGAGTGGTCAAGCGCATCCCACGCCGCCTCGTCCTCCACGAGTCCCACGCGCAGCCCCGATGGGACGCGCTCATCGCGCGCGATGCGGCGCAGGTCGAGTGCCATCCAGTGCGGCCGCCAGCCCCACTCGAAGCCGCGCGCCGCGAGCCGCGCGCCGAGATCGCTGGATCGAGCGGCGTCCAGCGTCCAGCACCCCACGCAGCGCGAGGACATCTCGCGGGCATGGGCGAGAATCTGCTGGAGTTGCTCCGCACCATGCGCGCGCGTGAAGCGCGGAAACAGGATCGTGCCCTCGCCACCGCCGCGCTCCGGGCGCCAGACCCATGTCGCTCCTCCCAGTCGGTATGACTCGCCGCCGGCGAGCCGCGCGCGCACGCTCATCCAGCGGATATGATTGACGGCAACGCCCCGCAGGATGTCGGCACGACTGGCACCGGCGCCCAGAAACGACAGTCGCCCAGCGCGGTGCGCGGATGAGGTGCCCATCACTGGTCCTGCCTTACTACTGGCGCACAAAGGTGTATTCACCGGACGGGTCCGACTGCTTGAGCGACGTGGCCCGTCCGTTTTCCACGGCGAAGGTGAAGATCATGTCCGGGAATTCCTTCGTGCGGAACCGGTTCGGCTGCCAGGGGATCAGCCCCTGGAACGAGCCGTCCGGTGACCTGATGGCGAGCGTGGTGTCAGGGCGCAGCACGACATCGATCGTGCCGCCGCTCGGTGTGCGGTAGGTTCCCAGGTACCGGCGCAACGTCGCCACCGACGACAGCACGGCAGGTGCACGCCGCGTGAAGACTACCGCCGATTCATCCAGCGACATCTCGGCGCGATCCACCTCGCCCTGCGGATTGGTGAGGAAATTCACCGACCACTTGCCGTTCTCCTCGTCATTGGGTGTGTCGAAGCGATCGTAATGGAAGTGGCTGAGCGGCAGCGTCATGTTGTGGAAGTTGAATACGAGCCCGCTATCACCACGCGAAATCGTGACCACGCCATACGCGGGGTGCTCGAACTCGCCCACATAGTCGTCCAGCGGATGCGAGGGGTGTGTGTTCGGCACGCGGCCTTCGCCCGCCTTGCCGCGGGCAGATCGGTCCGCCGCCTTGTTCCTGAGGCGGATGGCGTTGAGTCGCTCGGACCACGGCGTAAGCGACAGCCCCAGCAGGCGCTCGTACACGTTGTAGGAGATCACGTTGTACAGCGGCGCCGCGTGATCGCCGATCACGAACACGATGACGCCGATCGAGTCGTACGGCATCATCGAGATCTGCGAATGGAACCCGTTGATGTCGCCGCCGTGATACGCGAGCAGATGCCCGCGATACGACGCGGTCCAGCGTCCCATGCCATAGGCGGCGTTGAGCAGCTCACCGTAGCCGCGCTCCTCGAGGCCGGTGTTCGGCATCGCAATCGATGGGGCGAGTGTCTGCTTCACGACGCCGGCGGGCAGCACGCGCTTGCCATTGAACACGCCATCATGCATCTGCGCGATCAGCCACTTCGACATGTCCTGGATGTTGGAGATGATCGCGCCGGCGGGCGCGATGCCGGTCTGGGCACGATAGTACGGAATTTCGTACAGCACGGTGCTGTCACGGCGCTCGTCATACGCGACACCGTGATCCGGGGACTTCAGCATGTCATCGATGGTGAACACCGTGCTCGCCATGCCGAGCGGTGTGAGGATGCTGTCGCGGACGAACGACTCCCACGGTTTGCCGCTGAGAAGCTGGACGACGTACCCGGCGCCGGCGTACATGAGGTTGTTGTAGAGAAACGTCGTACGCAGCGGCGCGGCGGGTTCCAGGTAGCGGAGCCGGTCGAACAGCTCCCGCTGGGAGAAGCTCGACTTGTACCAGATGAGATCGTGGCGCGTGATGCCCGTGCGGTGCGCGAGCATGTCATGAATGGTCACCGTGCGGTTCAGCTCATCGTTGTAGAACTGGATCTCCGGCACGTACTGCTTCACGGGCCTGTCCCAGTCCAGCTTGCCTTCACTGACGAGAAATCCCACAGTGGACGCCGTGAACAGCTTCGTGTTCGACGCGATAGGTTGCAGCGTGGTGGGCGTATAGGGCAGCTTCCTGCCGTAGTCGCGATAGCCGTACCCTTTCGCAAACACGAGCTTGTCCTTCACGACGATGCCGACGCCGATGCCAGGCGCGTCCCAGTCCTTCATCACCTTCGCCATGTACGCGTCGAAGCCCTTGAGCTTCGGCTCCACGGATTGCTGCTGCGTCGGGAGGGCGCACGGGGACGTGATGACGGCAAGAGCGAGGCAGGTGCAGGCGCGACGCAGGGAGGGGAGCATGGGGAGATGGGGCGAAGGAGGTGCGTTCGACTGCCAAAGAGTACACACGAATGTGCACAGTGCGGGCGGTGCCGGCAATCGGCCGCCGGCCGGTGCGAGGTCGTGCCGGATGAGGAAGTCACGCGCATCATCCGGGTGATTCCGCTGCCGGGCAGCCCGGGATGCCAGCCGCTCACCTGCGGGATGCAGCCCGCGCTGCCGCACGTGGATATCTTTCATGCTGCGCACAACCTTGCCAGCCTGGAGGCCCTCGTGCGGCATCTCGCGCCATGAAGGAACCCGACCTGCGGGAAACGTTCGAGCAGATTGACCAGTTGCGGCACCAGGAACGGCGCGCCGCGATGGCGACGCTCGTCTCCACCAAGGGCACCACACCCAAGAAGGAAGGCGCCAAGATGTGGGTGGGCGAGGATGGGCGCATCCTGGGCTCGGTGACGATCGGGGGATGCGTGGACGCCCGCGTAGTGGCCGAGGCGGAGGACGTGTTGCGCTCGTCCACGCGCAAGCTGCTGGCCATGCAACTGGGCGACGAGGATGCGTGGGATATCGGCCTCACGTGCGGGGGGACCGTGGAGGTGCTCATCGAACCGGTGGAGTTCGCGCGCGCTGGCGACCCGGTGGTGAATGCGTATGACGTGATTCGCGAGGAATCCGATCACGGCCGGCACTCCGTGGCGGTGATTCCGCTGGATGCATCCGCCGCGCCGGCTGATGGCGGGCGTCTCGTGGTGCGCGAGGATGGCACGGTGGCCGGGACGCTGGGCGATGCGGCGCTCGACCATGCGGCGCGCGAGCGCGCCATGGACGTGATGCGCCGCGCACTGTCGCGCACCGTCACCCTCAAGGCGGGCAGCGCGCGCATGCCCGTATTCCTCGAACTGCACGGACCGGCCACGACACTGGTCATCTTTGGCGCCGGACACGTGGCGGTGCCGCTGGTGCGGTTTGCCAAGGCACTGGGCTGGCGCACGATGCTGGTGGATGCACGTGAACGCTACGCCACGCGCGAGCGCTTTCCCGACGCGGACGACATTCGCATTGGCATGCTCGGTGACATCGCCGCGGAGCTGCAGTACGACGCATCCACCTTCGTGGTGCTGGTGGCGCACGACTACAAGTTCGAGTTGCCGGTGCTGCGCACCGTGCTGGCGCGCGAGCCAGCGTACATCGGCCTCCTGGGCAGCCGGCGCCGCGGCAAGGCGATTCTCGACTTTCTCGCGACGGATGGCGTGAGCGCGGAGCTGCTCTCCCGCGTGCACGTGCCGATCGGGCTGGACATCGGCGCGCAGACGGCGGCCGAGATCGCGCTGGCGGTGGTGGCGGAGGCCGTGTCTGTACGCAACGAGCGGCCTGGTACCCGGATGAAGGACAGGGCGCAGCCATGAAAGCGCATGAGGTGCAGCGGGCGGGAGCGCGCGCGGATCAACTTGCGGGCATGGTGCTCACGCACGACGTGCGCGGCACCAACGGCCAGCGTGCCTTCGCCAAGGGGCAGATGGTACTCGCCGATCAGGTGTCCCCTCTCATGGCGCTCGAGTGGGACGTGCTGCACGTGATCGAGCCCGAACCCGGCGAGATCGGCGAAGACGAAGCGGGACGCCGGATCGCGACAGCCGTGTCGGGCGACGGCACGGACGTGCGCGCGGTATCGGGCGGACACTGGCCGCTGGCGGCCAGGCATCGCGGGCTGTTGCGCGTGGATGTGGAGCGGCTGGCGCGTGTGAACGCCATCGAGGGCGCATGTGCGTACACCCTGTTCGACGGTCAGATCGTGGAGCCTGGCGAAATCGTGGCGCGCGCCAAGATCACGCCGTTCGTGATCGCCGAGACGCGCGTGGAGATGGTGGAGCGCATCGTGGGCGACACCGGGGGCGTGGTTCGCGTGGAGGCATTCCGCCCGATGGTGGTGGCCGCGGTGGTGCAGGAAACGCTCGGCGAGCAGGCGATGGTGAAGTTCCGCGATGCGCTGCGCGAAAAGATCGGCTGGTTCGGCTCGCGGCTGCTGGAGCCCGCGTTCGTTCCGCCAGCGGGAGCAGCCGTCGCGGATGCGATCCGGCAGCTTGTCGCACAGGGCGCGAACGTGATCGTGATGGCGGGAACCAAGGCCATGGACCCGCTCGATCCCGCGTTCGTCGCGCTCGACACCCTCGGCGTCGCGCTCGAGCGCTACGGCGCGCCGGCGCACCCGGGCAGTCTCTCCTGGATCGCGCGCCTGGGTGAGGCGACCGTGATCGGCATGCCGAGTTGCGGACTCTTTTCGCAGGCCACGGTGTTCGATCTGATTCTGCCGCGCGTGCTGGCCGGAGAGCGCGTGGACCGCGACGCGATCATCGGGCTCGGACACGGCGGGCTCATCACCAAGGATCTCGCGTTCCGTTTTCCGCGCTATCGCGAGGCGGCACGGCGCGGCGAGATCAGCTAGCGCCGCACGTGGCTGCCGCCGTGGTGCTGGCCGCGGGCGCGTCCAGGCGGTTCGGCGCGCAGAAGCTCGTGGCGCCGCTGGACGGGAAGCCCATCGTGCGCTGGACGGTGGAGTGCGTGCTCGCCTCCCGCGTGCAGGACGTGGTCGTGGTGCTCGGACATGAAGAGGACGCTGTGCGCAGCGCACTCCTGGGACTCGCTGTGCGCACCGTCGTCAACGCCAGATTCAGCAGCGGGATGAGCGCGTCCATCGCCGCCGGGCTTGCCGCGCTGGCGCCGGCCACGCGTGGCGCGCTCATCGTGCTCGGCGACCAGCCCGGAGTATCGGCGCGGGTACTCGATGACCTCGTTGCGGCGCACGAGTCAAGCCCGGAGTCCATCATCGTCCCGGTGTATCGCGGCACTCGTGGGAACCCCGTGCTGTTCCCGGCATCGCTCTTCGCGGACGTGATGGAGACGACCGGCGACACCGGTGCCCGCGACGTCGTCGTGCGCCACGCCGATCGCGTCCGACAGGTGGACCTCGACATCCCGATGCCGCCGGATATCGATACATCAGCGGATTTGCTGCGCTACGTCACCTGATGTACAGCCGGCCACGCGGCGCCGGGCGTGAAACCTTTCGGCTGCGTGCGCCGTAGAGATCAGCGTCTCGCTCGGAGTGTCGCCATGCGTACGTTGCTCAAAGTGCTCTTCTACGGCTTTCTCGGCCTCGTGGTGGCGGTACCGGCCATGATTCTGCTGGCTGTGATCGGCGCACCCGTGCTCGCGATTCTCGGCGTGCTGGCGCTGCCGGTGCTCATCGTGCTCGCCATCGTGGGGCTGCCCTTCATTCTGTTGTTTGCTTTGGCCGCCGCTGTGCTCGGCGTACTGGTGGGGTTGGGCGTGCTCGCGATCAAGCTCGCCATCTTCGTGGTGCTGCCGGTGATGTTCGTGGTCTGGCTCTTCAAGCACTTCACCGGGCACGACCAGCATGAACACATGCACGAGTGGGCGTAGCGATCGCGCGCGCCACAGTGCCGGCACGCCCTAGAAACGGGGCCACGGATCAATCGCGATCCGTGGCCCCGTTCCGTTTTCAATTCCGTGTCACGCGGCCAGCCATCAGGCGTCGTTGTTCAGGCACCCCGCGGACGGTGAGTTCGGGTTGTTCTGCTCGTTGATCGGAATCGTGAGATTCACGCCGTTGCTGTACGTCCCTCCCTTGAAGTAGAGCCCCGTGGGGAACACACTCTCGGGGTTGCGACTGTACTGACGGATCAACCGGCGCAGGTCCCCCAGGCGGTGCGACGTGAGATAGAGCCAGAAGGCCCGCTCGCGGAAGAGCAGATCCTGCCGCGCGGTGGCCGAGCCCGGGTCGGCGAGCGATGACATGCCGTGCGAGGTGCGCAGCGCGTTGAGCAGCGTCATGAACGTTCCCGAATTGCCGCTGCTCAGTGCAGCCTCCGCCTCGATGAGCCGGGCCTCAATGCCGGTGGCGAGCGGAATGAACGAGCCACGGTCCGAATACTTCAGCGGCAGGATGAGCGGCGTGCTGTTGTCGAAGCCAATGCCGCCATCCGCGGTCTGCACGCGCGGATCGTGTGCGGACACGAAGTCCAGCCCGTTGATGCCTTCGTTATCCGCCACGCTCCACCGGCCTTCGTTGAACATGAATTCCCACACGCCATTGTTCTGGCGCGTGCTGTTGTCCGAGTATTCGATATCATACTCGAAATCATCCGGCACACCGGCCGCCGAGAGCGTGGCAACCGCGTCCGCGTAGCGGTCGAGGTCCATGAGCGCACGCGCCTTGCCCACAGCGGCGAGATCGGTCTGCACGTCGCTGCCGACGGCGGCGGCGATGGTCGTGGCGGAGTCGAACTGCGCGAGCGCCGACTGGAGCGTCTGCTCCGTGGTGAGCGGATCACCAAAGGTGATCGTGCCGTCGTCATTCAGCGTGCTGAATGGAACGCCCGAGCAGTAGTTCTCGGCGAACAGCACCTTCGCGAACGCGCCAAGGTTCAGCACTTCCGCGTGCCCCTCGTTGCCTGCATCGAACTCCGTGTATCGCGCCGACGCGAAGTCAGCGAACGCGCGTGCACGCGAGAGCTCCAGGAACACATCCTGATTGTCCGCGTTGTTCTGCGCGTGCGAGCCGATGGTCAGGCGCCGGTCCAGCTCGATGCGCGTCGGGAACGTTTCGGAGTTCACGAGCTCGTCGGTGACGAGACCGCTGAAGCTGATCTGTCCTTCTTCGGTCTCGTTGCCGCTGCCGCCATACGCCACGGCAAAATCGCCGATCACGCCGTTCCGGACGGTGGGCAGCGCCTGCTTGCTGTGCAGCGTGGCCGGGAGCGCCACGTCGGGATCCTGCACCTTGATCAATTTGGATGGGTCGCACGCCACGAGCGCCGCGAGCATGCACGCGAGCGCGAGAGGTGACCGTGCTCCCCGGATGGAAATGGTCGTACGAGTCATTGTCAGTGCTCCATGCCAGGAGTCCGGGGATGCCATCAGAAGTTCACGTTGACGCGGGCGGTCCAGTACTTCGTGGGCGGCTGGCTGAGGAAGTCCGCCGTCGTGAAGTTGGTGGAACCGGTGAAGTTGATTTCCGGATCGAGCCCGGTGTAGTTCGTCCACGTCTTCAGATTGCGCCCCGCAATGGTCAGGCTCAGGCCGGAGATACCGCGATCCCTGATCCAGTTATTCGGCGCGATGAGCGTGAGCGACAGTTCGCGCAATTTCCAGAATGACGCATCCTCGATGTAGCCGGCATCCGTGCCAAGGGCGCTGGCGAGCGCGCGCGCCTGCAGCGCGAGCGGCGCGGTTGGATCATTCGCGGCCTGGCAGTTGAAGAAGCTGGCGCACCGGAACGCTTCCGTGCTGTTGTACAGTTTGTAGCCGCTGCGACGATCCAGCAGACCACCCACACGGAAATACTTGAAGATCGTGATGGATGAGTTGAACGAGAACTCGTACTTCGGGAACGGCGAGCCGAGGAACGTCGGATTGTCGGCGATCTGCAATTCGCATCCGGTGCCGTCACCCCCGACATCGGGGCAGTTGGCCACGTCGATCATGCCATTGTGATTGAGATCGGTGAACGTGTACGGCCGCTGCCAGTAGCCGCCCAGGGGGAAGCCCTGTTCGTGCCGTTGCGTGGCGCCGCCCAGCCCGAAGATGATCGGCGTGGTGTCCGCGCCGAGCGTGATGAGCTTGTTGGTGTTGCTCGTTCCATCCACACGCACGTCCCACGTGAAGCGATCCGTCGTGACGACGTTTGCATCCACGGACGCTTCCCATCCCTTGTTGTTCACCTTGCCGAGGTTCACGAGTTCGGTGGCCGCGCCGGTGGACGGCGGCAGATTCTTCGCGACGATCGCGTCGCGCGTGTCCTTGTTGTAGTAGGTGAACACGAGCCCGACACGGTTGGCGAGCAGTCCCGCGTCGAACCCCACCTCGTATTCCGAGGATTTCTCGGGCTTGAGCGCCGGGTTGCCGACGCCGCCCAGGGTGACCGCGGGCGAATCCGTCTCGTTTGTCTTGACGGCGACTGGATTGTAGAAGCTCACCGCATCGCGGAAGGCCGGTGACTGTCCCGATCCGCCGAACGCGGAGCGAAGACGGAGCTGGCTGAGCCACTGCAGCTTCGGGAAGAATCCTTCCTCGTTGATGACCCACGAGAGGCTCACCGAGGGGTAGTACACGAGTCCGTAATTCTTGCCGAAGGCGCTGTTCTCGTCGCCGCGTACGGCGCCGGCGAGATACACCTTGTCACGCCAGGCCAGCCGCTCCTGCCCGTACGCACCGATCGTGACGACATCCGGATTGACTTCGCCCACAGCGAAGCCGGCCGTCGTGCCGCCCAGCGATCCCGTGCCGGCCACGAGCCCGCGACCGAACGCGCTCGTGCCGCGTGTCTTCACGTCGTTGTACGCCGCGCCCAGCGAGGATGTCGCGTTGAGCGATGACGTGAGACCGTAGGTTGCCGTTCCGCTCAGATTGGCCGTGTAGTTCCAGATCTGGTACGGATTCGACGTCCGGTTGCCCTGGGGTAGATCCGCGAAAGGCACTTCACCGGGCGGCGTGAGCTCATTGTCGTACCGGTTGCTGTAATCCACGCCGGTCACACCGACCACGCTCAGCCAGGAGAGCGGATTCCAGGTACTGCTGGCGCTCGCCGTCAGTCGCTCGAGGTCCTGCCGGGTGTCAATGTTGAACGACTGCTCCGGCGTGATGGCCAGATAGCCGTGACGAGTGGGATCGTCCACGGCGTTGCCGAGCAGGCCGTTGGGAACGATGCCGAGAATGTTGTTGTCGTTCTGCGGGAGCCGGAGATGGCTCGAGAGATACCCCACATTCACCGAGAGGTCGGTTTTGTTGTTGAGCTGCGCGTGCAGGTTGGCGCGCATGTTGGTCTTGCGATCGGTATTCACGGCGTACACGCCGCGATTCCAGTCGAAGTTGCCGGCCACATAGTACGTTGCGGCGTCGGAGCCGCCCGACACGTTGATGCCGTAGCTCTCGCGGTTGCCCTGGATGAACGGGCTGTGGGCGACGAGCGGATTGAACGACTGCAGCGCGCCGCTCGGTGCACACGATCCGAGCTGCTGGATCAGGAGGAAGCAGCCGTCAACCGTGCTGCCGTCCGGCGCCGTACCGGGCTGCGCGAAGTTCGCCGGAAAGTCCGTGGGCTTGGCGATCTGTCCGTATTCGGCGAACATGTTCCACTGTGTCCGCCCCGGCTGCCCGTGCTTCGTGGTGATCTGGATGACGCCGTTCGAGGCGGCCGTCCCGTAGAGCGCCGCTGCAGCCGGCCCCTTGATCACTTCCACGTTGTCAATGTCCTCGAAATTGAGATCGTCGAAGCGCGACGGCACTTGGCCGCCGACGTCGATGGTGCTCGACTGCGAGCCGTTGTCCACGCGGATGCCATCGAGGATGATCAGGGGATCGTTGTTGAGCGAAATGCTGTTCGACCCGCGAATGCGGATGCGCGATCCCGTGCCGGTGGTACCCCCCGACTGCTGCACGACGACGCCGGGCACGCGCCCCGTGAGCAGCTCGGAGAAGCTGGAAATGGCGGCCTTGGGGACGGAGTCCACCGCGACGACTTCCACGGAGTTTCCGGTTTCGCGCTTGCGCGTCTGCTCGCCCGAGGCGGTGACGGTGACGACGTCGAGCTGCGTGGCGCTCGTGGCGAGGGCGAAATCGGCGGTCGCGGTTTCCCCGCCCGCGACCGTGACGGTCACGCTCTGCGCGGAGTAGCCAATGCGCAGCGCGCGCAACTCGATGCGCCCGGGCGCGATGCCGGTAATGCGATACGTGCCATCGTCCCGGGTGAGCACGCCGCGATTCGTGCCGACAATGCGGACCTGGGCGCTGGCGATCGGCCCCTTGCTGTCCCGCTCGGTCACGCGTCCCGTGACCGTGCCATCACCCTGCTGGGCATGGAGCACGGGGGGAGCGGCGAGCCCGGTAAGGACGGCTACAAGGGGCAGCCAGAACAGACAACCGTTGTGTTTCATGATCGCTCTTCCTCTTCATGAGTGTGTCTGCGGTGAACTGGCGATGGTGTGGCACCTCCTGGCGCAGCGGCGCCGGCCCGGGCATTCCTTCAGTGTTGAAGGGCTTAACATCCATAAAGCTGGCTGAACCACAAAAAATTCCCCGCCGGTGGGGCGGGGAATCGGAACGCCGGGGAACGGCCGCTGGGGTCAGCTCGAATGGAATCGGAAGATCATTTCGCCCATCTCGATCGTGTCGCCCTCGTTCAGCCAGAGCGCGCTGGAACCGGCCGATAGCGGCTGGCCGTTTACGACGAGCGGATTCGAGCGCGACAGGTTGCTGATCTTCCAGCGCCCATGGTCGAATCGCAGCCGTGCGTGGAGCCGGCTTACGGTCTCGGCGTTCACCTGAACGTGCGATTCCGGGGGCCCTTCACCACGACCCAGGGTGATGTCGGCGTCGTCACCGTTCGTGCGGCGGAAGCGGATGCTCTCGCCCTGGTTCGGGCCGCTCTGGATCTCCAGATGCCCCGGTAGAAAGCCGGGCGGGCTGTCGTCCACGCGTGGCACGCGCACGGTGGCATCACGGTACGCGGCCGCGGACGCCTGCGCCGATGACGTGGGCGTATGAAAGATCGAGGCGGGGCGGCCGCCGCGTGCCCCTCCCGCCGCGCGGACACCGGGTGGCGTCAACTCCGCCAGACGGATGCTCGCCGGCCTGAGATCCGCCGGTGTCACATCGTCATGCACCTCGAAAATGAGGGGCGGGAGCGGTGCGTTGTGACGCAGGCGCGCGCGTCGCCGGCGGCGGATGGCCACGATGCCCGCCACGATCAACACGACCAGCAGAACCGCGATCAACAGGGCCATGTCAATGTCGAGATGAGGGTAGGAGGCTACGTTATCTTGAGGTCCGGGGGCATCCGGATCAAGACTTCATCTTCCGTATCGTGCCATGGCTTCCAGCCGGCTCGCGCTCGTCGCCTCGGAGTCACCGTCGATCGTCCAGTCGCTGGCTCACTCGACCGTACCGTGCACCATGCAGGTATCGTGCGCGCGCGACCAGCCCTTCCCCCATTCACCCGAGCCCATCACCATGACACATTCCACCTTCCCTACGCCCCACGCCCTGATGCTCAAGGATTTTCCCGATCACCACGACGCCGAACTGGTGCTCAGAGTGTACGAGCTGCGCCGCGAGCCGGTAATGCGCGAATCGCGCAGCAAGATCAACAGCTCGCAATTCATGCCGAAGCGCTACGAAGACGTCGAGGCCGTTCGCAAGATGGATCACCCGCTGAACGCGGCATTCCGGCAGACGAGCACGTACTGGGAAATGGTGTACGGCCTCGCCAGGCACGGCATCGTGCACGCCGACTTTCTCGTCGAGAACAACGGTGAGGGACTGATTCTCCTGGCCAAGATGTTTCCCTTTCTCGAACGGTATCGGAAGGACACGAGCGCGCGCTCGTTCGCGAATGCCGAGTGGATCGCCACCCAGAGCGAGCTGGGGCGCGAGGTGTTCGCCAGGCACCAGGAGCGCGTCGAGAAGCAGCGAACCGCGCAATAGCGCTGCCGTGCCGTCACGAGCCGCGGCAGTTCACTTCGCGTGAGCGCGGAACGGTTCTGCGCGGCAGGTTCGAGCGGATATATTGCCGGGCAGCACACGTGATGTTCGATACCGGAGGCAGATGCCAGGTCCCACAACGCGGCTCGCGCACGAGCAGCGCCGGTCCTATCCCGGCGTGAGCGGCGAGAAACGCCGCCTCAACATGGCAAACGCATGGCAGGAGGCACGCGAGCTGATCTGGCGCCACCGCCGTCAGGTTGCGCTCGGCCTGCTGCTCATGATCATCAACCGGCTCGCGGCGCTGGTGCTGCCGGGCAGTTCCAAGGTGCTGATCGATCGGGTGATCGGCCAGCACCAGGCTCAACTGTTGGTGCCGCTGGCCATCGCGGTGGGCGTCGCCACGCTCATTCAGGCCGGCACGACGTTCGCCCTGTCACAGGTGATGAGCGTCGCCGCGCAGCGCGCCATCGCGGACATGCGGAAGGCCGTGAACCTGCACGTGCAACGCCTTCCCGTGTCGTACTTCGACCGTACGCAATCCGGCATTCTCATCTCGCGCATCATGAACGATGCGGATGGCATCCGGAATCTCGTCGGCACGGGGCTGGTGCAGCTCAGCGGCGGCGTCGTCACGGCCATCCTCGCGCTGGGCGTGCTGTTCTGGTTGAACTGGCAGCTCACGTCCATCACGCTACTCATTCTCATCACGTTCGGCGTGGGGATGGCGCTCGCCTTCACGCGGCTGCGGCCGATCTTCCGCGAGCGGAGCGTGATCACGGCCGACGTCACCGGCCGGCTGGCGCAGTCGCTGGGCGGCATCCGCGTGGTGAAGACGTACGTGGCCGAGCGCCGCGAGCAGATCGTGTTCGCCAAGGGCGTGCACCGGCTCTTTCGCAACATCGCGCGCTCCATCACCGGCGTGTCCGCCATCACCTCGTTCACGACGGTAATCGTGGGCGCCGTTGGCGTGCTCATGATCGTCGTGGGCGGCCGCGCCATTCTCGCCGGTCGCATGACGCTCGGCGACTTCGTGATGTACGTGTTCTTCATTGGCCTAGTGGCGGCGCCGCTGGTGCAGATCGCGTCGATCGGCACGCAGATCAGCGAGGCCTTCGCGGGACTGGACCGGATCCGCGAGATCCGGATGATGCCCACCGAGGATGAAGCGGACGGACGGCACATCGCGGTGACGGATCTCGAGGGCGCGGTGACGTTCGAGCACGTGGGATTCGAGTACACGCCGGGCGTACCGGTGCTCAGGGACATCTCGTTTCATGCGCCCGCCGGGTGCACCACCGCGCTCGTGGGGGCGAGCGGATCGGGCAAGAGCACGCTGATCAGCCTCATCATGGCGTTCAATCACCCGACGGAAGGGCGCATTCTGGTGGACGGCACGGACCTGGCGACGCTCAAGCTGCGCGACTATCGCGCGCACCTTGGCGTCGTGCTGCAGGACAACTTCCTGTTCGACGGCACCATCGCGGAGAACATTGCGTTCTCCATGCCGGGCGCCTCCATGACCGAGATCCGCGAGGCTGCGCGGCTCGCGCACTGCGACGAGTTCATTGACCGCTTCACCGAAGGGTTCGACACGGTGGTGGGTGAACGCGGCGTGCGGCTGAGCGGCGGCCAGCGGCAGCGCGTGGCGATCGCCCGGGCGCTGCTGGCCAATCCCCGCATCCTCATTCTGGACGAGGCCACATCGAGTCTGGACAGCGAGAGCGAGGCGCTCATTCGCGATGGACTCCGGCGGCTGCGCACGGGGCGCACCACGTTCGTGATCGCGCACCGCCTGTCGACGGTCGCCAGCGCGGACCAGATCCTGGTGCTCGACGACGGCCGGCTCGTGGAGAGCGGCACGCAACCCGAGCTGCTCGCGCTGGACGGCCGCTACCGCCAGCTCTACGACAAGCAGTACGGCGTGGAGAGCGACCGGTTCATCAACCCGGGCGAGGACTTCACACCCGAGCCGGCGCTGGCCGGAGACGGCGCTCCACGCGTTCGCAGCACGCCGAACTCGTCGCTCTGAAATGCCACGCCAGCCGCAGCCGTATTTCGTCGTGCGCGAGTCTTCCATCCAGGGGCGTGGTGCATTCGCGGTCCGCGAGATCCGCAAGGGCACCCGAATCATCGAGTACACGGGCGAACGCATCTCGCACGCCGAGGCGGACCGGCGCTACGATGACGAGCGCATGGAGCGGCACCACACGTTTCTCTTCACGGTGAACCGGCGCACGGTGATCGATGCGGCGGTGAACGGGAACGACGCGCGCTTCATCAATCACTCGTGCGATCCCAACTGCGAGGCCGTGATCGACGACGGGCGCATCTTCATTGAAGCCATCCGCGCCATTCGTCCGGGCGAAGAGCTGGCCTACGACTATCAGTACGAGCGCACGGGGAGCATTGACGAGTCCGACGCATCGCGGTACGTGTGCCGGTGCGGAGCGGCGAACTGTCGGGGGACGATTCTGGCGCCGGTGAAACGCGGGAAGCGGCGCGCGAAGCGCGCCTGAGGGAAGCGGCCGGCCGCCTGCGGCGGTGGCCTGAGGGAGGCGGCGATGGGGCCAAAGGCGCATCGCCTGCGGGATGCGGAAGCAGGGAGCAGAGAATAGCGAGTGATTCCCTTCAAGGATTACTTTTCGGCGCAGGCCGCAGCGTACGCGGAGTTCAGGCCGCGCTATCCCGATGCGCTGTTCACGTGGCTGTCGTCCATTGCGCCGGGGCACGAGCTGGCGTGGGACTGCGCGACAGGGAGTGGCCAGGCGGCGGTGGGGCTGGTGCGACATTTCGCGCGCGTGGAGGCAACCGACGCGAGTGCCACGCAGCTCGCGAATGCGGAGCCGCACGCGCGCGTCACCTATCGGCAGGCGAGCGCCGTTGCGTCGGGGCTCGAGGCGGAGTCGGTGGATGTGGTCAGCGTCGCGCAGGCGTTGCACTGGCTTCCGCTCGATGCGTTTTTCGCGGAAGCAACACGCGTGCTGCGCACCGGGGGCGTGATGGCCGTGTGGTGTTACGACATCGTGCGCATCGCGCCCGCGATCGATGTCATCCTCGATCGGTTCGGCGAGGTGACGATGCGTGACTACTGGGCGCCGGAGCGCCGCCTGGTGATGGACCACTATCGATCCGTGGCGTTTCCCTTTGGCGAGCTGCCGGTGCCCGGGTTCGTGATGGAGCACGAGTGGACGCGCGAGCATCTGGTGGGATACCTGCGCACGTGGTCGGCGGTGCGGCAGTTCCTCTCGCGCGAAGAGCGCGATCCCGTGCTCGACGTCGAGCGGGAGATCGCGCCCCTGTGGCCGGACGCGAACGAGCCGCGCCTGGCGCGCTGGCCACTCTACATGCGGGTGGGACGCAGGGCGGCGGTGGGGTCGCCGGCGACTGCTACTGGCCGGCCACGCCGCTGAAGCGAACCGCCGCCTCGTTGCCTTCGCGCCCGTTCACGAACTGGTAGCGGAAGCGCCCGCGGTCACCCAGCATGATGGGCAGGAAGCGCACGTTGACGAAATCGCCGACACGCCAGTTATCTGTGTTCGGACGATCGGCAAGGAAGACCTCCCAGCGCGTGCCGTCGGCCAGTTCGATCCAGCTTCCGCCCTCGAGGACGGCGGCAATGCGCACTCCGCTCACGACCGTTGTGTCGCTGTCCCGCGACAGCAATGTGTAGGCTGCGCGCGGCGACGTGATGCCGGTGCGCGCGAGTGGGGCGACGAGACCGGGCGCTGTCGCGGGGTGGTGGCGGGCGTAGCGGACCACCACGACCGCCGAAGGGCTGGCTGGCGCCGCCCTGAGCGCGTCTGAAGCGGGCGCCGCATCTGCCGGTAGCGGGGTGACCATCCACAGCAGGGCCAGTGATCCACCAAATAGCTGTAGTCGCATAGAGTTACCTCTCCGGGAATCGGCGTGCGGAGCGCGTTCCTGCCACGTGCTGCTCTATATAGCGGGCATGATTTCCGGTAACGCAAGGTGAGGGGCGTCTCAAACCGGCCCTGTCGAAAAGAATTCCATGCGGGGTCTTGTCAGATTTCGTATCAGTAGTGCAATTTGTCTTCTTCTGCCGTCTTGTTTTTTCCCTCCATTGGCATTTTCTTAGCGTTGGTTCGGGGCACCATTGAAATCCGGGGAACCCGTCTGTCGCGAGCGACGCTGCTTCCGCGACCATCCGCCGGAGTCCGGTCCCTATCGCAGTCCGAGTGACTGAAGAGAGTTCGCAGATGCATTGCCGCCGATTCATTGCTGTCGCAGCCGTGATTGTGGCTGTTGGCGCGAGCTTCACTGGAGCCGCGTCGGCACAGGTGTGCGACTGTCAGTTCGGCAACTCCAACAGGAACGGTCATGTGGGCGGCGCGCTCGGCGGAGGTTTGTTCGCGGGGCTCGTTGCCGCAGTGCTTCATATGAGCCACCAGCAGCAGGCGGCCGCGCTCCCGAGCACGGTTCCCGTGAGCGGTCCTGGTCCGGTGGAACCACCCGTAATTGCTTCGGCGTCGGGTGACGTTGCAGGGGATCCAGCCGCCGACCCCGCGAAGAAAGCCGCGGACCCGCGGCCGGCCCTCGCGATGGCACCGCGCCCCATGTCCGCGAAGGAAGCGCGACAGGAAGGGCTGGTCCCGCCCAGGACGGCGACCATATTCCCCGCGCTGGGGATGATCGGCGCCGGCTGCCTGCTGCTGGGGCTCTTCCTGATGCGGGAGCGGAAGCGGCATGGTGTGTGGTAGCTGGTAGCTGGTATTTGGTAGCTGGTTGATGAGTGGGGCGCGGGCGATTTCGGTGAAATCGACCGCGCCCCATTTCTCTAAAATCAGCCGCGCCCCATTTCTCTACCGGAAATCGTGCGAGCGCGTGCCCTCCGCGCCGACATCCGCCTTGAGCTCGCGAAAGAACTCGCCGCGCAGGTTCACGACGCCGCTCTCCACCTGCAGCGTGCCGCGCACGAGCAGGAGCGGCGCGTTCGAGATGAGCAGCGCCTGGCGCTCGAAGCGCTTTGGCGTGACGACGACATTCACGAGTCCGGTCTCATCTTCGAGTGTGAGAAAGGCGAAGCCCCGGGCCGTGGGCGGACGCTGGCGGCAGATGACCAGCCCCGCCACGGCCACGTTGCGCGACCCGTCGCGCAGGGCGCTCAGCTCGCGCGCCGAGCGCAGATCATTCATGGCGAGCACCGCGCGGAGGTGTTGCATGGGATGCCCATTGAATGACACGCCCGTCATGCGGTAGTCCGCGGCGGTGAGCTCGACCGGGGACATGGCGGGTACGCTCGCGGGGATGTCGAGCCTGATGCGCGGCGGGGCCAGCGCACCGGCGCTGCCGCGGAATTCCTCGAGCATGCGCCAGACGGCGGCACGCCGCTGGCGGGCGCCGGGTTCATCGGGCACGAGGCTGTCGAGCGCACCGGCTTCCGCCAGCGCGCGGAGCGCGCGCCGGTCGAGCCCCGAGCGGTGGACGAGATCGCCGATGGACTGAAAGGGACCGCCATCGCGGAGTGCGCGTTCGAGCGATTCCCGCGCGCGCGCGCCGAGCCCGCGGACGAGGCGAAGGCCGAGGCGGACGGCTGGTGCGGATGGCGTGGTTGGCGCCTGAACGGCGCCAGCCACGCCATCCGCACCAGCCGTCCGCGGGAAGCGGCCGGCCGCCTGCGGCGGCGGCCTGCGGGAAGCGCCGGCCTGCGGCCGGCTGTGGGAAGCGGCGATGGCGCCTGGCGGCGCATCGCCTGCGGGAAGCGCCGGCCGGCCCGAAGGGCCGGCGGCTGCGGGGGGAAGGGGGGAGGCGGGGGTGCCGCTTCCCGCAGGACGTTTCCGAAGGGAACCGCCCGCTTCCCGCAGCCCAGTGGCCGCAGGCCACCGGGGCGCTTCCCGCAGGCGGCCTTCACGGCCGCCGCTTCCCGCAGGCAGCCCGGCCGCAGGCCGGGCTGCTGCTTCCCGCTGGAGGCGCGCTTCGCGCGCCTCCAGTACGCTGTCGAACCACGACCGCGTCACATCCACCGGGCGGATCTCCACGCCGTGGCGCCGGGCGTCCTCGATGAGCGTGCCCGGCGAGTAGAACCCCATGGGCTGGGCGTTGAGAATGGCGGCGGTGAATTCCGGCGCGTAGTAGTGCCTGAGATACGCGCTCGCGTACACCAGCAGCGCGAAGCTCGCCGCGTGGGATTCGGGGAAGCCGTAGTCCGCGAACGCGTTGATCTGGCTGTAAATCCGGCGCGCGGTCTCCTCGGCGATGCCGTTGCGGCGCATGCCCTCCACCAGCTTCTCGCAGATGGCCGCCATGCGCTCGTGACTGCGCTTGTGACCCATCGCCTTGCGCAGCATGTCCGCCTCGCCCGGCGTGAAACCGGCCGCCGCGATGGCCACCTGCATCCCCTGCTCCTGGAACAATGGGATCCCAAGCGTTCGCGCGAGAATGGGCTCGAGCGACGGATGCGGATACGTCACCGCTTCCTCGCCCGCGCGCCGGCGGAGATACGGGTGCACCATCTCGCCCTGGATGGGGCCAGGACGGATGAGCGCCACCTCCACCACCAGATCGTAGAAACGGCGCGGCTTGAGACGCGGCAGCGTGTTCATCTGCGCGCGGCTCTCCACCTGGAACACGCCAATGGTGTCGGCGCGACAGAGATCGTCGTACACCGCCTGGTCGGCGTAGTCGAGATCGGCCAGGTCGAGCGTGTGGCCGCGCGTCGCGCGAATGTAGAGCAGGCAGTCCTGGATGAGCGTGAGCATGCCGAGCCCCAGGAGATCGATCTTCACGAGTCCCATGGATTCCACGTCGTCCTTCTCCCACTGCACCACGGTGCGGTCCGGCATGGACGCCGGCTCGATGGGAACGATGCTCGACAGCGGCGCCTCGGTGAGCACGAAGCCGCCCACGTGAATCGAGCGGTGGCGCGGGATGCGCTGCAGCGCCTGGACGATGTCCGCGGCCGGTCCGTCGTACGCCGCGCCCTGGATGCGCGCCTCGGCCTGCTCCACGGACAGCCCCATCACGCGGCACACGTCCTTCACCGCCGACTTCTCACGATAGGTGATCTGCTCGCACACCATGGCGGCGTGCTCGCGGCCGTAGCGCTCGTACACGTACTGCAGCACGCGCTCGCGATCGCGGTGGGCGAAGTCAATGTCGATGTCCGGCGCGCCCTGGCGCTCGTCGCTCAGGAACCGCTCGAAGAGGAGGCCGAGCTTGATGGGGTCCACCGCGGTGATGCCCAGACAGAAGCACACGGCGGAGTTGGCCGCCGAGCCGCGCCCCTGGCAGAGCACCCCGTCGCGCCGCGCGAAGCGGACGATGTCCCACACGATGAGGAAGTAGCCCGCGAGTCCGAGTCGCTGGATGATCGCGAGCTCGTGCTGGAGCTGGCGGCGTCCCGCGCCGGGATCATGTCCGCGCGGACCGCCGCGCTCGCCCCAGCGCTCCCATGCACCCTGTTCCGCGAGGCGCGCCAGATATTCGTCGGCGCTCACGCCGGGGGGCAGCGGGAAGGCGGGCAGCGTGGGCCGCAGTTCGTGCAGCCGGAACGCGCAGCGCTCGGCGATGGCGAGCGTGGCGCGAATGCCGTCGGGCGCGTGCTGCCAGCGGCGGCGCATCTGCGCGGCGCTCTTGAGATACCACTCCCCGTTGGGACGGAGCCGCGTGCCCATGGCGTCGAGCGGCTGCTCGTGGCGCAGCGAGCAGAGCACGTCGTGCACGATGCGGGCGCGCGGCTCGGCGTAGTGCACGTCGTTGGTGACGACCCACGGGACGTCGAGCGAGCGCGCGATGGCGATGAGCTGCGGCACGATGGCGCGCTCCTGCTCGAGGCTGTGGTTCCAGCACTCGATGGCGACGCGGCGCTCGAAGATGTCGAGCAGCGTGGCGGCGGCCTCGCACGCGCCATCGGGGTCGCCGCGTGCGACGAGCGAGGGGACGAGCCCGCGCGGGCAGCCGGTGAGCGCGAAGAGCCCGCGTGCGTGGCGGGCCAGCGTGTCGAGCGACACGGACGGGCGGCCGCGCGGTGAGTCCATGCGCGCGCGGGTGATGAGGGTGGACAGGTTGGCGTAGCCTTCGGCGGACTCGGCGAGGAGGACGAGGTGGTGGTGATCCGTCATCCCGGCGGGAGCCGCACGTCGGGACGCGGGCTCCGGCGCTCGCTGAGGCGACGGATCCACCGTGACTTCAGCACCGATGATGCCGGCGATGCTCCTGTCGCGCGCGGCCTCCGCGAACGCGACTATCCCACCCAGCTCGTCGTGGTCAGTGAGCGCGAGCGCGCGATGTCCCAGCGTGGCCGCGCGCTCCACCAGCGCCTCGGGGAGCGAGGCGCCATCGAGCAGGGAATAGGCCGAGTGGCAGTGGAGCTCGACGTAGCTGTGGGGCGCGGTGGCAGGGGGCACTGGGGGGCGGAGATTGGAAGAGGCAGCCGTGTGGGGTGAGGGCTGGGCGTTGGCGTACCGAACAGATACCGAATATGGGATGCGACGGGGAGGGCGTCCAGCAGGGGTCCGAGCAAACTGGAGGCGGCGGTACCGTGAGCTGGATCGAGTCGCCCTCGACTACCGTGATGGCGCGGCTACGCGTCGTATGGCGCGCGAATCCAGCGAAGGGGGCTGCGCGGCGGCGCCAGGCTCAGAACGTCCACCGCACCCCGATCGTCGGAATCCGCGGCAGTTGCAGCTTCGACCGCTCGCTCGCCACGACTTCCGCCGAGTTCCAGTCGGCGACGGTATAGCCCAGGCCGCGCGGGTTGTTGCGGCCATAGACGTTGAACACGTCCACGTAAATCGAGAGCTCGCCCGGTCCCAGCCGGCGCGTGTTGCTCACCCGCATGTCCAGGCGGTGATATGGGCCAATGCGCGTCGTGTTGAACGTGCCGTACTGCGCGCGCACGTGATGCGAGCCATCGACGAGCGAGTCCACCGTGAACCAGATGGGCGTCGCCGGCCAGCCCGAGTGAAGCTGCCAGGCCGCGCTCACCCGCCAGCCGGCCAGCGGCGAGACGCTCGCGTCGAGGTGCACCGCGTGGCGCTCATCGTATGGCGATGGGAGCGAGACGCCGTTCACCGTCTGACGCGACGACGCGAGCGCGTAGCTGGCGGACCACTGCACCACACCGTGATTCGACGACGCCGAGAACTCGATGCCTTTCGCGCTCCCGCTCACGGGCGCGATGAGCACGCGATCGTTGCCTGCTTCGGGGAACACGTCGAATGAGCTCTCGAGATTGACGTATTCCGGGTCGATGTGGAGCAGCTTCCGTTCGTAGGCTTCCACGCGGACGAGGATTCCAGCGCCGCTCCCCACGCGGCGGTCGATGCCCAGGACGCGATGCTCCGCACGCTCGGCGGTCGCGAACGACGTCGTACCATCCTCCACCTGCAGTTCATACAGCGCCTGCGGCTGCGCATAGCGCCCCCACGCCGCATGCACGCTCGTGCGGGCATCGATGGTGTACGACAGCGCCGCGCGCGGACTCAGCGTGTGCTCTTCGGTGTAGCTCTGCCGGTCGTACCGGATGCCCGCCTCGAGCGAGAGCGCCGCCACGGGCTGCACGTATTGCGACAGATAGGCGCCGACCGTGTTGCCGCGCGTATTGAAGCGCGTGTCGTAGTCGTTGGCCTGCTCCACCCATTCGTGCGCCTGCACCTCCGGCCGCGTCTGCTGTCGCGCGTAGGCATACTGCGCCGCGAGCTTGCGGAACTCCGCGCCGAAGGTCGTGCGCCAGCGCGGGCTCACCGTGATCGTCCAGTCCTGGCTCACGGCGTGAGCCTGGAAGCGGCGCTGGTCGTCGACGTCGAGCGCCAGGCCCGTATTGGCTGTCTCGCCACCGGTTCGCTCCCAGCGCAGGTCGGCGAGCGACACCATGGTGCGTGCACTCAGCCATGACAGCGGCATCGCATCCCACGCGGCCCAGACGTAGCTGCTACCGTACGAGCTGGCGAGCCGGGGCGCGTCGGTCTCGGTGAAGAACAACCCGTCACGCGAACGCAACGCGCTCACGGTGATCCGGTCGTGCGCGGTGGGACGGATCTGCAGTCGCGCGTAGCTGTCGTCGTAGCGGGGCGCGATCACGCCGCCCTCGCCGGCGAGGGACAGCGCCGTACCCAACAGCCCGCGCCGGCCCGACACCAGCAGATCCGCTCGCCGGCCGTCCAGCGGGGTCATCATCTCGCCACTCACCCCGCTCAGGCTCGCGTTGAAATTGCCGCGCACGCCGGTAATGGGCTCATCGCGCGAGCGCAGGGCGAACACGCCGGTGAGGTGGTCGCCATAGCGCGCGCCGAATCCGCCGGTGCTGATGTCGGCGCCGCCCACGATGGCGGGATCGATGATGGACAGCGCGCCGTCGAGATCCTTCAGGTGAAACGGCTCGTAGAGCTCCATGCCGTCGAGCGACAGGAGCACCTCGCGGTTCGCGCCGCCGCGCACGCGGAAGCCCGCCGACAGGTCGCTGGCCGAGACGCCGGGCACGCGCGTGACGGCGCGAAAGGCATCGTCCACGACCTGCGGCGTGCGGTCAATGTCATCGCGCGAGAGATGCGTGGACGGCACGGCACCCGAGGGGTCGATGCCGGCTGCCAGCGAGCGCACCGCGACCGTGTCGAGGATGGCATCGAGCCGCTCGAGCCGCGCGACGACGTGCCTGACGTGACGGTGCGCGACCACAATGCCGGAAAGCGTGTCGGGGCGATAGCCCACGCGCCGCACGATCAGCACGCGCGGGACACCGGCGGGGGATGTGATGGCGAATCGGCCGTCGCTGCCGGATCGGATGACACCAGCGGTGCCCGATACAGTCACAGCAGCGTCCGGGAGTGGAATGCTCGTGCCGGAGACCCGGACTTCCCCAGTGATGCTGCCCAACCCCTGCGACCACCCTGAAGCGGGACCTGCGATACACAGCACGACGATCAGCGGCACCGCGAACCTGCGCGGCGCGGTACAGCGGTGGCAACATCGCCACATGGGATGCTTCTCCTGCTTGTCCTGACGTGGGCGGGAAATCTAATATGGCGGTGGTGAATCTGGTGCAAGCAGCCGCGCGGGCGCGGTTCGTCGCACCGTTGTCGCGTGATTGAGAGGCACAACGTTCACACCCGGAAACGAGAGGTGCTGCATGACCACGCTGTCGCTTGTCGATGCCGCGAGGCAGGACGTGCGCTTCGCCGTGCGCACGCTCCGCCGCAGTCCCGGATTCACCGTGCTTGCCGTAGTCACGCTGGCGCTCGGCATTGGTGCGAACGCCGCGCTGTTCACGCTCGCGGATCGCTTGCTGCTGCGAGCGCCGGCTGGGGTGCACGAGCCGGATGGCGTCGCGCGACTCTATACGGTGGAACGTTCGCCCATCATGGGTGAGCGTGCTTCGCCGGGAACTGGCTATGAAGAGTACGCTGCACTGCGGGCCGACACCGTCGCGTTCAGCGGTGTGGCCGCGTATTTGGGGCCCGCCAGGCTGACGCTTGCGACCAGTGATAGCCGCGCAATTCGCCGCGTGAATGTCGAGCTGGTGACGCCGAGTTTCTTCCCCGTTCTGAAGGTGCGGCCGGCGCTCGGGCGCTTCATGGCTGAGGATGAAAACAGCGGGCCCAATGGAACCCCGGTGATCGTGCTAAGCTATGCGCTCTGGCAGTCCCAGTTCGGCGGCAATCCAGACGTGCTGGGGAAGACGGTACGGCTCGATTCAGCAGGATTCCCCGGGTTCAACCCGTCACCGTACGTCATTGTCGGCATCGCGCCGAGGCACTTCAACGGAGTTGATCTCGCCGCGGCGGATGCGTGGATTCCCATTGCGGCCGGTGTGGGTGTGGCGTTCGGCCCGAACCATCGCGCAGCGCCTCTACAGTACGAGACGTATCTCGTGGTCGCACGACTGCATGCTGGGGTCGCAATGGGACAGGCGAGTGCTGCCGCCACGCTCGATGTTCAGCACGCCGGAGGGGTCGTGCGATACACGCAGGGGCTCAGTGCGCGCATGGGATCGATCATCGCCACGCGCGGACCCGGGCACCTGGGACAGCAGACGGCGATCACGACGCGGCTGTTGGGTGTGACGGCCATCGTGCTGCTGATCGCGTGCGCGAACATCGCCAACCTGCTGCTCGCTCGCGCCATACGCCGCCGGCATGAGATCGCGGTACGGCTCGCGCTCGGCATCAACCGGCGCCGGCTGGTGGCGCAACTGCTCACGGAGAGCATGCTGCTCGCTCTGCTGGGCGGCGCCGCGGCACTGCTCATTGCTTCGTGGGGCGGAGCACTGCTGCGCGCGCTGCTCGTGCCCGACATTGCGTGGGCCGGGCCGCCCGTGGATGGGCGCATCGTTGCGTTCACTCTTGCAGTGACCATCGTGGCGGGCATGCTCGCGGGCATGCTGCCGGCGATTCAGGCAACCCGCCCGAATCTCACTGTGGCGCTCAAGGCCGGGTGGCACGCGAATCTGGGCCGGCCGCCGGTGATCAGAGCCACCCTGCTGGTGGTGCAGGTGGCGCTCAGCGTCGTGCTTCTGATCGGAGCAGGATTGTTCGTGCGCAGCCTCGTGCACGTGCGTGACATTGATCTCGGCGTCGACACGAACCGGCTCATTGTGGCCAGCATTTCCGCCGATCTGCGCAAGGGGAACGGCAAGCTGCCGGTCGACTACTATGTCCGTCTCAAAGATGCCATGATGGGCATTCAGACATTGCCGGGCGTCGCGAACGTGGCCATCTCGTGGGTCGCGCCGCTCTTCGGGATGGGTGGAGCGTCCATGAGCGTGCCTGGTCTCGATTCGCTGCCACCCCTGCCGCGATCGGGCAATTATGTAACGCCTGATTTCTTTAGCACCGTCGGCACGCGCATCGTGCATGGGCGTGGGTTTACGCAGGACGACCAGGCCGGCGCACGCGTGGCGATCGTGAACGAGACGATGGCGCGCGCTCTCTGGCCTGGCACGTCCGCACTCGGCCGATGCGTCAAGCTCGGCTTTGCGCCCGATACGATGCCCTGCACGGAAGTCGTGGGCGTCGCGCACGACACGCATCAACTCAGTGTGATTGAACAGCCTTTCATGCAGATCTATCAGCCGCTTCCGCTCGAGCACAAACGCGGAGCTTTGGCGCGGTCGTTGATAGTACGCGCGTCCGGCGATCCAGGGACACTGGTGGGTCCCGTACGAGCAGTCCTGGCGCGCGAGTTCCCACAGGACGTGCGCATAGATGTGGAAACGCTGAAGCAGCACATTGACCCGCAGCTGCGGCCCTGGCGGCTGGGCGTGGCGACGTTCGGCGCATTCGGCCTGCTCGCGCTCCTCGTGGCGGCGGTGGGACTCTACAGCGTGGTGTCCTACCTGGTGGAGCAGCGCACGCACGAGTTGGGCGTTCGCATTGCGCTCGGCGCTCGCGCGGATGATGTGGTCCGGCTCATGCTCCGCCAGAGTCTGCGCGTTACACTCGTTGGAATCGGAACGGGCCTCGCGCTGGCGCTCGTCGCCGGAACGCTGATCGCGTCGGTTCTCTATGACACGTCGGTGCGTGATCCACTCGTGTTCGGCGGCGTCACGTTCACGCTGATAGTCGTCGCGGGCATGGCCAGCCTCATCCCATCGCGGCGCGCCACGCGCGCGGATCCCATGATCGCCCTTCGCTCAGAATGAGCGCCACCGTTCTCCTGCTCGCCGCCATCGCGGTTCCCGCGTTGGCGCAGCCACAGCACTCAGCGCGAGCGGACACCGCGCAGCAGCGCCGCGCCGCGGCCGCGCTGGTCGCGCGCGTCGTTCCCGATGCGGCGCACCTGTTCGCGCTCGAGATGATTCCGCGCGCCGGGCGCCTGGATGTCTTCGAGGTGGAGAACCGCGCCGATACCGTCGTGCTGCGCGGATCGAGCGGCGTGGCGCTGGCGTCGGCACTCGACTGGTACCTGGAGCATGCGGCCGGCGTGAACGTGAGCAATCCGCTCCAGCCGGTTCGGCTGCCGGTGCCGCTGCCGCGCGTGGAGCACGCGGTGCGCATCACGTCGCCGTGGCGCTACCGCTACTTCTTCAACTACTGCACGTTCTCGTACAGCATGGCGTGGTGGGACTGGTCCGACTGGCAACGGATGATCGACTGGATGGCGCTCAAGGGCGTGAATCTGCCGCTCGCGATCACGGGACAGGAAGCCACCTGGCAGCTCGTGCTCAGGGACCTCGGCTTCACCGATGCGCAGATTGGCCGCTTTCTCGTAGGGCCGGCCTACCTGCCCTGGGGGTGGATGGGCAACATCGATGGGCTGGGCGGCCCGCTGCCGCAGCACTGGATCACCACGCACATCGCGCTCGAGCGCCGGATCCTGGCGCGGGAGCGCGCACTCGGCATGACGCCGGTGCTGCAGGGTTTCACCGGGCACGTCCCGGAGTCCATCACGCGCGTCATTCCAGCGGCGCACATTCACCAGACCGCCGATTGGTCGGCCGGATTTCCGGGTACCTGGTTTCTCGATCCGCGAGACCCGCTCTTCCAGCGGATCGGCGCGGATTTCATCAGGCGCCAGCGCGAGCTCTATGGCACCGATCACGTCTACGCGGCCGATCCGTTCAACGAAATCAACCCGCCCACGAACGATTCCACATTCCTGGCGGGGATGGGGCGCGCCATCTACGAACCCATGCACGCGGCCGACAGCGCGGCGGTGTGGGTGATCCAGGGGTGGTTCCTCTACTACCAGGCCGGCTTCTGGAAGGAGCCGCAGGCGCGCGCGCTGCTCGGCGCTGTGCCCGATGACCACATGCTGGTGCTCGACCTGTACGGCGATCGGCACCCCGTGTGGTCCGAGCGCGATGCGTTCTATGGGAAACCATGGATCTGGAACGTGCTCTACAACTTTGGCGGCCAGGTGAGCGTGAGCGGCGACCTGCCGGCCATGGCGCGCAATCTCCAGGCGGCGCTGGCCAGTCCGGTACACGGGCGTCTCGACGGGATCGGCATGACCATGGAGGGACTGGGCTACAACCCGGTGATTCCCGACTTCGTGCTGGACATGAGCTGGCGTGACAGCGTGCCATCGCTGGAGGCCTGGGTGCACGACTACGTGAGTCGTCGCTATGGCCAGAGCGACTCGTCGGCGTGGGCCGCATGGCGGATCCTGCTCGCGACCGCCTATCGCTCCGCGCCGCAGACGGGGACGTTTCTCGCCGAGCGACCGGGATTCTGGCAGGCGGGCAGTGCGTATCGCACGTCGCCCGTGGCGCCGTACGACACGGCGCAGCTCGTGCAGGCGGCGCGCTTGCTGCTGGATGCGGCGCCGCGCCTGGGCGCGAACGACGCGTATCGCTACGACGTCGTGAATCTCGTGCGCCAGGTGATGGGGCAGCTCGGACTGCCCCTGGTGAACGCGGTGCAGCAGGCCTACGAGCGGAAGGACCGGGCAGCGCTCGTGAGGGCGGAAGGGCGCGTGACCGGATTGCTGGAGGATCTCGACACGCTCGTGGGCACGCGCCGGGAGTTCCTGCTGGGTCCGTGGCTCGCGGACGCGCGGCGCTGGGGGACCACCGACGCGGAGCGGCGCCTCTACGAGTGGAACGCGCGCAACATCATCACGCTCTGGGGAACGAAGTGCACGGAGGGGCAGAACGATGATCTCAACCTGTACGCCTACAAGCAGTGGCAGGGGATGTTCGCGGACTACTATCTCCCGCGCTGGCGCGAGTTCTTCCGCCGGCTGAATCGCTCGCTGGATGACGGGACGGCGTTCGACCGTGCGCCGTTTGCGGCGGACATGTGCCGGTGGGAGCAGCGCTGGTCGCGCCGCACCGGTACATTCCCGACGGCACCGCACGGCGATGCGCTGGCCGTCGCCCGGAGGATGTTCGACAAATACTTCGCTCACGGAGTACTCCGATCATGACCTGGACGACTCGGCGGGAATACCTCGCTCGCGGCGGTGGCGGCGCGACGCCCCTGGCAGACAAGCTGACGGCGCTGGGCTTCGCCGCCACCGCGCCGGCCCGGACCATCATCACGCAGCCCAACAATCTCGAGACGGCGTTTCGTGATGGGACCGTGCAGGCGCCGCAGCTGCTCACCGACCTGATGCTCAACTTCTGGACGTACGGGCGCGCCCACTGGTCGTGGACGGCCAGTTCCACCGGCGCGGTCGCGGACGGCGGCCTGGTGAAGGGTGCGGCGAACTTCTGCGCCTGTGGCGGGTTCAACGACAACTTCGCCTACATGGCGACACGCGTCCTGGGCATTGAAGGAATGCGGAAGGGGAACGCTGAAGATGCCAAGGGGCAGACGTGGTACAAGGGAAACTTCGTGACCATGCCGGAGGATGTGATCGACTCCAAATGGGTCGGGAACGTCATGACGCACAACTACCCGTACTCCGCGCTCCGGATGTTCAAGTTCACGGATCACTATTTCTGCAACTACAACGGCGTGATTTTCGACGCCACGGGAAACGCGACGCACACGAACATCAATACGATGGTGGCGTTCGATCTGGAGGTGCTACCGGCGGACGCAGCGCGCGAGTACAACGGCGTGAACGCTCAAGCCTTCCTCGTGAAGAACGTGAGCTCGCAGTTCGTGCCGAAGGCGGATCTCAACCTCAGCGTGGGCCGCTGGGTACTGGTGAACCTTGGCAGTGACACGCTGCTGGAGAACACGAACAATCGCGCGTTCAACCGCTGCCTGCTCACTACACAGACGAAAGTGGGCAAGTCCGAAATCGAGAACATGCAGTTCCAGTCCGGGAGGACGGAGAAGCGGGTGCGCGGGATGTAAGCGCCTCGGCCGGCGTGCAAGCGGGTGATGCGGCCCGAACGCGAACGATGACGCAGCCCGGTCCGGGGCGCGGCATCATGGGCCATGCACGGTTGCGTGGCTTTTCCCCGGAGGGTAAGAGTATGGGTATGGCACAGGCTACCCTTCGCTGGACGGCGGACATGGTGCGTGCGCTTCCGGATGACGGCAAGCGTTACGAGGTCATTGACGGAGAGCTGTTCGTGACCCCGGCGCCAACATGGGAGCACCAGGCGGCATCGAAGGCGCTGTTTCTGCGGCTGCATTCCTACGTCTCTGCGCATGCACTCGGCGCCGTGTTCTATGCACCGGCGGATGTGGAATTCAGCGCTGAGCGCATGGTGGAGCCCGATCTCTTCGTGGTGCCGCTCATCGAGGGGCGCTCGCCGCGCTCGTGGGAAGAGGCCGGCCGCCTGCTTCTCGCCGTGGAAATTCTCTCGCCCGGCACGGCGCGGGCGGATCGGCTGGTCAAGCGCCGGCTCTATCAGCGCCAGGGAGTCCCCGAGTATTGGATCATCGACGTGGCGGCGCGGCTCGTGGAACGTTGGCGGCCGGAGGACGAACGGCCGGAGATTCTCACGGAGTTTCTCGAGTGGCAGCCCGCGGCGGATCAGGATGCGTTGCGCATTGAGATGGAGGGGTACTTCGGTAGCTGGTGAGTGGTCGCTGGTTTAACTACGGTCGTTGGTCGCTGGTTGCTGGTCGCTGGACTCCCCACTCTCTTCCAACGACCAGCGACCGTCGTCAAACGAACGACAGTAGTCAATTTCTCTGCCCTCCACCGGCGACAAGCCGCGTATGCCTGAGCAACCCGGAGATTAGCCTGGCCGTGGTTCCGGCGAGTGCCATCAGTGGCTCGATCTCCTGATCCATGAAGTAACCCGTGCGCACGCAGAGGAGACCATGCGTCTCGAGTTCTGCCACGGAACCTCGCGCAATGAGCAGGAAGCGCGCAAACTCCCGGGGACGTTCACGGGATTGCCCTTCAGCGATGTTCGCGGGAATTGACGCTGCGGATCGCCTGATCTGGTCGCAGAGTCCGAAACGTTCCTTGTCAGGCAATCTGGCGGCGACGCGGTAACCTTCAGCAGCCAGTTCCATTCCCTGTTGCCAGGCTTCAAGTCCTTGATAGCCTCTGTGTTTCACGGCGCCGCTCCGTCAGTGGAGTTGCGCCAAATGTACGGTAGCCACTGCCCGGGAGCGTTATCCAAGGAATGCAGATGGGATCGTTTGACGGCGGTCGCCGATAGCGAGACGCCCCACTCCCTTCCAGCGACCACTGACCAATGACCAGCGACCACCGACCAGCGACCACCGACCAGCGACCGCCGACCACCGACCAACGACCAACAACCAGCAACCGCCGTTCAATCAAACCACCCCTGCACGTACCACGTCCCGTTCTCCTCGAACACGAGGAGATCGTCCGTGTCCTCGTCCTCGCTGCGCCAGTATTCGCGCCGGTAGCCGTCGTCGCGCCACCAGTCGCCGGAGAGGCGTTCGGGGCCATGCAGGCGCGCGAACGTGTGACGCCGTCCCCGCCACCGCACCGCGGCGGGGCGTCCGCTGCGACGCTCCACCTCCACGGCTTCGGGTGCTTCGAGCAGGCGGAGCACGGCAGCTGCCCGGTTGCGTGCAGCTACGGGCAGCTCTTTGGCGTCTGACGTATGCGGACCACCATCTGAGGTGGACGGGCCACTGCCTGGCGTGGGCAGCTCATCGTCGCCTGCCATCTGACGGCTGCCCGCAGCCTGGTGCTCTTCCTCCCATTCGCCCTGTCGCTCCGGCCGGTGCTCGTCGCGTTCCACGGGGCGCACGACGGTGCCCGCGCCCAGCTCCGCGCGCAGTCGGGCGAGCGCGGCGTCGGCGGCCGCGGCATCGCGCCATTCGGGGGTCAACAGGTCGCCCTGTTCGCCGGACAGCGGCGCCGTGGCCACCACGGCCACTCTGACGCCGCACGCGGGCGCGGTGAGCGGCCAGCGTTCGAGCAGCGCGCGGCACTGGTCGAAGAGGTGCACGGCGCGCGCGGTGGGGCGGGGAAAGCGTGCCTCGCGCGTCACGGTGTGCGGTGGCGCGCCCTCCGGCAGCGCGCTGCGCGCGCTGTCGAGCGTGAGGGTGACGGCAATGGCCGCGGCGGCACGGCCGTCGTGCACGAGCGCCGTGGCGAGCGCATCGATGGCGGCGCGCGCAAGGAAGAGCACGGGCTCCATGGTGGAGGTGGGCGCGGGCAGCTCCGCATCCACCACGCGCGGTTCGTCCACGCGCGCGAGCACGGGGCGGCGCCGGTCCTCGCCGCGCGCCAGGCGCCAGGCAGCGAGCCCCTCCGCGCCCCAGCGGCGCTCCACGTCGTCCGCGTCGAGCGCGGCGAACGCGCCGGCGGTGCCCATGCCGAGCGCAGCGAGCGTCTCGCGCAGCTCCTCGCTCATGGGGATGAGGGCGAGCGGCGCGGCGGCCAGATAGCGCACATCGCGCTCGGGAGGGACGATCACCAGACCACTCGCGCGCGCGGAGGCGCTCCAGGTGGCGGCGCGCGCGGCGACGCAGGAGCCGGCCACGGTCACGCGCGCGAGCGGGTGCCACGATCGCGCGATCGCGAGCAGCGCGCGCGCCAGCGCGGGCTCGCCACCCAGTGCGCCGAATCCGCTCGCGCCCACCCACCAGAGCCCCGGCTCCCGCGCCACCGGCGTGACCCGCGGACTCGCCGCGAGCAGCGCCGCGCTCACCGCCGTGATGGCCGGGACAATTGCATGATCATCCCATGGAATGATCTCCAGCGCCGCACAGCACGCGCGGGCTTCGGGCACGGTCATGCCCGCGCGGACTCCCGCCCGCGTGGCGGCCAGCGAGGTCGCGCCGAGCCGCGTGCCGTTCAGCAGCGCGACCGGGAACTGTTCCCACGGGACCGGCGATGGGACCGGCGATGGAGGCGGGCACGGGGATAGGGACGGGGACGGGGACGGGGACGGAGACAGACTGGTGCTGTTCTCGCTGTCGCTCCGGTGTGTCGCCTCCCGCGCGCGCCACACCGCGGCGATCGGGAACCTCGGGATGCGTACACAGGCGATGCGCCACGCTGACGGCATAGTCCACCTCCACGATGGTGCGGATGCCTCCCTTTTCCACGGTGATCGTCATGTGTCGCCGCGCGCGCGCCAGGCGCAGCCGGAGCGCGGCGGCGAGCAGGGTGGCGGGGGCATCGCCGTCACTGGTCACGATGAACGCGGCGTTCGCGTCGCGCGCCAGGCGCGTGAGCCGGGCCGCCACCGCGCGCGGGAGCGGCGGCGCGCCGTCGAGGATCACGAGCGCGAACGCCCCGCTGCGCAACAGCACATCGGCGCACCATGCGCCCCTGCCCGGATCCCGGGGACGAATGGCCCAGAACCGGTCGTTGCCGGTTCCGCGGCTCCTGCTCCCGCCGCTGCGGTCGTCACTCATGCCGCCTTGGCCGCAGGCTCGCGCTGCCCGGGCTGCCCGGGCTGCCCGGGCTGCCGGTGCTGTCCGTGCCGCCCGCGCCCAGTCGCGCGGCGCGAGCGTGCGCGCGGCATCCACGTAGGCCACGGCATGGCCGCGTGCGACGGTCTCCATCACGAGCCGCCGCAGCAGCGTCGTCTTGCCGCTCCCGCGTACACCGGCGACTTCGGTGAGCCGGCCGCGCGGCACGCCGCGCGCGCCGAGCGCGGCATCGAGCGCCGTGATTCCCGAGACGAGCCCCGGCGGAACATCGGGCTTCGCGTTCGTGATGACCGCGAGGTGATTCCGGAGCGACGACAGCGCGGCCGCGGACGTGGGCATGCGGGGCGAGCGGCCGGGGTCAGAGCGGAAGAACGAGCTGGATATCCGCGAGCGATGCGCTCGCGGCGCCGGGTGGCGCACCCGCGCCGGTGTCGCGCTCCCCGTAGCGGCGACGACGGAGGCCGTGCGCGCGGCGCAGCCGCTCCATGAGCGCGGACAGCCCCTGCCGGTACGACTCGCCGGGCACGGACGCCTGCGCGTACGTCCGCGCGTAGCGGCCGGCCAGCTCGGGGAATTCCCGCGCGATGAACGGGAGATAGCGCTTGCGTGCTTCGTGCTGCAGGCGCAGCACATCCGTCGCCACATCCGCCGCGCCCGCCTCCACCGCGCGCTGGACGAGCGCGGCGAGATCGCGCGGATGGTCGGTGATGCCCGGCAGCACGGGCATGCAGTTGACGACGACATCGATGCCCGCCTCGTGCAGCCGGCGCACCGCGCGCAGCCGCGCCTCGGGTGTGGGCGCGCGCGGCTCGAGGCGGCGGGCCAGCGCGCGATCGAGCGTGATGAGCGAAATATGTACGGAAAGCGACGAATTCCGCGCGATGCGCGCGAGCAGGTCCACGTCGCGCGTGACGAGCGGGCTCTTCGTGATGATCGTGACGCGCAGCCCGGGATGCTCCGCGAGCACCTCCAGCAGCGCGCGCGTCACGCCGTAGCGCCGCTCGGCGGGCTGGTACGGGTCCGTGGCCGTGCCGATCACCATGCCGTCGCCGTGCACGAGCGCGAGATGCCGCTCGCTCCCCTGGCGCAGCGCCTGGGCGAGCAGCCGGGCCGCGTTGCGCTTGACGAAGATGTGCCGCTCGAAGGCGAGCCACGGCGGCACGCGGCCGGCGTCGTGCTCCGCGCGGCCAGCCAGCCGGTCATCCGCCGCCGCGCGCTCCATCACGTACCGATGCGCGTAGCGCGCGTAGCAGTACGCGCACCCGAAGGCGCAGCCGATGTAGGGATTGATGGACCAGAACCCCTCCATTCCGGTGACATCCGGATTGTTGAGGATGCTCCGGGCCGGCGCGGCGTAGTACGTGATGTCGCGCTGCTCGCCGATGACGGGAAGCGAGCGCAGCGATCGCTGCACCGATGCGGAAAAGAGGACAGGCGGGTGTGTGTGCGTCGGCATCGTGAACCCCATGAGGCGGGGGGACGATGATACCGAACAAATACCGAAGATGCAAGGGGCAGCGAAGTCAGCCGGTAGCAAGTGGGAGCACCTGCTACCCGTCGCGTGCTACCCGTCGCGTGCTACCCGTTCTGTGCACCGGCTGACACGCCGCACGCTCACGGCCCCAGCATCGCCTTGAACGCGGAATCCACCCGCGCAAAAGCGGCACTGGACGGCGGCGGACTGATGCAGCACGTATTGTTGCAGCGGGAATTGAAATAGTAGCTCACTGCCGGTGCGTCCCCCGGAACCGTCACCGTATCCGCGAACCAGTGTGCGGACGACGGCACGGAGTCGGAGATGGTATGCGAACCGAGCACCGTGGCCATTTCGTAGACGTCGTGGTTGGCGGTCTCGGGGACCATCAGGGTCCGGCGCCCGTTCGCGCTATCCATCCAGACGAACGTATGCCCCTGATCGATGCCGAGCGGCCGGAATGGCTCCTCGCTCGAAATGCGCGCGACCACCGCGCCATGCGCGAGCGAATCGCGCGAGAGATCGCGAGCGCCGCTGTCCGGCGCGATCGTGGTGGATGACCGGTGGCCGGGCAGTGTGATCGTGCCCGCGTGGCCGGACGATGAATCGAAGTACGTGCTGGCGGCTGCAGCGAGAATCGCCTTCCGGAGCGAATCCGGTATCGAAATCTTCGTGGCTGGAGGAGGGCCCGCCGCCCGCACGTGCTCCTTCCTGCATCCCCCCAGCATTGCAACGACTCCGCACAGGGTCAGACCGGCACGCAGACGCCGCGTGCCGGCGGTGTACCGCCAGCCAGTGTGCTTCACGATCTCCTCCGCGTCAGGGTGGAACCGCGATGCTGCATCAGACCGGATCACTGGCCCGAGAGCCCGCGCATTCGGGCGACGACGCCTTGCAGCGCGGGGTCGGCATCCTGCCAGAGCGCGACGACGGGCGTGGCCCAGCGCGCGGCATTCACACGGTCGCCGTGCTGCGCGGCCAGCTCGGCGCGCAGCATCATCGCGCGCACCAGGCCGGCCGACTGCGCGGGGTCGCTCACGAGATCGGGTCCGAGCGTCGCCAGTGCGCCCAGCGAGACGTCCAGTCGCTGCACGGCGGCTGACGTGTCGCTGGTCATCAACCGCAGCCACGCTTCCTGAAACGCCACGTCGATCGCGACGTCGCCCGGCACATCGAACTGGCGGCGCCGCGCAAGCGAGTCGAATCGCTGGCGCACGCCGGCCGTGTCGCCACGCGCCAGCGTGTACTGCATCTCCAGTTGAATGTCGCCGCCGGCGTGCTCGCGGTGCACGTTGCTGCGACCCAGTGTGGGGAAGGCCATCACGGCGGCCCAATCGCGCAGCAGCTCACTCATCACGGCACGCTGCTGCGGGGGCGACCAGCGCTCGATGAGCGTATCCACCTGATGCTCGAGCTGGCGCACGCTGTCGCTGTAGGCGCCGCTGGCCGCGAATGCGTAGAGCGCGAGTCCGGCCGCCGTGGGCGGCAGCGGCGCCACGACGTCGCCCGTCATGGCGTTCATGTCCGCGTCGGCCGCGGACTGGCGCCCGAGCGCCGCGGCGCGTTCGATGTGTCCGGTGAGCTCGGCGAGGCCGCTCAGCGCGAGCGCTTCCCGCGGCGTGGGATTCGGGCGCGACACCACGAGCGATTCGGCCAGCACGCGCGCGTCCGCGAAGCGGCCGAGCTTGACGAGCAGGCGGACCTCGTCGGCGCCGTAGCGCATGGCCTCACCGCCGTCGCGCGCATACCGGCGCGCGAGATGGATCTGATCGAGCGCGGATCCGCTCGAGTCCCGCGTGCTGGCGATGTTGCCCAGTTCCTCCAGGGCGCGCGACAGCGACGCGTGCGCCACGCCGTCCAGCGGAAACGCGCGGACCCATTGGGCACTCACGTTGCGCAGCATGTCCCGATTGCGGGCAACGGCCGCGGCGTGCGAGGGCGGCTGCGTGCCCGGCCGGCCCGAGTACACATCCGCGATGGGCCGCGGAATGAACGCGAGCGTGTCGCCGTGGAGTTCCGGAAAGGCGCCGAACCAGACCGTATCCCCGCTGACGGCGTAGCCGCGCAGAATGAGATTCGATTGGGTGTAGAGCAGCGCCGGTAGCCGCGCGAACGCCGCCCCGCTGAACGCGGTCTGGAACGATGGCACGATACGGAGCGCGCGGAGATATGCCTGAATGGCCGCGTTCTGGCTGCTCCGAAAGCTCCAGCCGGAAGGACTGGCGGCGTCTCGTTCCACGAGCCGGTCGCGGCTGCGACACTCGCCCAGTCCATACCAGGCGGCGAAGTCCAGCGAGTCACGCGCCACCAGCATGTCGTACTGCGTGCACGCCAGCGGATACTCGGCGTGCGCCAGCGCCAGCATGCCCGCCGCCAGGATGCTGTCGTGCGCGGAGAGCCGTGTGGAGAGCAGCGCCGCACGCTCGGCGGTGGATCGCCAGCCGGCGGATCCCTGCTGCCCGCTCCAGAGTCCCACCTGCGCGAGCCAGAGTTGTGCCTGCGCGTAGTTGGGATCGCTGTCCACCGCGGCCCGCAGCAGGTGCTGTGCGCTGTCCAGCCGCCAGCGTGTGAGTGCGTCGCGCCCGGCGAAATAGAGGCGCAGGGCATTGACCGAGTGCGTGCCGCGCATGGCGTCGTCGTCCTCCGGCGCCGCGGCGCCGGATACGGCAAGCGGAACGAGCAGCGAGTCCACGAGCTCGCCGAACTTCTGTTCGGCATCGGCCAGGTCCGCGCGAATGGACACGCTGTACTGGCGCATGAGCGTGCCGCGCCGGGAGTCGTAGACGGACCCGCGGACATGGATCGCATCGCCCACCTGCCACACCTCGCCCCAGGCGGCGCGACCTGCACGCAGGCTCCGCGCGATGCCCAGCACTTCAGGGAGCGACAGCGGCGCTGTGCCGTGGCGGCTGGCGGCGTCGTGCGCGCGCATGTCATCCACCAGGCGGACGCCGCTCCACTGCTGGAACTCGTCGTAGAGCAGTTGCTGGCAGTTGTCGCCATTGAGGAGCCGGGACGCCGCGCCCTGGCGGTGCACGAAGGGCAGCACGACGAACAGATCGGGATCCACGCTCGCCGGTCGCATGGCGAGGAGCGTAGAGCCGAGCACCGCGACGATGGCCGCGACGGCGACCCACGGCACCGCCCTGGCAACCCGTGATGGTCGTACGATCGCCACCGGTCCGGTTTGCGCCGGCGCAACGGTCGCGGCGAAATCCGCTACGCTCTGGAACCGCTGGGCCGGATTGCATGCCAGCGCCCGGGCGACGGCACGTTCAACATCCGCCGGGACCACGGCGCCTGTCTCACGCAGCGGGCGCGCCACCTCGGTGAGGCGACGGGCGAGCACGGCCTGACCGCTGCCTCCGGCAAAGGGCGGAGCCCCCGAGAGCATTTCATACAGCACGCATGCCAGACTGTAGAGGTCCGACCGGCCATCAACCGGATCACCCGTAGCCTGCTCGGGACTCATGTACGCCAGCGTACCCACCACGAATCCCGCACTCGTGATGCGGGCCTGGGCGGCCTCACGCACGGCGCGGGCAATGCCGAAGTCGGCCACCATCGCGTGGTCGCCGACGAGGATGATGTTCTCCGGTTTGACGTCGCGATGGATCACGTGGTGCGCGTGCGCATACGTCAGCGCCTCGGCCACGTCGCTCGCGATCTGGAGCGCGTCGTCCACGGCGAGCCGTCCTTCACGCAGCAGCCGCTCGCGCAGCGTCTCGCCCTTCACGTACGGCATCACGTAATACAGCGAGCCGCCCGCTTCTCCCGAATCGTAGAGCGGCATGATGTGCGGATGCTGGAGCCGGGCGAGCACCGCGATTTCCTGCTGAAAGCGGTCTACCGTCATGGCGTCGGCAACGCGTGCGCGCACGAACTTGAGCGCGACGTCGCGGTCGTGCTTGAGGTCGTGCGCGAGGTACACGGTGGCCGATCCGCCATGGCCCAGCTCACGCTCGATGACGTACTGTGCCGCGATCACGGCGCCCTGTTCGCAGGTGCCGGCGCTGCGCCGCCGCACCGGCGTGGCGGAGGTGGCCGCCGGATGCGCGTCCGGTGCAGCGGGTGCCGTGTCGTCGTACACGGTTATTTCACCGAAGTGGTGATCGAGACGTTCGCGCTGATGCATGACCCAGCGCTCGAACGCGGGTGCATCGGGAAGCCGGAACCCGTTCAGGAACGGCCCCTGATAGAGCTCTTCCGCGAGCTCCAGATCGCCCTGGTCCACGGCACGCTGGAAGTCGGAGAAATCCGACGCGATGACGTCGCTGCTGAGGCGGAGGCGCGCGCTGTCGGCCGTGACTGCCTGGGGATGGATGCCAACGCGAATCGCGCCGAGCACATCATCGAGCGCGTTCGGTGGGGGCTGCGCAGGCCAGAGGAGCGTGACCGCGTCCTCTCGCCGGATGCCATCGTCGCGCGCGGCAGCCAGGCGTGCCAGAAGCGCCAGGCAACGCGGCTCCGCAGTTAAGGGGCTTGCCGGCCCCTCAATGGAGAGGCCGCCGAGCGTTCTAATCCTGAGCATGTCTGCCAGTGCGGGGGCCACGCCATACCGTGAGCAATTTATAATGTGCTCGACTGGCGATTCTGGCAAGTGTGGCTGACCGGGTGCCGTCATGTCAGGAGTGGAATTCAGGGCTATACTTCGCCGCGCCGACCAGAGCGCACCCCAGCCCCCGATGCCCACCTTCCGCATTCCCATCGCGACCGCGCTGGGCGCGATCGCATTTTTCCTCGTGCTCGTGATCACGGACCCGCCCGGTCCTGGCCTCGATCCAGACGCCGTGTCATACGTGAGCGCAGCGTGGTTTGCCGCGCATGGCGGATCGTTTCTCGTGCCGGACGATGGGTGGGACAATACGGACAGCACGATGGCGCTGGCGCATTTTCCGCCGGGGTATCCGGCGGCGGTCGCGGTGCCTGTCGCGCTGGGGATGCCAGGCGTACAGAGCGCGCGCCTGGTGGATGCGGCCGCGGCATTCGTGACGATCGCGCTGGTGGCATGGCTCGTCGGCGAGATCGTGGGGACAGGAGCGGGCATTCTGGTTGCGGTCGTGCTCATGGTGACACCGGCGCTCGTGGATGTCCACGAGAGCGTGTTGAGCGAGCCGCTCTTTCTGGCGCTGCTCGCGATCACGCTGGCGCTCATGGTTCGCGCGCCCGGGAAGCCGTTGCGCGCCGGCGTCGCCGCGGGCGCGGCCGCACTCGTGCGCTATGCGGGTGTGTGCGCCATTGGTGCCGTTGGGCTCTGGTGGCTGCTGCGTCGTGGCGACCCACGCCGCCGGATCCGCGATGCGTTCGTGGCTGTGCTGCCCGGCGTGCTGTCGCTCGTCGTGTGGGCCGCGCGTACCGCGCACGAGAACCACGATGAGACGATCCGGCAGTTCAGCCTGTACGGCCAACTGGGGCCGACGATTCGCGAGGGCGCTGGAACGGTGGCGGGCTGGCTGGCGCCATCGCTGGACGGCTGGATGCGAAGTGTCGCCGCCGTTCTCGTCGCGGCGCTCCTCGTCTGGCTCTTCGCGATCGCCGCACGTCGCCGCGTGGACGGGGCCCGCCCGAACGCCGCCCGGCTGCTCGCCGCACTGGCGGTGATGGCGGTGGCGTACTCGGGCGTGGTCGTGCTGTCACGCGTCGTGGCCGATCCGGGCATTCCACTCGACGAGCGGCTGCTCTCGCCGCTCATCCTCGTCGTGGAGATCGCGGTCGTCGTCGCGCTGGCGCTCTGGTGGCCTGCGCGCCGTCGTGTGTGGCGACTCGGCGCCTGTCTCCTGCTCGCGGCGTGGGGCACCGGCTCACTGCTCGTCACGCTCGACAGCGTGCAGTACGCGCTGGAGACGGGGAACGATTACGCTGACGAGAGCTGGTTCGGCTCGTCGCTGATCGACTGGGTGCGCACGCACGGCAACGGCCGTCCGGTGTTCACGAACGTTCCGACGGCGCTCTACTTTCACGCCGGGCGCATGGCGCGATCGCTCCCGGACGACCTCGACTCCGCGACGGTCCATGCGTTCGCGGACACAGTGCGCGCGCGCCACGGCCTCATCATCGCATTCAATCGCGGGACGGACTTCATCCAGCGAGCGGACTCGCTGCTAGCGCGGGTTCCCGTGACCGTGTTGGCCCGATTCCCGGATGGAGTTGCGGTGGAAGTGACGCCCTGACCGGGCCGGCCGTATCCCTGCGCACGCGATGCACCAGACCGCACCGGGGGGCGGGCGGTGTCATTCTCGCTACCGGTTGTCCAGCGCCAGTCCCACCCGCATGCCCCCCTCCGGCGCCGGAGCGCTGAAGAAGTGGGCGTAGCGTCCCTTGAAATGAATTCGCACCGCGTGCAATAGGGCGATGCTGCCGAAAATCAGCGACACCTGATCTTTGGACAGCGACGACGTCTCCGACATGAAGTTGATGTCGCTCACGCGGTCGTTCCGGCCCAGCGTCGTGTAGAACACCACGGTGGCGATGCCGCCGGTGAGTATCCCGCGCTCGAAGCCGCCGCTCCGCGCGTGGGGGATGTCGAGGAACGCTTCATCCAGGAGCATCTGCACGGTAAGGCCGGCTGCGGAAAAGATGAACTGCTTGTGAGGCTCGAGGGTGGCGTCGAGTCCGGAATAGATCGTGGGCCTGCCGCGGTCGAAGCCGAAGCTTGGGTGACCACCCACGGCGTAGGACGCAATGATGTGGCCCGTCTCGTGGGCCAGAATGCTCGAGACGAAACCGAGCGCGAAATGGGTGTAGAATCTGCGTGTGCTGCCGGGCGCGCCGGGCACGTGGCGTGCAATGGTCGTGCTGTCTGGCAGGAGGGAATCTGTTCGTGCGGTGTTCTGTGCCAGTCCGCTGAGCGGAGCGAGCAGGAGGAGAATGGCGGCAGTGGCGCAGGCGCGGGGAAGGTGCACGTCGGTCAATCTAGCCAGGATCGGGGGCGGGCGATGAAAACCGCCAGCCGGCGTGTCCACCTTTCGCCGCGGCACAATTTTTCCTAATGTTCTGGAGGTGCTCAGTCGCTGCGGCGAACACGTGGAACCCTGCGGAGGCGTTATGAGTCGGGAGTTGATCGTGCGGGCGTTGGACGAGCGTCGGGTTCTGCGGATCATGTACGGGGGTGGGGGACCGGGCGTCGTGCAGCCGCATGCGATCGTGCGCCGCGCGGACGGCACCGAAATGCTCGAGGCCTATCAGGTGCAGGGTGACGGCGATGGACACACCGACGCCGCGCATGACACACACGGCTGGAAACACTTCGATCTCACGCGGATCGATCACGCCGAGCTGCTGCCGCAGTACTTCGAGCCGCGGCGGGACTTTCGCCCGGTGAGCAGCGAACTGGCGCGCGTGCTGGAACAGGTGCGGTCGAACGGGACCGTGAGTCCGGCCTACTGAACCACACGCCGGCGCCTGCGCCGGTCAGGTGCCCTTGGAAAGCGTGACGCTTCCGTTCACGGTCTTCACGCGCACGTCGCCGCTACCGGTTCCGATCGTTCCCGTCACGTGATGATGGTCAGACCCGCTCGCGGCCAGCGGAAAGTCGCTCCGGATGCTGCCATTCACGGTTTCCAGGTCGAACGCGCCCTGCAGCGTCGCCGGGAGTTGGGCGCGCACCGACCCGTTGACCGTCTCGATCCTGATGTCGTCCGGATTCGCGATCGCCGCCACGCTGGCCTTTACGCTGCCATTCACCGTGCGCAGGTCTACGGGTCCCGAGGCGGTCTGCACCCCCACTGATCCATCAACAGTATGAGCCGTCACCGCGCTCGTGGCACCACTCACGAGCAGGGCTCCCTGAACCGTACTGACGTCCACCTTCACCCCGGGTGGCACGCGCACGAGGTAATCCACGCGGGCATTGCCGCCTCCCAAATGCAGGCCGACGATGTTGGTGCCATGCCCGTGCGGAGACGCCGCGTAGCCGCTCGTGTCGCACACGCCGCCCCTGCCGTACATGCTGCAGATGAGCATGTCGTTGCCAAGGGCGCGGCGCTCGAAGCTGATATCACCCCGGTCTCCACGCCAGCGCAGGGTGGCCGTGACCATGACATCGGCGGACGGGCTGGAGTCCACGGTGATGCGCCCCTGCAGATTGCGGAGGTGCAGCCAGCCGCCCGCCGGCACGGTGCCGTTCCACGCGAAGGCATTGGCCTCCACGTGCTCGCGTCCGCACGCGGTGAGCGCGAGGAGGGCGGCGGTGAGAATCGGAGCAACGAGGCGGGGCATGGGTGGTTCCTGGTAGCTGGTTACTGGTTGCTGGTAGCTGGAGTCGGTAGCTGGTAGTCCAGCTACCAGCTACCAGCTACCAGCTACCATCCACCACACCCTACGCCCCTTCCGTCAATCAAGTTTCCGCAGCTCGACGCTCCCGTTCACCGTGTGCAGTTTGAGCTCCCGGCCGCCGGAGCCAATGGTGGCGCGGATGTGACGCGGACTCAGCTTGCCCGACACCGTGAGCGGAAAATCGCTGCTGATCGAGCCATTCACCGTTTCCATTTCCAGCTCGGCGTTGAGCGTGGGCGGAAGCGTGGCGGTCACGGATCCGTTCACCGTGGAATAGTCGAGGTCGCCGCTGCCCGCCAGGGAATCCATGCGGACGTTGATCGAGCCGTTCACGGTCTCGGCGCGCACCGGACCCTGCGTCGTTGCCGCGTCGATGCGTCCATTCACCGTCGTCGCGACGACCTGCGCGCGGGCGCCCTTCACATCGAGACTGCCGTTCACCGTTTGCACGTCCACCTTCACGCCAGCCGGAAGCTGTACCGTGAAATGGACGGACACATCGTCGCCGTCGTGCGTGTGATGATCGCCGTGCGAGTGCATGCCGCTCGCGTCGCACGTATCATCCTCGTTCCAGAGGGCGCAGACGGTCACGCCATCGCTGCCCTTGTAGACCTCGAATCGCACGCGGGAGGGATCACCGCGCCGCCACTGCTTCTCGCCGTGGACCTGCACGGTGTTGCCGGTGCCCGGCTCCACGGAAATACCGCCGTTCAGATCGCGCACGCGAATCCAGCTGCCGGCCGGGATGTCCCCGCTCCAGTCGAACGTATTGCCGGATGACGTGGTGGCCTGCTGGCCGGCCAGGGGCATGGCGATGGCCGCCGCGGCGAGCGCGGCGCAAAACGTACGGAGCATGGGGTCAGTTCTCCTTGTTGGCGCCCGAAGCGCGATTGATTGTGACATCTCCGCTGAAGGTCGTAATGCTCACCTGAGCGCCGCCTCCGTTGATCGTGAACTGCATGTTGCGCTGGCCCTCCGAGGTGCCGGGCCTGAGCGTCATGGCGTACGCGCTTTCGACGTCGCCGCTGAACGTCTGGACGTTCACGTTGGCGCCGGCGGGAGGCACGGTGAGCTCCACGTCGCCGGAATGCGAGCGAAACTCGTAGCGTCCCTGGGCGGCGAGCGAGCCGCGGAAGCGGGTGTCACCGCTCACCGTTTGCGTGTGCACGTAGGACGACTTCACACCATCGAGTTGGATTTCGCCGCTCACCGTCTGGGTGGAGAGGTCGCCGGTGATGTCCCTGAGCTGCACGTCGCCGCTCACCGACGAGACCTTTGCGCCGCGGCCCACCCTGGTGATCGTCACGCCGCCCGACACGCTCTCGACGTCGGCGTGTCCCGAGACGTTCTCCGCGGTGACGTCGCCGCTCACCGAATGCAGCTCCACGTCGCTCCCGCCCTGCGAGCGCACATCGCCGGACACGCTGCTGGCGCTGAGCCGCGCACCGGCCGGGATGGTCACCTCGTAGCGTGTGTCACCCATTTCATCGTGCTGCGACTCCACGCGGAGCTGGACGCGTGACGGGCTCGCGTCGAACTGCAGCATGCCGCGCTCGCTCGTGGCGTGGATCTTCACCTCGTTGCGCGCCCAGCTCGTGACGATGATGTCACCCGAGACGAGCGAAAGCTGTACCGTGCCGTTGGCGGCGAGCGCGACGGTGGTGTCCAGCCGCGACTGGAAATCCCCTTCGTTCTGGGCGAGCAGCGGAGCCGCCATCATCAGCATTCCCGCCGTCCCCACGAGCCAGCTGCGTCGCATGGATTGCATCCTCAGGTATGCGCCGGCAGGAGTGCCACGGTTCGCAGCAACTCCACCTTCTGATCCAGCGCGTTGTTCAGTTGATCGTTCAGGAATCCGCTGGCCGGGTCCTTCGCCAGCGCGGCGCGGCTCTGCGCAATGGCCGCGTCAATGATCTGGAGATTGTGTTCGATCACGCGCACCGTGCTCGTATCGAGCTGGGCGCGGCGTTGCTGCAGGATCGCCGCGAGCGCTCCGATCTCGCGGTCGTACACCTGCTCCGGCCGCAACTGCCTGGCGGCCGGCGCGCCGATCGTGCCGGCGAGCCGCGCGGACGCTGTCGCCGCCGGGGCGGCCGGGGTGGCTGGCGTCGTCACGGCCACGCTGCCGACCGCGCCGTGATCGAAGGCCCGCGTGGCCACGTACGTGATGCCAGCCGTCGCCACCACCAGAGCGGCCGCGGCGGCGCCGATCCAGGCGGCAGGGCGCCGGCGCCAGAGCGGACCGGCACCACGGCGAGCCGGCAGCGTCACGACGGGTGCTTCGATTCGCGCCGCGATGCCGTCCCACAGATCTCGTGCCGGCACGAGATCCGGAAGCGACCGGGCCTGCGTCGTGATGGCCATCAGGTCGCCGAGGAGCGCGCCACACCGGATGCACTCGTGCGCGTGCCGCTCGAGCGCGGCCTGCCGTGTCGCGTCCAGCGTGCCCTCGAGAGAATCGGAGAGCATCGCGTCGAACGCGTCGCAGGAGAGAAGGGTGTCGTTCATCGTTCCAGCGCCTCACGCAAGAGAAGTCTGGCGCGGTGCAACTGCGCCTTGCTGCCACCCGAGCTGATGCCGAACATCTCGGCGATCTCCTCGTGCTTGTATCCCTCCACGTCGTGCAGCACGAAGATCTTTCGAGCCCCGGCCGGCAGGGTGGCGATCGCCGCCTCCAGGTCCATTCGCTCCGCGTGCCGGGGAGCCGGGCTCGTGTCCGGCAACGCGTCCATGTCATCGTCGTCATCGTCGCCACCGGGCGCAGCGCGCGAACGTTCCCGCCGTGCCGCCACCCGGTCGTTCAACGCCACGTTCACCGCCAGCCGATGCAGCCAGGTGGAGAACGCACTCTCGCCGCGAAACTGCGGCAGCTTTTCCCACACGCGCACGAAGACGTCCTGCGTGAGCTCGTCGGCGCGCTCGCGGCTGCCAGTCATGCGCACGCAGATCGAGTAGACGCGCGACAGATGCGTGCGGTACAGGCGCTCGAAGGCCACCCGGTCGCCCGACGCGGCCTTCGCCACATCCGGGGAGGGTACCGCGCTACCCGTGGGAGTTGTCTGTGCCACGTCGGGCATCGTTGCGAGCATTCGGTGCGTGCCTGGCTGCCGTCACGGGATGGGATAACCGAATGCGGGAAAAGGTTTGAACGAGCCGCCGGACGCGTGTGCCCATAATCTGTATCGGATGCGCGCGCGCTCGTTTGGTGCTACCTTGTAGCAGGCCACCGCGCAAGCGGCGGGCTGAACTTTTGTCGGCCGCGACATCGCCAGTCGCGCTCCCGCCCCAGGCCGCGCGCCGTGTGCGGTCTCTGGTCCCCTGGCGCGGAACAAGAGCCATGTCCACCTCCTTCACCTACGACGCCGCCATTTCGTGCGTCGCCTTCGACTCGCTCACTGCGCGGTCACTCCTGCAGGAATTGAAGCCGCGGCTGAAACGCCCGGTATTCGCCGCCTGGGAGCACCGCGACGGACGCAAGAACGTGGTGTCCGACGTGCTCGAGAACGATGCGCGCGTGGTCGTCGTGCTGCACCAGCGGCTGTGGGGCGAGACGGCGTGCACGCGAGGCGATCAGGCCGCGCTGGAGACGCGCGTCGAACGACAGGGACCCGAGTTCCTGTTCGTGGTGTCGCTCGAGTCCGACGCCCTCTCACCCGACTGGGTGGCCGATGCCGACGCCCACATGAGCCTCACGGACGACGGGCTGGCGCACGTGGTGGACGGGATTACCGAAGCGGTGCGGCGCGCCGGGGGCGTGACGCAGGCCGCGACGCAGATGGTGCCGCACCTGAGCCTCGTGCGGGACGAGTTCGCGCTCACACCGGCGCACGGCGTGGCCACCGGCGCCTACAAGGCCGCCTCGGCCGCGCAGCGGGAGTTGCGGACCCTGATCGCGGAGATCGAGCGCCGCGTGGCGGAAGCGCGTGACGTGATTCCCGGCGTGGCGCTCGACATGCGCCACACGCCGGAGCGCTGCGTGGTGCAGGCCGACGGCGTGGCGGTGAGCGCCTCGTGGCTGCACCGGGCGGCCAACGCGAGCGACGATGGCAAGCTGCTCGTGCTGGAATGGGACGGGACGGTGACGTTCCCCGGCGAGGCGGCGCGCGCGGGGCGCCATGCCACGGTGGTACGCGAGCAGGTGCTCCTGCTCGAACAGGCTGGCAACGACTGGCACTGGCGCGCCGAAGACGCGCCGACGCGGCAGTACAGCTCGGCGGATCTTGCCGCGCTCTGCGTGCAGTTGCTGGTGCGACGAATGAACGTCGCACCAACCGCGACCGCATAGCGCCCCGCGGCCGCGGCGTCACGACGCGCCGCGCTCGGGTACACCCACCAGCATCGCGATCACGCGGGGCGCCGGATTGCCGGCGCCGTGTTCGCGCGCGCCCGCCGCACTCTCTGCGTCCTCCGCGCCGCGCGCGCCGTGTGCATCGCCGAATGCGGCAAGGGCGCGCAGCCACGCTTCGTCCGGCATGGGCGCGCGTGCGATTTCGCCCAGCACCGCTTCGGCGCCGACGCCGCAGGGGACGCTGACGGCGCGTCGCGCACCGGCGGCCAGCGCCGCCAACTCCGGCCGCCGGTGCAGCGGAGCGCGCGCGGTGATGATGCTGATGCGCCGGAGCGCGCTGCGCCGCGCCGGCGCATGCAGGGTGAGCGAGGCGCCAGTGGCGAGCGCCGCGCGATGCCGCTCGATCCAGCGCTGCGCCGTCGCGACGGCGCGTTCGATCACGTCCGGTGGCACCGTGACATGGTCTGCGTTCGCCGGCTCTGCGATATACGCCGCGTTCACCGGCGCCGCGGCATCGCCGCCGTCCAGCTCGAGCAGCGCGCGCAACACCATGGCCGGATCGGCCTGCAGCTCGCCGTCGTCGAGCGCCGCCAGCGACAGCACATCGCCAGTGCCCTCGCGCAGCACGACGAGAAGAACGGGGCGCGTTGCGCGCACAGCTGACGCGATGCAGGACTCCGGGTGGGGAGTGGATGCGGGTGGCGCGGGACACGCTGCGGGCGGTGGTGGCAGCGTATGAGCCGGTGCCGGCGTCACACCCGCACGCTCGCGCCATCGGCCCAGCACCGCCCGGATCCGCTCCCGCGTGCGTGCCGCGCTCTCGTCGCTCGCCATCGCCGCCAGACCAGGCAGAATGGTACCGGCGATGCCGGTCGCGCGACTCGCGGCGCGGAGCTTGGCCCGCACGCGCGCCTCCACGCGCAGCAATTCCTCGGACGACGCGGGTGGAGCGAGCGCGTACACGCTGGTGCACTGGTGGCTGGCGCCGATGCGGCGCGATCGGCCCACCCGCTGTTCCAGGCGGGCACCGGTCCATGGCAGGTCGAGATGCACGACGACCGAGGCGTCGGAGAGATTGATCCCTTCACTCAGGAGATCCGTCGTGAGCAGCAGATCAATGCGCTCGATGGCGCGCGGCGGACGAGCGCCCGATGCGCGCGGCGCGAATCGCGCCAGCGCCTCGGCCCGTGTGAGCGAGCCACCGGCCACGCGCGCGCCGTGCCCCGTAAGCGCGGCGATGCCAGCCGCGTTCCGCAGCAGACGAAACATCGCGTGAATGGTGTCCGCGAACTGGGAGAACGCCACGATCTTCTCTCCAGGATGCCAGGCGCGAATGTCGGACAGGCGTCGCGCTCGCGTGGCGTCGGCGGCATCGCTGGCCTGTGCGCGACGCAGGAGTTCGCGGAGCGCGGCCACGTGCGTGGCCAGCACCTCGCGGAGCGCGTGATCGTCGACCGGAAGCGCGGCGAACAGTCCAGGAATCGCGAGCTGCACGGCGTCGTCGCCGCACACCCAGTCGCTGAGCTCGCGGCGCGTGAGGCGGTGTTGCTGCGCCAGTGCGGCATCGAGCGCAGCGGCGCGCACGAGGCGGCGGCGCAGCGCGCCAACCAGCGCGCCGGTGCTCGAAGCCCACTGTCGCACCAGACTCCAGGCGAGCAGGGCGCCGCCGCTGCCGCCGTCGGCGGGCGGGAGCGGCGGTGGGAGCTCGAGAATGTGGCCGAGCAGCTCCGAGTCGTCGCCCACGGCGAGCCAGCGGGGTTCGGTGGCTTGTGGAATCGCCACGCCGCGCACGTCGCTCCGTTCGCGGCGCACGATGTACTGCGCGAGCGCCGCATCACTGAGCGTGTAGGCCTGCGCGCCGAGGAAGAGCGCGATGAGCGCGGCCAGATCGCGGCGCGCATTGTGGATGGGCGTTGCGGTGAGGAGGAGCACCGGTGCGCGGGCGGCGAGCGCGGCCAGGCGCGCGTAGCGGCGCGTGGCGGGTGTGCGCGCGTGATGGGCTTCATCCATGACGATGAAGTCGAAAGGGCCCGCCGGCGCATCGTCGCGGCCGAGCGCCGTGTAGGACACGACGAGCGCCCGGGCGCCCGTGGCGTGCAGCGCGCGCTGCCACATGTCACGCAGCGCCGCGGGTGCCACGACCAGGGGGCGCCGTGCCTCGCGCAGTAGCGCGGCGGCCACGTACGTCTTGCCCAGCCCGACGTCATCGGCGAGCAGGGCACCGCCGTGGCGACGCAGGAGACCGCGCAGGCGGTCAACAGCGCTCTGCTGGTGGGGCCGGAGCACGACCGAGCCGGCCCGCGCGGGGGCGTGCTCCTCGCCGAGGATGCGCCGCGCGATGAGAGCACGCGCGGTCGCGGCCGGCACGATCAGCGGGTGCACCAGGTGAGCAGCGGTTCGGCGTGCGCGAGCGGAAGGCGATAGGCCTGAAGCGCCGCGCAGGTGAGTCTGTCGTTCGCCGGCTCGTCGCCGGCGAGTGCGCGCTCGGCGACAGGAGCCAGGATGTCGCGAGCGCGCGACCAGTCGCGTGGTATGGGAAGAAGCGCGACGGTCCAGGCGAGGTAGCGTCTGTAGCCGCCGCGCGCGGGCTCGGCCAGCGCATTCAACCATGCGGCGGCAAGAGGAGAATTGAGGAGCGCGGCGAGCGCGGCCGCGTCGCGGGGGTCGCGGCAGGGGAGCACGTAGCAACTGTTGAGCGGCACCGTGCAATCGCCTGGCGCGAGGACCAGCGCGCGCGGCTCACGACTCACGTCGGCCCAGACGACCCGTGCGCAGCTGGATGACGCGCTCGCCGTCCGGAAGAGCGACCACCAGGGCGTGCGCCCGTGGCCATCGGATCGCGCGGCGAGTGTACTGCGCCAGGGCGCGAGCCAGGCGGCGGCGCCTGGCGGCAACGCGCGAAGCGGCGCACCATCGGCGCCATGCGTCCAGAGCAGCCAACTGGCGCGTTCCGCCGCGCTCCAGCGGGCTATGCCCTCACCGCGCAACACCGGCCGCAGCAGCGAGCGTTCGACGCAGCCCGAACGTCCACCGGAGCGCACGGTGGCCAGCGCCGTGTCGCCGCGCCCCTCCCACTCGACGAGAAACGCCTCGTTGCAGCCGCTCTTCACACCCAGGCGCGGCGCGCCGAACGCCGATTCCGCGAGCGGGGTGCCCACGCGCGCGATCTCATCGAATGCGTCACGTACGGCGGCGGGAAGAAGAAGCCAGGGGCTGGCCGCGTCATCGTCCAGCGCGAGCCGGTTCGCGGCGATTTCCCAGCGCAGCGCGGAACGTGAGCGGTGCAGTGTGGCGGCAATGTGCGGCTTCTTCTCGCCGGCCGGGTCGGGCGAGACGGGAGAGGTGGACGAAGCGGGCGCCACGGTACGGGCCGCGACGAGCAGGGAAGGGTACACCGCGGCCTGGAACGCCGGCGGCGACTCGGTGAAGTCCTCGATGGCGACGAGATGAGCTCGGTCGGTCATCACGCGGCGAATGCCGCCGCCGGCCAGCGCGCTCCACATCTTCATGGGGAGCAGCAGCGCCAGCGTTCCGCCATTACGCAGCAGTTCGAGTGAGCGCTCCGCGAACAGCGCCGCGAGATCCACCTGCGCGGCGAACCCCGGGCCCGCACCGGCGATGGTTGCGCCCCGGTGCCAGGCGGCGAGCCGGAACGACGCGTAGCGCCAGCGGAGCGCTGCTCGCGTGTGTGAGGGGATGCGGTGCAGCCGCACCCATGGCGGATTGCCAATGACCACGTCGAAGCCCCCGCGTTCGGCGACATCGGGGAAGTGGGTGACCCACGCGAACGGCAGCGCTCCGCCATTCTCGAGCGCACGTCGCGCGGCGGCGAGCGATCGAGCGTGGGTTCGATCCGCCGCGAGCTGGTCACGTTCAGCCGCCGTGGGAGGCGGGCGCCTGCCGAAGAGGTCGAGCGAGCGGAGCGCCGAGAGCAGATCGCGGCGCCGCGCGGTGGTGCACTCACGCTGATGGTCGAGATGGGCCAGCGCCATGCTGCGCTCGGCGCGGTCGAGCTGGCGGCGCACGGCGTGCTTGCGAGTGCCGGTGGCGCGGGCGTACCGCGCGCGCAGACGTTCGATCGAGGCGCCCGAGCGCGCGAGCGCGACACCGGTGAATGCATCGCCCGCGAGCGAGTCTCCCACGCGCACGTTGCGGTCGAGATTTGGCAGCGGCGTGATGGCGAGGGGATCGGCCTCATCGCTCTCGATGATGACGGAGAGCCAGAGCCGCAGTTCGCAGAGCCAGACGGCCATGGGATTCACGTCCACGCCGAAAATGCTGCGCGTGAGCAGCTCGCGGCGGATGACCGCGAGGCGACGTGCGTCTCCGGTGGCGACGCGGAGCGCGGCCAGCGTCTCCAACGCGTGCACGAGGAACGCTCCGCTGCCGCACGCGGGATCGAGAACGCGCAGTGCGCCGATGTGTTCGTGCAGGAGCGCGCAGCCGTCGCCGGTGGAACGCTCGCCGCGCAGCGCGGCTTCCACGATGGCCGCGTGCGGGCCGAGGCGAGCGAGGGCGTGCACGAGGGCCGTGCGGGTGACGTGGGCTACGAGGGGTTGCGGCGTGTAGAATGCTCCGCTCGCGCGGCGTTCCTGCGCGCCCATGAGCGACTCGAACGCCTTGCCGAGCATTTCGGGATCAATGGCGGCTTCGGACCATCCGGCGCCGTCCTCGCGCGCCGTGAAGCGATAGCGCGTGAGGAGGTCGCTGAAGACGAGACCGAGCGCGTCGTCGGGGAAGGTCACATGGCGATGCCGCCGCTCCAGGGGCGTGCGGGCGAAGAGCCCGCCGTTCAGGAACGGAATGCGACCGAACGCACGCGCGGCGCGGGCGCGCGACCGCATGGGCGTGTTAAGCGTGCCGAAAAAGAGCGGCTGCAACGCGCGGGCGTGGAAGCGGCCGCCGTGCTCCATGCAGTGCGCGAACGTCGTGGAGAGAAAGCGCGGGTCGCCATTCAGCCAACCCCGCGATTCCAGGAAGGAGAGAAAGAGCAGGCGCGACACGTTGAGCAGGGCGAGCTCGCCGCGCGCAGCGTCCCCGGCGCGACCGGTGGATCGCCGCGCGAGCTCGCCCACGACGCGTTCGAGCGCGCGGTAGAATCGTCGCGTGATCGCTTCGCGACCGAGGATGTCGAGCCAGCAGGAGTGCGCCAGCAGGTCCGGTTCCGAAGCCGACCCCGCGAGGGCATTGAAGGTTTCCGCGTCGCTTGGCAGGACGCGAGTCCGGTCCAGCAGGAGCGCCGCCACACGCGCCCCATGACCATTTTCCGTCCATGTGGCGATGGCGAGCTCCGGCGTATCGTGCTGCGCGGCGACGAGGAGCCAGAGGAGCTGTGGCGCGCGCGACGTGAGGCGGCGGGCGATCGTGCTGACGGTGTCGCGGAGCGGAGCGCCTGCGCCACTCTGCACGACGAGCGCGCGCAGCGCGCCCGGCCCGCTCAGGACAGCGGCGTCATGGATGGACAGATCCTGCAGCCCGAGCGCGCCGCGCAGCTCGGCGTGGAGCGGGAGCGCGGGCGGTGTGAAGCCGATGTCGGCGGCCAGCGCCGAGAGCGCGGGGAGCGTGGTGGCCGCCGCGAGCACGGCGGCGGCGGAGTCGAGTGATCGCACGCAGCGATCGTACCACGCACCGCGTCGTGCACCGGCATCGTGTTCTTGCGAGCAGGAGCAATTGAGTGCCGGCTGTTCACGGCGGCGAGGACGACATTAGCAAAGATTCCCGTCTCCTTCATGGTCTCTTCACGGTGCCGTCCTGAGGTTTTGCACTGCAGGTTACCATACGCCGCGTCGTCTGGCTCACGCTCGGCGTCGCGGTCGGGCTCGTCGCGCTGGCCGCACTCGCCCACGCGCAGGGAGCGCATACGATCGCAGCGACTCGTGACCTGACTGCGGCCGCCAGGCCATCAACGCCGCCCGGTGACAGTGTGGGGATGTGGGTGTCGCCGGGAAAGGATTACGCCGATACGCGCTACAGCACCCTTGAGAAGATCACGACGGCGAATGTCGGCAAGCTCAAGGAGGTGTGGAGCTACACCACCGGGATTCAGGACGGGCACGAAGGCCAGCCGCTGGTTGTGAACGGGAAAGTGATCGTGGGTGATAGCGGCGGTGAAATGGCCGTGTGGGGGTGGGCGCAGGGCCTGGATCTCAAGACCGGACGTGTTCTCTGGCGCGCACGAAATACTGGACCGGATCGGGATGTGCTCATCGGCTCGAGTTTCAAGCCGTTCTATCCCTGGATGCAGGGCAAGGACCTGGGCGTCACGAGCTGGCGCGGCCAGCAGTGGAAGATCGGCGGATCTGCGTCCCGGGGTTGGGTGAGTTACAATCCGGAACTCAATCTGATCTACTTCGGGACGTCGAATCCCGGCGTGTGGAACCCGGACATGCGCCCTGGCGACAACCTCTGGTCCACCACCATCTGGGCGCGCGACCCGGACACGGGGCAGGCCCGATGGAACACTCGATGGCGACTTCAAGGCAGTGAATGCGATGACCGGCAACGAGCTCCGGAAGACGCACTTCGCATCGGGCGTCGTGCGGCACTGGGTGTCGTAGGTGCCGTGCCAGACCTGCCATCTGTCACCAAGCCCGGTGGAATGCTCCACGTATTCGCGATACAGTGACCGTGCGGGAGTCGCATCACGTGAGAACACGAGTCCGTAAAGGCATGGCCGGCGCAGCTGGTGTACTGGCTGCGACCCTGCTGTTCATGGGGGTCGCGCGGCCGGCCCCGCGTGCACTCCGCGTGTGCGCCGATCCAAACAACATGCCGTTCTCGAACGCGCGACGCGCCGGCTTCGAGAACAGGATCGCCGAGCGGCTGGCGAAGGATCTTGCGCTTCCTTTGGAGTACACGTGGCTCCCGCAAGGGCGAGGCTTCGTGCGCAAGACGCTCAATGCCGGAACGTGCGACCTGATCATGGGCGTGCCGCAGGGATACGATCCCGTGCGAACCACACGCCCCTACTTCCGCTCCACGTATGCGTTCGTCTATCGCACGGGCAGCGCCTATGCGGTGCGATCCATGGATGACACGATGCTGACGCACCTGCGCATCGGCATCCATGTGATCGGTGATGATTACCAGAACACACCGCCCGCCGAAGCGCTGGCGGCGCGCGGCATCATCGACAACGTCCGGGGCTTTCCCATCTTCGGCGACTATTCACGACCCGATCCCGCCGCCGCGATCATTCACGCCGTGGCGCGCGACAGCATCGACGTCGCCATCGTCTGGGGTCCGTTCGCCGGCTACTTCGCGCCGCGCGAACACGTCCCCCTGACGGTGGTACCGATCGAGCGCGCCGTGGACGCGTCGGGACAGCCGTTCGCGTACAACATTTCGCTGGGCGTCAGGCACGCCGATTCCGCGTTTGCCACGCTCCTCGATTCGTTGCTCGTGCGGGACCAGGCGGACATCTCGTCCATTCTGCAGACGTATGGCGTGCCGTTGCTTCCCATCACGCCAACGGATTCCAGCACCGGCCGCAACGCCGTGCGCACCCCGTAACGCAGTCACCTTTTCATGCAAGCACGAGGAAGGTTGACATGTCCTCTCCAGCAAGAACGATATGCCCGGTCGTGTGTGTCACGTCGCTGCTCCTGCTCGCCAGCGCATGCAAGGGCAAGGAAGGCGCCGCGCCGGCTGGTGGGGGTACTGCTGCGCCGGCACGGATTCGCTGATCTTCCGCTCCATCCACGATGGGCGCCCCATGGGCATGCCGGCGTGGGGCAACGGGCTCAGTACACCCGAGATCGAGGAGCTCGTCGCGTACATTCACTCGTTGCGGGCCCCTGCCGAACCGCAGTTCTTCTTCTGGTCAGCAATGAATGCCCGCACGCCAGGCACACCGTGATTCGTCAGTGCGCTGTTGACGTGGCGCCCGCGGCCGCCGCATTCAGGTCACGCGTCTCCACGTAGAAATTCGGATCCACGCCGAATGCCGCCGCGCTCGCGAGATGCACCTGCATGGTCTTCCACGCGGTGGTGGGGTGAATGAGTGCGTACGCCGAGTCGCCGACCGTCACGCGCACCGGCATGGCGAAGCCGGGTACTACGTTGGCCCAGCGATAGGCGAGCGAGCTGCCACTGAGCCGGTACTGCAGCTCGGGCACTTTGGTCGTGGTGAGATACTGCTGGAACACCTTGCTCAGATCGAGTCCCGTGTGCGCGCTCATGTAGTGCTCGATCTGCGCGCTCGTCACGGTCTGGTGCCAGAAGGTGCGATTGAGACCGCGCAGCACACCGCGCCATTTTGCGTCGTCGTTCACGAGCTGGCGAATGGTGTGCAGCATGTTGCCGCCCTTGTAGTACATGTCGCCCGAGCCTTCGTCATTCACGCCGTAGGTGCCAATGATGGGTGCGTCGTTCCGGATGGCGCGGCGCGTCCCGATCACGTACGCGGCGCCCGCCGCCTTGCCGTCCTGGCACTCGGTGTAGAGGTTCTCGGCGTAGTTGGCGAAGCTCTCGTGGATCCACATGTCCGCCTGGTCCTTCATCGTGATGTTGTTGCCGAACCACTCGTGCGCGCTCTCGTGCACGATGATGAAGTCCCACTTGAGCCCCCAGCCGGTGTGTGACAGGTCGCGCCCGAGGTAGCCGTTCTCATAGTGGTTGCCATAGGTGACGCCGCTCTGGTGCTCCATGCCGAGGTAAGGCGCCTCGATGAGCTTGTAGCCGTCCCGGTACCAGGGATACGGACCGAACCAGTGCTCGAAGCACTGCATCATGGAGCGCGCCTGCTGGAACTGCACCTTCGCCGTGTCGAGGTGATAGGCCAGCGGCCAGAAATCCATGGTGAGCGGGCCCGCTTCGCCCTGATACGTTTCGGAGAAATGCGCGTAGTGCCCGGCGTTCACCTCCACGTCGTAGTTGTTGATCGGATCATTCACGAACCATTCGTACGTGGTGGTGCCGTCCGTGTTGTGCGTCGTGTTCCGCAGCCGCCCGTTGGAGACGTCCTGCAGCGAGTCGGGAACGGTGATCGCGATGCGCTGGCTGTCGGGCTCGTCGCCCAGGTAGTCCTTGTTGGGCCACCACACGCTGGCGCCGATGCCCTCGTTGGACGTGGCGATCCACTGATGGCCCAGGCTGTCCTGCCTCCACGTGAAGCCGCCGTCCCAGGGCGGGTTCGTGGCGACACGCGGCTGCCCGTGGTAGTAGACGTCGATGGTGTTGTGCGCACCGGTGCGCTGCGGCGCCACGAGCGTGACGAAGAACGCGTTGCCGTCGCGACGGAACGTCAGGGGTCGCCCCTGCTGTACCATGCTGTCCACCACGAGCGGCACCTGCAGATCGATCTGCATGACGCGCGCGGGCCGCTTCACCAGGTACGTGACCCCGTTCCACCCCGAGATGCTGCTGTCGGCGGGCATTACGGACACGTGCAGATCATAGAACGTGACGTCCCACCAGGCGCGCTGCGGCGTGTTGGAGCCGCGCAGCGTGTCGGCGTGAGTGAACGTGCGCTGGGGACGCTGCGCATTCGCGGCGGCGAGCGGCAGGGCCAGCATGCAGGCAGGCAGAAGCAGACGACGCATGGGAGCGGGGCGTAGGGCGTGAGGGTTTGGAACGACCAGTCGAAGTTAATGGTCTTCACGTCTCTGCGTTAATGATGCTCGTGGAGTCTGCGGGAGCGCGGTATCGGGCTCGGCCAGCAGGCAGGATTCACCGGACGGGCAGAAGTGGGACAGGATTTACAGGATTCACAGAATGAACAGGATTGTTGGGTGCCGAGCCCCAAAGCTTCAGTGAGTTCGCTGAATGACGGCGAATGCCTTTGGAACGGCTCCGTGTGAATCCTGTTCATCCTGTCAATCCTGAAATCCTGTCCTGCCGTTCGCAGTGGCGTCGCACGCTGCTCGCAGCCGCGCATGTGCGCTGGCCCATCCGGGCGGCCGCATCGCGACGGCTTCCGCTCGCATTCACGCTGGCGCATCAGGCTGGGCCACGTATCGCAGGACGGCCAGGCTGTGCTGGTAGTGGAATTCGGGCTCGGGGCGCGCCGGCTGTGTCATGACCGAAGGATCATTCGGTCGCGGACCCCGGGTAAACCGCACTTTTGGATGCGCGCCAGACCGGTCGCTGCCCAACGCCAGAAAAGGAACAACCCCCGAATACCTGTCGGCACAGGTACCGGGGGCGTCCCCCACTCGGAGGAAAGCAGAAGCCTCTTCGGCTTCATCCATTGGACGACGGAAGCGGGGAAAAGGTTTCCAAACCGGGAAGCGCCGCGCGAAGCGCGGCTGAGGGAAGCGGTCGCCTCCGGCGACCTGCGGGAACCGGCGACTGAGCCTTCGGCTCAGCGCCTGGGGGAAGCGGCCCGCCGCCGAAGGCGGCGGCCTGCGTGGGAATGGGCAATGGGGAATGGCGAATAAGAACGGTGAGCGTAGGTCGCAGGGCGAGCCGCAGCCGCGCTTCGCGCGGCGCTTCCCGCAGGGCGCTCCCGTGAGGGAGTCGCCCGCTTCCCGCAGCCCCGTGGCCGCAGGCCACCAGGGCGCTTCCCGCAGGCCGCCGCCGAAGGCGGCGCGCCGCTTCCCCGAGCCTACCCCGCCTCATACTCCCGCCCCTTCCACTCCACACGATGGCCGCGCAGGATGGCGGCGCAGGCGATGTGCGCAACGACGGCCGAGCCCAGCGGAAAGGCCAGCGCGTAGAACGGTGAGAGATGCGCGGTCACGACATATCCCGCGGCGCGCCAGAGCAGCATGGCCGCGACGCAGAGTGCGGCCCAGAGCACGAGAGCATCCGGCAACGGCCAGAGCAGCCGCGCGAGCAACACGAGCACCGGTGCGAGTGACGCGACGGGAACGGCGAGCAGTCCCGCGGGCAGGAGCGCCCGGCCGGCGTCCCCGAACGGCGCCGCGTCGAGTCCGCCCGCGTACATGTTCTTGCGCCACCCACCCACGATCTCCGGCAGCGAGGCATACATGCGCGTGGCCAGATGGCGCAGGCCGAATACGAGTTCGGTGCGTTTCCCTCTCCGGAAGAGCAGCTGCGCCAGAGCGAGATCCTCGGCCACCTTGCGGCGCACGGCCGCGTGCCCGTCAACGGCGTAGTAGGTCGCGGGCGTGATCATCATGAACTGGCCATTCGCGATCTTGTCCGCCGCGCGCGGCGAGCGGTTCACGGCGCCCGGACCGCCGTAGCGCAGGGCGAGAATGGCAAATACTTCGGGCTGCACGACGCGCTCCCAGAATGTCTCCATCTCCTGGCGTCCCGCGACGCTCAGGAAGTCGAGCGACCGCGCGTGCATCGCGTTCACCGCTCGAGTGAGCAGCTCGGGGCCGTGCGCGGTGTCGGCATCGGTGAAGCAGTAGAGCGATCCGCTGGCTTCGTGCACACCCTGCACGCACGCCCACTGCTTGCCGAACCAGCCCTGGGCGAGCGGCGCCGACTGCAGCACGCGCACCCGCGCATCGCGCGCGGCGATGGCGGCCACGATCGCGCCGGTGTCGTCTTCGCTGCGATCGTCCACGACAATCACCTCGAAGCGCGGATAGCGCGACGCGAGGATCGCCTCCAGGCAGGTCGTGATGTTGGCGGCTTCGTTGCGCGCCGGAACGATGATGGAGACGAGCGGAGGATCGTCCGGCGGATCGGATGCTTCATGGTCGAGCGACGGCGAGCCGTGCATGCGCCACACCGCAAGCAATGGCCCGGCCAGCCAGGGGAGCGCGAGGATGTACGGCCAAACGCTCACGGATCGGCCGCGGCGGCGAGCGCGGGCGCCGGGTCCGGCGCCGCCGCGTACCGCGCCACAATGGTCGCCGCCGTCATGTCGCCCGTCACGTTCACGGTGGTGCGAAACATGTCGGGAATGGTGTCCGCGCCCAGCAGAATGCCAATTCCTGACACGGGCACGCCGGCCGCGAGCATCACCGGCACCATCGCGATGATGGACCCGCCCGGGATGCCTGGAATGCTGAAGCTGGTGAGCACCACGGTGACGACGACCGTGGCCAGTTGCGCGGGGCCCAGCGCCACGCCATAGAGCCGCGCGATGAACATCACGCCGAAGGTGAGACCCACGGCCGCGCCGGCGCGAAACAGCGACGCGGCCAGCGGGAGGAAGAAGCTCGACACTTCGGCCGGAAGTCCGAGTCGTCCCGCCGCGCTGTCCATCATGACCGGGAGCGAGGCCAGCGACGACCGCGAGCTGAAGGCCACCGCCTGCGCCGGCGCCGATGCGCGCGCGAACTCGCCGAGCGACACACGCCCCACGAGCGCCGCCGCGGGATAGAGCAGCCCGATGCCGAAGAGCGTGGCGAGCAGTGACACCACCACGATGTAGAACACGATGGCGCCCGCGGCGGACACGCCGAGTCGTGCCGCCAGCGGCAGCGCCAGCGCGAACACGCCGAGTGGCGCGACGATGAGTACCCAGCGCACCAGCACGAGCATGGCGTCGAATACGCTCTGGAAGAAGCCGGTCACGCTGGCCCGCCCCTGCTCCGGAAGCCGAAGCAGCGCGATCCCGAAGGCCAGCGCGAAGATGATGAGCGGCAGCATGGCGCCGTCGCTCGCGGCGCGCACGGGATTCACCGGCACCAGCGACACGAGCCACTGACTCACCGTAGGCAATTGTTTCGCGCCTTCCTGCACTGCCGCGGTTGCCGCCGCGGCCGAACGCAGCGATGCCGTCGTGGCTGCACTTACGGGCAGCAGCGTGAGCAGCGGTTGCGCGACGAGCGCGGTGAAGATCGCGCCCGTGAAGAGGATCGCGAGAAACGTGACGAGCGCGCGCCCGCCCACGCGTCCGACGGCGCGGCCATCGCGCGCGGCAACCACGCCAACAATGAGGCTGGAAAACACGAGCGGGATCACCGTCATCCGGATCGCGTTGATCCAGAGCGTGCCGATGGGCTCGACGACAGGAACGACGCCGTGCAGCGCGGGGCTCAGCGAGATGGCGACGCCCGCCGCGAGACCGGCAACGAGGCCAATGAGAACCTGGACCGTGAGTGGCACGAGGGTAAGCTACCACTGGCGAACGCGGCCGGGGAGCGCGAAACGTTGACCACGATCCGGCGTCGCTCTACGTTCACGCGTGCCAGTGCGCATGCCGGAGATGGCTCTCGCCCCGGGGCGTCGAGCGCTGGCCAGCAACGTGCAGGGAGCGAGGATGGAAGAACTGAATTTCGAGCAACGCGTCGCCGAGGCCAGAGCGCATGTCCGCGAAGTGGCGGCCGTGGACGCCGTCGCCATGTTCCGCCGCCGGGATGACGTGGTCTATCTCGACGTGCGCGAACAGCGGGAATGGAACCTGTTCCGTATTCCAGGTGCGGTGCACGTGCCACTCGCCGCCGTCTCCGACTGCGTGAAGGATCGCATTCCGTGCAGCCGGCGCGTGCTCGTGTACTGCGCGCGCGGTGGCCGCGCCGCGCTCGCCACCAGTGCGATGCTCGGCCTGGGCTACCTGGATGTGGCGTGCGTGGCTGGCGGCGTCATGGGCTGGGTCTACGCGGGCGGGGAGCTCGAGGAGTAACGTTCGGGATGATGGCATCGTGATGAACGCAGGCGACAGTCTCCAGGCGGTGCTGGACGACCCGCTCATCGCGCGACTCTCTCGCTCGCTGCACGTTCGCAAGCCCAGGGAAGTCGTCCTCGGAGATGGCTACCGGCGCGCGGCCGTCGCCCTGGTTCTCACCCGGTGCGACAAGGGAGCGCCGGCACTGCTCATGATCAAACGTGCGGCGTTCGAGACGGATCCGTGGAGCGGCCACATTGCGCTCCCCGGCGGACGACAGGAAGCGCGCGATGCGTCGCTGCAGGCCACCGCGATCCGCGAGACGCGCGAAGAGACCGCAATCGATCTGGCGCGGGACGGACGGATCATTGGACGACTCGATGATCTGCAGCCCATGACGACGGTGCTTCCCCGCATCATCATCGCGCCCTTCGTCGCGATCCTGCGGGCCACGCTTCCTGTTTCCCTCAGCGAGGAAGTTGCCGACGCGTTCTGGGTGCCGGTGGCGGACCTCCTGGATCCGGCAGCGTCGCGCGAGATCGTCCTGGACCTCACGGGCGGTCCCCGCCGCGTGCCAAGCATTCAGCACGGCGGCCACGTTATCTGGGGACTCACTGAGCGGATCCTGCGCCAGTTTCTGTCGCTGCTCGCTCCGGCCTGATCAGCGCCCGGACACTCGTTCCGCTCCGGCCCGATCACGGTCGAGGGCCACGCGTTGCGGCCGGCCCGACGTCGCTCGCCGCCGGCTTTCCCGGATTGTGCTTGTGCCGCCCGTCCTGGGGCGCAATATTTAGGCATGACTAAACTACGGAATATTGCAGCGGATATTTTTCCTTTGCACGGACTATGTCAGTAGCGCCGCGCGCCGAGGACAAGCGGCGCGCGACGGGCGAACAGGCGCTGGCCGAGCCGGGATGGCGGCGGCCGCGTCTCACGCCGAGTCTGGCGGAGGCGTACCGCACCATTCCGATCACCGGGAGCACCTGGTTCCGCAAACTCCTGGCGTTCGCCGGCCCCGGCTACCTCGTGGCGGTCGGGTACATGGATCCGGGAAACTGGGCCACCGATCTGGCGGGTGGCGCCGCGTTCGGCTACAGACTGCTGAGCGTCATCCTGCTGGCGAATCTGATGGCGGTGTTGCTGCAGGGGCTCTCGGCCAAGCTGGGAATCGTCACCGGCCGGGATCTCGCGCAGGCGTGCCGCGATGCGTATCCGCGTCCGGTGGTCTGGTTTCTCTGGGTGATCTGCGAGCTGGCGATCGCGGCGTGCGATCTGGCGGAAGTGATCGGGTCGGCAATCGCGCTGAATCTCCTCTTTCACATTCCCATTGCGGCCGGCGTGATCGTCACCGCGCTCGATGTTCTCGTCGTACTGTTTCTGCAGCATCGGGGATTCCGCCTGCTCGAGGCGCTGGTCATCGCGCTGGTGGCGTCGATAGGCCTGTGCTTTCTGTTCGAGATCGTGATCTCGCGGCCGGACATCGGCGGGGTGCTCAACGGGTTTGTGCCGACAAGCGACATCGTGCGCAATCCGCAGATGCTGTACATTGCGATTGGCATTCTCGGCGCGACCGTGATGCCGCACAACCTCTATCTGCACTCGTCCATCGTGCAGACGCGGCGCTACGCGGAGGATGTGGCGGGCAAGCGCGAGGCCGTGCGCTTCGCGTTCATCGACTCCACGGTGGCGCTCACGTTCGCGCTGTTCGTGAATGCGGCCATTCTCGTGGTATCGGCGGCGACGTTTCATCGGGCAGGGCTGCACCAGGTCGCGGAGATTCAGGACGCGTACAAGCTGCTCACGCCACTGTTGGGAGTCACGGGCGCCAGCGCGATGTTCGCGCTCGCGCTGCTCGCGTCGGGACAGAACTCCACGCTCACGGGAACGCTGGCCGGCCAGATCGTGATGGAGGGGTTTCTGGACATTCGCATCCGGCCCTGGTTGCGACGGCTCATGACGCGGGTCATCGCCATCGTTCCAGCCGCCGTGGTGGCGATTCTGTACGGGGAGCGGGGTACCGCGAAGCTGCTCATTCTGAGCCAGGTGATTCTGAGCATGCAGCTCTCCTTCGCCGTCGTTCCGCTCGTGCGTTTCACCTCGGACCGTCTGAAGATGGGACCGCTCGTGAATTCCTGGTGGCTCAAGGCCACGGCCTATGTGGTGGCGCTGTTCATCGCGCTGCTCAATGCGTGGCTGCTGGTGCTCGTGTTCCGCGGGCAGGCCGCATGAGCATGTATGCGCGCATTCTCGTTCCGCTGGAGCATTCGGCGTACGATGCGGCCATTCTCGATCACGTGCGCCGCCTCGCGCACCTGTGCGGGGCGAAGGTGATCCTCATCCACGTCGCCGACGGCTGGACCGCGCGCAACATCCAGCACCTCAATCTGCGCGAGAGCGAGGAGATGCGGGCCGATCGCGAGTACCTGGAGCGGATGGCCGCCGCGCTGGAAGCGGATGGACTCGAGGTGGACGCGATTCTGGCCAGCGGCGACCCGCCGCGGGAGATCACCGAAACGGCCATGCGTGAGCACTGCGACCTGATCGCGATGTCCACGCACGGGCACCGCTTCCTCTCCGATCTGCTCTACGGCAGCGTGGCGGATTCCGTGCGCCACCGCTGCACCATTCCGGTGCTGCTGGTGCGCGGCTCGCGCGCTCCCACGCCGGTTCGTGGCGAGGCGCTGCCGTGACCGCCGCAAGACCACCCCGGGATGTGACGGCGCCGGTTGAAGACTACCTCAAGGTCATCTACGAGATCGAGCGCCGTTCCGACGTCGCGACCACCAACGACATCGCGCAGCGCCTCGCCATCGCGCCAGCCTCCGTGAGCGGGATGGTGCGGCGTCTCGCCGACCAGGGCCTGCTCGAGCACGAACCCTACCGCGGCGTGCGACTGACCGGCATGGGGCGCCGCCTGGCGCTGCGCACACTCCGGCGGCATCGCGTGATCGAAGCGTACCTGACGCTGGCGCTCGGCTATCCCTGGGATCTCGTGCACGATGAAGCGGAGCGACTCGAGCACGCCGCGAGTGATGCGCTCATCGATCGCATGGCGGCGGCGATCGGGGAACCGGAAACCGATCCGCACGGAGCGCCCATCCCCACGCGCGAGGGAGAAATTGACGAGCGGACGCTGTTCTCCATTCTGGACCTCGCGCCCGGTGAGCGGGGCCGCGTGGTGCGCGTGAGCGACGACGATGCGGCCATGCTCCGCTATCTGGGCGAGCTCGGGCTGACGATTGGCGTCGAGGTGACGGTGCAGTCGCGCGAACCCTACGGCGGTCCGATTGCACTGCGTGTGGGGCAGGTGCAGCGTCAGATCGGTCCGGCGCTGGCGGCGGCAGTGCTGGTGGAAACGGGATAGACCGGGAAGCGGCGGCCGGCCTGCGGCCGGCTGCCTGGGGGAAGCGTCGCACAGAGCGCGACTGCGGGAAGCGGCGATGGCGCCTGACGGCGCATCGCCTGCGGGAAGCGCCGCCGGCCTTCGGCCCGTTGGCTGCGGCCACGCACCACCAACCTGCCACTGGGAATGGGGAATGATCCACGCCCCGCCGCCCCGCCCTTGGGAATCTGCAATCGGGAATGGGGAATCGTGGGAATGGGGAATGATGGAGCGGGGGGAGGCGGCGGTGAAAAAAACGTGGTGGGGTGTGGGGTGGGGAGGTCTTCCTCCCCGATTCCCCATTCCCGATTGCCGATTCCCGATCTTGTTGATTCCCGATCTTGTTGATTCCCGATCTTGTCGACAGACCATAATGACCGCTCTCGTCCTCATCGCGCTCCTTCAGTTTACGACACCGCCCAGAACCATTGCCGTTGACGCGCGACTGGCGGCAGCGGCGGGGCTGCGGGTCGGAGATCGCGTGGTCGTGGCCGCACAGCCCGGTGCGGCAGGCGACACCGTCGTCGTCGGCGCGATCCTGGCGCGCCGAGCGGATCCCAGCGAGGTCACGCGCAATGCGTATGACGTGCGCATGCATCTCGATCAGCTTCAGTCCCTGATACGCTATGGCGATCGCGTGGATCGCTTCGCCGTGGCGACGCGCGACAGCAGCGCGACGCGTGTGGCGCTCCGCGCCATCAACGATGCCGCCTTCGGCTTTCAGGCGTGGCCATCTCGCGAGATCGCCGCGCAAACCTCGGAAACCTTTCGCGTGGTGAGTCGCTTTCATCGCGCCATCGGCGTCATCACCATCGTCGCGAGCGCCATCTTCCTGCTCTGCATCCTGCTGCTCAAGGTCGAGGAACGGCGGCGCGACGTGGCGGCGCTGCGGCTCATCGGACTGTCACGGTCCACCGTGCTGCGATCGGTGGTGCTCGAGGCCGCCGTCGTGTCGGTGCTGGGCAGTGCATTGGGCGTGCTGATCGGCTGGGGCGCGTCCGGACTGGTGAACGCGTACTACCAGGCGTTCTATGACACGCCGCTCCGCTTCTCGATCATCACGACCGGCATCGTGCTGTTCGCGGTGACGCTCTCGCTCGTGCTCGGCCTCGCCGCCGGTGCGCTGGCCGCGCTCCGCCTGGTGCGGACACCGCCGCTCACGCTGCTGGGACGGTAATGCGATTCACGCTCGCGCTCGCGACGCTGGGCCGTCATCGAGGGCGGACCGTCCTCGCCATCCTCGGCGTGGCCGTGGCGTCCGCCATGCTGCTCGACATGGTGATGCTCTCCTCGGGACTGCGCGCGTCGTTCCGGGATCTGCTGCTGAGCCGCGGGTTCCAGTTGCGGCTCTCCCCGAAGGGAACGCTTCCCTTCGACACGGACGCCACCATTGGCGGCGCCGCGGCGATGGTCTCGACGCTGCGCGCGCTGCCCGACGTCGTGGCGGTGAGCCCCGTGCTGGGCGGACAGTTGCACATCCCGCGCGAGCATGGTGTCATCACGGGCTTCGCGCTCGGCGTCGAGCCGCGCGTGCAGGGTGACTACGAACTGCTTTCCGGTCACGACCCGCGCCGTCCCGACGAGATGGTGGCCAACGATGACCTGCTGCGCGCCGCCGGTGCACGCCCTGGTGACACGCTCACCGCCGCGGCCGGCTATGACGCGCAGCTTCGCGCGCTGGCGGGGACGCGCCGTCTCGTGATCACCGGGCGCGCGCGGTTTCTCTATCTCTCCGCCGGACAACCCGCCGCCGCGCTGCCGCTCTCCACCCTGCAGAACATGCGCGGTGCGGACGCCACCGATGCCGTGTCGCTGATCATGGTGCGCCTGCGCGATGACGCCATCGTGGAGGCGGCGCGCCGGCGCATCCAGTCCGCGCTGCCGCGCGTGGAGGTCAATTCCACGAGCGAGGCCATGGCACGCGTGGACCAGCGGCTCAGCTATTTCCGACAGCTCAGTTTCATCCTGGGTGCCGTGAGCCTCGTCGTGGGTTTTCTCCTGGTGACGACGCTGGTCACCGTCTCGGTGAACGAACGCCTGGGTGAGATCGCCGTGATGCGCGCGATCGGCGTGTCCCGCGTGCACGTCGTGGAGCAGGTCGTGCTGGAGAGCGGCGCGATCGTGCTGGGTGGCGCGGTACTGGGGTTGGCGCTGGGGCTGGTGACCGCGCGCTACCTGAATTCCATCCTGTCGAGCTTCCCGGGGCTGCCCGCGGCAATCGACTTCTTTCTCTTTCAGCCGCGCGCGGTGTGGGCAGCGCTGGGGCTGCTCGCGCTGTGTGGTGTCGCCGCGAGCGTGTATCCGGCGTGGCGGGCCGCGGTGCACCCGGTGGCGGGCGCGCTGCGCGAGGAGGCGGTGGCATGAGCGCGTTGCTCGCGACAGAACGTGTGCATCGCGAGTATCGCGTGGGCGAAGAACGGGTGCGAGCGGTGCGCGGCATTACGCTCGAGGTCGCCAGCGGCGAGCACGTGGCACTCGTGGGGCCGTCGGGGTGCGGGAAGTCGTCGCTGCTCAACCTGCTGGGCGGGATCGATCATCCCACCGCCGGGCGCGTCCTCTTTCGCGGGGCCGACGTGGCGCTCATGCGCGACCGTGCGCTCACGCGCTTCCGATTGCTGCACATCGGCTTCGTGTTTCAACGCTTCTATCTGATGCCCGCGCTCACCGCCGCGGAAAACATCGCGCTCCCGATGGCCGAGGCCGGCATGCCGGCGCGCGAACGGCGCGCGCGCGCCATGGAGCTGCTGCGATACGTGGGACTGGATGGCCGCGCGCGGCACAGGCCCTCGCAGCTCTCGGGCGGCGAACAGCAGCGCGTGGCGATCGCGCGCGCGCTGGCCAACGCGCCGGACGTGGTGCTCGCGGATGAGCCCACCGGCGAACTCGATGCACGCACGGGAGCGGACATCATCGCGCTCTTCCAGCGGCTCAACGCCGACGGCACCGCGCTCGTGCTCGTCACGCACGATGAACAGCTCGCCCGCGCGGCGCGCCGCGTCGTGCACATGCGCGATGGCGTCATTGTCACCAGCGACGACGGCCGATGATCACGCTGCTCGCGCTGCGCCAACTCGGCCATCGGCCATGGCGCTCGGTGCTGCTGCTGCTTGGCTTCGGACTGGGCGCCGGAGTCATGATCGTGCTGCTCGCCATCGGACAGGCCATGCTGGAGCAGGCGCGGGACACGGCGCTCGTGGGTGGCGGCGAGATCACGGTGCTTCCCGAAGGGATGAACATCGAGGTCATGAAGACCGGCGGAGTGGGCGGCCTGTTCTTCTCCATTGATCACGCGCGATTCATCGATCGCCAGATTCTGGACTCGCCCCGACTTGCCGGCGTCGTGCGCACGGTGGCGCCGCAGATCGTGGCCAGGCTCGTCTATCTGCGCACGCAGTCTGGCGAGTACGCGGTGCAGGCGAGCGGCGGCATCCCATCGCGCAGCGCGGCCGTGGGCGCGCTCCCTCGTGCCACGGCGGGCCGGTGGGTGGACGACGCCGGCGATCGCCGCTGGATCGCGCCCACCCGCGTCGAGTTGTATTCGGAGATGGATCACTTTCATCTGCCGCCACCCGGAATCGCCGACCCGGCAAGCTGGGGCGAGTGGCACTACTTCAACGTGCTGTCTCCGGACGCGCGCCACTGGGCGTTCATCTCGCTCATGGTGGGCGGAGACATTCGCGGCGGCGACTGGGGCGGGCGCGTGACCGTGACGCTGCGTACCGAGGGCGAAGCCACGCGACGGTTCGCGGCTGAGAGCCCGGCCGGCGCGGTGCAGATGTCCACCACGTCGCCCGACCTGCGCATCGGGGCATCGAGCGTCACGCTGCTGCACGATGGGCGCTATCACGTCGAGGCGCGGGGAACCGAGCCGGGCACCGGCGCTCCGGTGCGGGTGGATCTGACCGTGACGGGTGCGCCGCGCGCCTGGTTTCCGGGCGCCACGCTCTCGAGCGGCGCGTTCACGTCCGGCTACGTGGTGCCGGCGCTGCGCGCCGTGGCCAGCGGAAGGATCTGCGTGCGAGAGCGGTGCACGACCTATGCGAGCGCCCAGTCGTATCACGATCACAACTGGGGTGTGTGGCGCGACGTGCGATGGGAGTGGGGCGCCGCGCGCGCCGGAGCGTTCACGCTGCTCTATGGCCGCGTCGAGCCACCCGACAGCTCAGCGGCGCGCACGCCACTTTTTCTCTACGTCGTGGACTCGCTCGGGTTTCGCGCCGTCTTCCGGCCACAGCGCATCGCGTACGCCGGCACACGCGTGATCACGGTGCACGGCGTGCGGGTGCGCGTCCCGCGGTCGGCGGTGCTCGCGGACGTGCGCGGGAGTGACACGCTGCGGGTCACACTGGACATGCAGGACGCCATCGCCACGGACACGCGCGGCAGCATGCTGCGGCGAGGCACGCGCAGCGCCGTGCGCGATCCGTATTTCATCCAGATGAAGGGACGGGCCACGCTGGATGGGTGGATCGGCGGCGCACCGGTGCATGGCGAGGGGAACGGCTTCTTCGAGACCTATCGCGCGGCCGAGCCGTGACCCGGCGTGCGCGACTGGACGGGTGATCGTTCAGTTCCTCCCCGCGATCCAGCCGACGATCGCTCCGATGATCGCGCCGGCGATGGCGCCGGTTTCTCCCGACAACGATCCGATCGCTCCGCCGAAAATGGCGCCGGAAATGCCAACCAGCGACTCGCTCAACAACGGGTGCGCGAGATCGCCCTGATCGGGCATGGCGTACGGATCGGCATCAGTATTCGCAGATATGGGGCGAGTCAACTCCTCGAACAGTGCATGCGTGCTGGACACCGGAGGAGGAACGAACGGACTGTCATCGTGCTCTGGGGCCCGCTCTCCGTTCTGTGCGTCGTTCTGACGTACCTCCATGGCTTCTCCAAGGGGACCCATACAATTCAATCTATCTCCATGACGAGGCAAATCCGGTACCGTCAGGACCCGGGAATGACAGGAATCCCGTTCGGGCGGGACCGCACCGCCGCCGGGGCCACCCGAATTCGGGCACTTGACAGTCTTCATGCGTGGCGTCCCATTCTGTACGCATGCCTTCGAGCGTTCGACTCGGCACGCAGGGGTGGAACTACGACGCCTGGGTGGGGCCGTTCTATCCGTCCGGGACGCGTCCGGTGGATTTTCTCGCGACCTACGCCCGGGCGTTCGACACGGTGGAGGTGGATGCCACCTTCTACGCGATTCCGCCCGCGAAAACCGTGCAGGGGTGGGCCGCCCGTACGCCCGGGGACTTCTGCTTCGCGCTCAAGCTGCCGCAGGAGATCACGCACGAACGCCGCCTCCGGGACTGCGGCGACCTGACAGCGCTGTTCGTCGAGCGCATCCGCGAGCTGGGCGCGAAGCTCGGCCCCGTGCTCATTCAGCTCGGTCCGGACTTCGGGCCCGCCGAGCTGCCCGCACTCGTCAGCTTTCTCCCGACGCTTCCCACGGACATTCGCTTCGCCGTCGAGTTCCGGCAGCGTGGCTGGATTCACGATGGCGTGCTCGCATTGCTCGCCGAACATCGTGTCGCGCTCGCGCTCACCGATGCCCGCTGGATTCCGCGTCGCTCCATGCTGGCGCTCGCCGAACGGCCGACCGCGGATTTCGCGTATCTGCGCTGGATGGGACCGAACCGCGACGTCGTGGATTACTCACGGGTCCAGTTCGATCGGTCACGCGAAATGGAGTCGTGGTCGGAGGCGATCCTGATGCTCATGCAGAAGGTGACGGCCGTATACGGCTACGTGAACAACCACTATGCCGGGCACAGCCCGGCGTCCGTGCGGCAACTGCAGCAGCTTCTGGGACAGAAGCCCGTTGACCCGAGTGAACTCGGCGAACAGATGACGCTCTTCTGAGCCGCGCGCGGGTTCGCTGGTGAGTGGGTTCACCGGCGCGCGCGTTCGCTGACGCGCACGCCCGCGCGTTCGCTGCCACAGGCGCGGGCGTGGCGCTACCTTGAGTCATGCGTTGGACCACCATCGTTGCATTCATCGTATCGCTCGCGCTGGCGACACTCTTCGCCAGGCTCGGGATCTGGCAGTTGCACCGGCTCGCGGAACGGCGTGCCTTCAACGCGGAACTCTCGAGCCGCATCTTCGCCAGGCCCGTCGCACCATCCGCACTGCCCGCGGATACCGCACTCGCCAACTATCGCCGCGTGCGCGTGACGGGCACGTTCGACTACGATCAGCAGATCGTGATCACGGGACGCTCGCGCCAGGGCGCACCAGGTGTCTATCTGGTGACCCCGCTCAGGCCGGACAGCGGCGGACGCGCGATTCTCGTCAACCGCGGCTGGGTCTATTCGCCGGATGCGTCGGCCGTGAACAAATCGCTCTGGCTCGAACCCGCTCACACGACCGTCGAAGGCTACGTCTCACCGATTCCACCGGCGGCGGCGAACGATCCCGAGGCAGTGAACAATCCGCGTGCGGTACGCTGGCTGGATGCGACGCGCATCGCGTCGCTGCTGCCGTATCCCGCCGCGCCGTTCCAGTTGATCGACCTCTCGCCGGGCACGCCGGACGAAGGCGCGCCGACGCGGCTCACTGTGCCCGCGATGGATGAGGGGCCGCACAGGAACTACGCGATCCAGTGGTTCACCTTCGCGCTGATCGCGCTCTACGGTTCGGGGTATCTGATCTGGCTCGAGCGGGGAAAGAAGCCGGGATTCCTGGTAACAGGGAACGGCCAGGCGGGGTGACACGGGTACGCTCCCGCCGCGGCTTTCCATTCCGCTCGCCACCGCATGTACCTTTCAGCACCACAACCACGCAGTGAACTGACCATGGCAGACGCGAAGCATGCCCTGGCCTCCGAGCAGGAGGCGCGCGACGTCGCGGAAGCGGCGCGGGAAAGTGAGTGGAGGGAGCCCAGTTTTCTCCAGGAGCTCTTTCTCGGCCGCTTCCGGCTCGACCTGATCCATCCCTATCCCGCGCAGAGTCGCGAGGAGGAGGAGCGGGCCGCGCCGTTCATGGAGAAGCTCCGCGATGTGCTCGAGCGCCTGGACTCGGATGAGATCGATCGCACGGGTGACATCCCCGAGTCGGTCGTGCAGGAACTGCGCGACATCGGGGCGTTCGGCATCAAGATCCCGGAGGAGTACGGCGGTCTGGGGCTGTCGCAGACGAGTTACGTGCGCGCGATGGGTATGGTGACGTCGAAGGACGGCTCGCTCACGGCACTGCTCTCGGCACATCAGTCCATTGGCGTCCCGCAGCCGCTCAAGCTCTTCGGTACCGACGCGCAGAAGCAGGCGTACTTTCCGCGCCTCGCCAGGGGCGCGATTTCGGCGTTTGCACTCACGGAGGTCGATGCGGGAAGCGACCCGGCCAACATGCACACCACGGCGACGCCGAGCGAGGACGGCTCGTACTTCGTGCTGAACGGCGAAAAGCTCTGGTGCACGAATGGCACGCGCTGCGAGTTGATGCTGGTGATGGCGCGCACGCCGGATCAGATCGTGGACGGCAAGTCCCGCAAGCGCATCACGGCGTTCATCGTCGAGAGCTCCTGGCCGGGCGTCGAGATTGTGCACCGCAATCACTTCATGGGCCTCAAGGCCATTGAGAACGCGGTGCTCCGGTTCACGAACGTCAGGGTGCCGCGCGAGAACATTCTGTGGGACGAGGGGAAGGGGCTCAAGCTCGCGCTCATCACGCTCAATACGGGGCGGCTCACGCTGCCGGCGAGCGCGGCGTACGCCGCGAAGCAGATGGTGCGCGTGTCGCGCGAATGGGGGAACGAGCGCGTCCAGTGGGGACAGCCCATTGGCCGGCACGAGGCCATCGCACAGAAGATCGCGAAGATGACGGCCAACACGTTCGCCATGGAATCCATTGCGGAGCTGGCGAGCGCGATGGCGGATCGTGGCGGGTATGACATCCGGCTCGAAGCCGCCATTGCCAAGATGTGGAACACGGAAGCCGGTTGGCGCATCGTGGACGACGCGATCCAGATCCGCGGCGGGCGCGGCTACGAGACGGCGGACTCGCTGCGGGCGCGCGGTGAGCGGCCCATTCCGCTGGAACGCGCGATGCGCGACTTCCGCATCAACCTGATCTTCGAGGGATCATCGGAGATCATGCGGCTGTTCATCGCGCGCGAGGCGGTGGATGTGCACTTCCGCACGGCGTTCGATGTCGTGAATCCCAAGGCGACCGGCAGGGAGAAACGTGCCGCGCTGCTGCGGTCGGCGAAGTTCTACCCGACCTGGTACGCGTCGCAGTGGGTGGGCGGGCGCGGGTCGTTTTCGGAGTTCGGCGCGCTCGGGCCGGAGTTGCGCTACATCGAGAAGACCACGCGCCGGCTGGGGCGGTCCATCTTCCACGCCATGGTGCGGCTGGGTCCGAAGCTCGAACGGCGACAGATGGTGCTCTTTCGCGCCGTGGACATTGGCGCCGAACTGTTCGCGATGGCGGCAACGTGCTCGCGGGCGCACGCGCTGGTGAAGGCGGGCGATGCGAACGCGGGCGATCTGGCGCTGCTCTTCTGTCGCGAGGCACGGCTTCGCATTGCGGATCACTTCCGAATGCTGTTCGGCCCCAACGATGCTGCGCTGTACAGCATTTCGCAGCGCGTCCTGAAGGGCGAGTTCCAGTGGCTGGAGGAGGGGACCGTGAGCATGGAGCGCAGCGCCGCCGGCGTTGCGGCGGCAACGTAGGCATGGTAGGCAAAGGGGCAGCCCATGGGGCTGCCCCTTTGTCTACCATGCCTCACTGCACGGCTCGTCCGGCGTCGAGGAATCCCTGTCCGAAGAACGCGTCCTTGCCCGGCTTGCCGAGATCCACCGCTGACGCGCGGAGCCTGGCGCCGAGCTGCGCGGGCGTCATGTGCCCATAACGCGTTACGAGCAGCGCCGCGACGGCGGACGCGTGCGGAGCCGCCATGCTCGTACCGGTGGCCCACCCCCAGCCGCCGGCGATCGTGCTGAACACCCAGTCGAAGACAAAGCATGGCTCCACGAATCCAACTGCACAGACTGCATCCGGGTGCTCTGTCAGGAACGTATCCGTGCCGCCGGGGGCCGCGAAGTCAATGCGCGACTGACCCGAGTTGGAGAACTGCGCGGGCACATCGAGATCGGTGCCCGGATCCACGGCCCATCCCACGGGTCCCGTAGCGGCAATCGACAGCACGTCGGGATCGTCGGCCGGGACGATCGTGGCGTTGCTGTCGTGATTCCGATTCAACCCGTCATTTCCGGCTGCGACAATGACGGTGCTTCCCTTCTGATTGGCATAGGTCGTCGCGCGATTCACCGCGTTGACCAACTCCGTGATGTCCCGGGCCGTGGCGACGTTGCCGGCCGCATCCACGAAGCCGCTACGCGGCAGAGGCGGCGAGATCAGGCTCATGTTGATGATGTCCGCGTGGTGGTCGGCGGCATACACGATGCCTTCAATGATCCCGCTGAAGGGCCCGCTCTCGGATGTCTCCGACAGCACCTTCACGGCGACGATGTGCGTCTGCGGCGCCACGCCGACGACGCCAAGCCCGTTCGCGGCTGCGGCGATGATGCCGGCCACGTGGGTCCCGTGGTTGAAGTAGAAGCCCGGAGTGATGCACGCCGTCTCGCCGGGCACGAACGAGGTGCTCGCCTGGATATCGAGGTTCGGCGTCAGATCGGGATGCGTGCAGTCAATCCCGCTGTCCAGGATGTACACCGTTGCGCCCTGCCCGAAGTCTCCGGCATTCCATGCCTGCTGCGCGTGCACCGCCTGCAGATTCCACTGCAGGAACTGGAACGGCTCGGCGATGACGACGTTCGGCGTTGCGTCCGCTGCCGCCGGCTCCGGAACCGCGGCCCGTCCCTGCACGCCGGGAGTCCATTTCACATCGAGGTCCGGTATCACCGACTGCACGCCCGAGAGTTGGGATGCATTCGTCGCGACGGCCTCACTGGGCGCGGACACGAAGGCAATGCCAATCTGCGGCAGCGATGCCGTAATCGTTCCCCCGTATTTCGCGACCTGGTCGCTGAGTGAGGACGGGATCGTGTTGGCGTTGGCCACCACGATGTAGTGCCTGGTGCGCAGCGACGCGTTGACGTTCAGCGAGTGCGCGGCAGAGGGACTTGTTGGTGCTGCATCCGAGCATGCTCCCATGACTGCCGCGCTCGCGAGAATACCGCCGATAACGAATCGCCGCATCGCCCGCCTCCTGAGGAAAGTTGGACACTCGAGCGTGCTGCTGTGCTCGCATCGGATTGGAAAGGCTACCTTACGGTCGGGTGTGGACGATGGCAAGACCGATCGCCGCGCAGTGGACCGCGGCATGGGAGATGAGCGCCGGCGGATTCCCGGATCAACCGGACACGAGCACGGCGCGCGCGACGTTGAAATAGATCACGAGCCCGGCGACGTCCACGAAGGAGGCCACGAAGGGCGAGGACGCAATCGCCGGGTCGAAGCCGAGTCGCGTGAGCAGCAGCGGCAGCGCCGCGCCGACCACCGTCCCGGTGAGCACCACCAGAAGCAGCGTGATGCTCACGACACCCGCGATGCCCATCCCGTTTCCCCACATGAGCGCGCGCACGAGCCCGATCGCGCCGAGGAAGACGCCCAGCGCGATGCCCTGACCGAACTCCCGCACGATCACCCGCGCGGCGTCGCGAAGCCGCACATCGCCCACGGCGAGCGCGCGCGTGATGAGCGTGGCCGACTGCGAACCCGAGTTGCCGCCGGAGCTGATGATGAGCGGGACGAAGAACATGAGCGCGATCGCGCTCTCCAGCATGACCTGATAATGACGGAGCGCCGTGCCCGTGAACATCTCCTCCACGAAGAGCAGAATGAGCCATCCGCCGCGCTTGCGGGCGATCTCCCAGAAGCTGACCGCGAAGTACGGCGCCTCGAGCGGCTGCACCGCGCCGAGCCGCTGCACGTCTTCCGTCTGCTCTTCCACGAGCGCGTCGATCACGTCATCCACCGTGACGACACCCAGAATGCGTCCGGCGCCATCCACGACCGGCACCGCGACCAGGTCATACTTGCCGGTCACGCGCGCGACTTCCTCGCGGTCTGCCGTGGCCGGCACCGTGATGACATCCGTCCACGCGAGGTCCCCGATGTGCGATCCCTCGGGCGCGGCGAGCAGTTCGCGGAGCGAGAGGACGCCGCGCACGCGTCCCGCGGCATCGGTGGTGTAGATGCTGTGCATGGCCTCGCGCCGGCCGCCGCGCGCGACGGCACGCACGCTCGTCAGCGCTTCCTCCACCGTCATGCGCTCCGGCACCGAGACGAACTCGGTGGTCATGATGCCGCCGGCGGATTCCGGCGGGTAGGCGAGCAGCCGCTCGGTCTCGCCACGTGCGTCGCCGGTAATCTCCGCGAGGATTTCCTCGGCGTGTGCTTCCTCGAGCTCATCGAGGACATCGGCGCGATCGTCCGGCGTCATTTCGGAGACGAGCGCGGCCGCCTGCGTCGAGCTCATTGCTTCGAGCACATCGGTGCGCAGGTCCTCGCCCAGATACTCGAGCACATCGGCAGCGCGCGCGGGCGGTAGCGCGCGCAGCAGGAGGCGGACCTGATCCGGCTCGAGCGTCGAGGCCACGTCCGCCAGGTTGGCCGGGTGCATTTCCTCGGTCTCCGCGGCGATGTCCGCGGGCGAATCCCTGAGCATCGCCAGGAGATCAGGCCCGATGAGCGCGGCGACGGGGCTGTTTCGGGGGTCGGGCATGGGAGGCTCGAAGGCGAGACGGTTTGCTGTTCGCTACCCGCGATCACTTCTCAGACGTGATGCGTCGGCTTCAATCGCGCGGGAAGTTACCTTCAGAGCGGCGATGCGAACAAGCCACGAGCGACGGAAGAACTTTCTACAGTGTGGGGAGCTCGCGCTTCACCGCGCGGCAGGCGACCATGGTGCAGCCGGCGAGCTCGATCGCGTTGGCGAGCTGGTCGGCGGTCACCGTCTCAGCGTGGTCCACGATCGCGTGGCCAAGCCGCACCTCGGCGTGCGTGACGCCCGGCACGCCGCTCAGCGCCGTGTACACCGCCTGCACGGCGTGGCGTGACAGCATTCCATCGATCAGGATGTCCGAACGCTTCAGCGACACGGCGATGCACTCCCCGGGGATGTCCGCTTCCCTGCGCCACGCATATCAATGTGCATGTCCGTCACACGCTTTGGTACGGATGACGCTATCATTGGCGGGAGCACGCTGCGCGCAACCACGGATGAATCGCAGTGCCAGAAAGCCTGTCACATAGTTACTGAGATAAGCCTGTCCGAGTATCGATCACCACCATTCTCCGCTCCCGCATGCCGACTATATCCTTCCTGGGGCTGGGCGCCATTGGAACTCCCATGGCCCGGCACCTCACGCAGCCGCCCTTCGAACTCACCGTGTGGAATCGCACTCGCGAGAAGGCGCTGGCGTTCGGGCGCGACACCGGCGCACGCGTCGCCGATACGCCCGCCGATGCGGCGCGCGGCGCCGCGTTCATCGTGACGTGTCTGTCGACATCGGCCGATGTCGAGTCCCTGCTGGACGGGAAGGATGGACTGCTCGCGGGAATCGCGCGTGGCACGACCGTCATCGACTGCACCTCGGGCGATCCCGCAACCTCGCGGCGCATCGCGGCCACGCTCGCGGCGCACGGCGCGGACTTCATGGACGCGCCCGTGAGCGGCGGGACGAGCGGCGCGGAGAAGGGCACACTGACCGTGATGTGCGGCGGTGACGCCACCGTGTTCGAGCGCATCCGCCCGGTGATCGGCGCATTCGGCGCCAAGCTCGTACACTGTGGGGCGGTGGGCACGGGCGATGCACTGAAGTCCGTGAACAACGCATTGCTCGCCGTGCACGTCTGGTCCACGGGCGAAGGCCTCGCCGCGCTGGCAAAGGCCGGCGTGCGCCCCGCCGTGGCGCTGGACGTGATCAATGCGTCGAGCGGCCGCAGCAACACATCGGAGCATCTCTTCCCCGAGCGGGTGCTGACGCGCGCATTTCCGCGGACCTTTCGCCTGGCGCTCCTCGACAAGGACATCGGGATCGCCGCCGGCGTCGCGCGGGAACAGCGTGTGGCGTCGCCGCTGCTGCAGCTCACCGCGGAGCTGTTCCGCGCCGCGCATCAGGACCTGGGAGAGGAGGCGGACCACCTGGAGGCCATTCGACTGATCGAACGCCGGAGCGGAGTGGAGATCGCATGACGGAAACAACACACGGCGCGACAGACCGGGTGTCATCGACCGCGCGCATTCGCACGCGCTTCCCCGCGCTGGAGCGGCGGCACCAGGGTGAGCGTGTGGCATACTTCGACGGGCCCGGCGGCACGCAGGTTCCGCGCGAGGTGGTCGCCGCAATGACGGACTATCTCTACCACCACAACGCGAACACGCGCTGGCCGTATCCCACCAGCATCGAGACCGACGAGGCGATAGCCAGCGCTCGCGCCGTCCTCGCGGACTTCCTGAACGCCGAGCCGGATGAAATCGCGTTCGGTCTGAACATGACGACGCTGACATTTCACCTGGCGCGCGCCATCGGGCGCCGGCTGAATCGAGGCGACGAGATCATCGTGACGGAGCTGGATCATCACGCGAACGTCGCACCATGGCAGGCGCTGGCGCAGGAACGCGGCGCCACGCTGCGTACGGTGAAGATGGATCCGGCCACGGGACAGCTCGACCTGCGCGACCTGGAAGACGCCTTCAATCCACGCAGCCGGGTACTGGCAATCGGCGCGGCGTCCAATGCACTGGGCACCGTGAACGACGTGGCGCACGCCGTGGCGCTGGCGCGGACGATGGGCACACTGACGTTCGTGGATGCCGTGCACTCCGCGCCGCACGTCCTCGCCGACGTGCGCGAGCTGAACTGTGACTTTCTCGTGTGCTCGGCGTACAAGTTCCACGGGCCGCACGTTGGCGTGTTGTATGGAAAGCGCGAGCGGATCGCGGCGCTGGACGTCCCCAAGCTCGCGACCGCACCCGACGCCGGGGCCGAGCGACTGGAGACGGGCACCCAGAACCACGAGGGCATGGTGGGCGCGGCGGCGGCCGTGGAATTCCTCGCGTCGCTCGCTCCGGGCGACTCGCGCCGCGCGAAGCTGCAGCGCGCCTTTGCCACGATGCACCAGCGCAGCACCACGCTGTTCGCGCGTCTCTGGCACGGGCTGCACGCCATCTCCGGCGTGCGACTCTACGGTCCACCGCCGGACGCGCCCCGCACGCCCACGGTCTCGTTCACCGTGGACGGTCTGCCGAGCGGCGAGGTGGCCCGCCTCCTCGCGGCGCGCGGCGTGTTCGTGTCGAGCGGTGACTTCTACGCCACCACCGTCACCGAGCGCATGGGCGTCGGCGCCGAGGGCTTCGTGCGCGCGGGCTGCGCCTGCTATACGACGGATGCGGAGGTGGACCGGCTCGTGGCCGGGGTGGCGGATATGATACGGTAGGCGGCGCGCTGCCTCCCCGCCGCCACCCCGCCCTTGGGAATCGGCAATCATTCCCCGCCTCACGACCCCTCCCTTGGGAATCGGCAATCGGGAATGGGGAATCGGGGAGGAAGACCTCCCCACACCGCACCCCACCGCCTTTTTTTCACCGCCGCTGCCCCCCGCCACATCATTCCCCATTCCCACGATTCCCCATTCCCGATTGCCGATTCCCAAGGGCGAGGTGGCGGTGGGGAGGGGCACGCCGAGGGGCTGCGACATTCGCTCCGGCGCGCGACGTGCCCGCATCCGCGCTGCTGCTCACCTGGCACCGCGCGCTCAAGTACGAATCGTGAAGCCCCTTGAACCAGCGACCAGCGACCAGCGACCAGCGACCACCCACCAGCTACCACCCAACGTACCTCGACCCCGGATTCCACAGGGTCCAACTGGTGTACCCCGCGTCATACACGGCGCGCTTCTGTTCTTCGATCTCGTGCGGGCCGTAGGGCGGCTGGCCCAGCGTGAACGCCTGCAGCCAGGGACGCACGTGAGTCCTGCTCGTGATGCCCAGCTTCTGGTCGCGCTCGCGCGCCCGGCGAATGGCCGTGACGATGATCTTGTACGGCTCCGCGTTCGGGCGCGCTACGCCGAACGCGCCATGCGGATAATGTGACGGGTACACCATGGGGAGCAGCACATCCGTCACGGGTGACAGCGCCTCCCATTCCTGTCCCACCTCCAGCGCGCCGTTCACCGTCGTCACCAGTCCGAAGATGTCGGCCGTGCACCGCGCGCCCGCCGCGTGTATGCGGGGACACGCCTCGCGGAAGAAGGCCGCGAGGGCCTGCGGCTTCGTCGTCGTCCCCGCATCGCGAAAGACCTGCGGCGGAAGGCTCCGGTACGGCTCCGGAAAGCGGATGTAGTCGAACTGGATCTCGGTGAATCCCATCCTCGCCATTTCCTCGGCCACGCGGATGTTGTATTCCCAGATCGCGTGGTCGTACGGATCCACCCAGGTGAGTCCCTTCTTGTCGCGCCAGGGCGCGCCACCCGGCTGGCGGATCACGTGGTCGGGGTTGAGACGCGCCGCCACCGAATCCTTGAACACCACGATGCGCGCGATCGGGAGGATGTGGTGCGCGTGCAGCGTGTCGAGCAGCGCGGCGAGATGCGGAATGGTGCCGCCGCGCCCCGCGTTGCGCGACACAAGCGTGTCCGGCGAAGCGAAGTTGAGACCGAATTCGTCCTTCACATCGATGACGAACGCGTTGATTTCAGTGGAATCCGCGACGGCGATGAGCTGTCGCATCCGGCGCGGGCTCTGCGCCGCGAATCGGTTGACGTAGATGCCGTGCACCGGAGTGGTGTCGGACAGGAGGGCGGCGAGTGCGGCCGAGTCAGTATGTGCGCGTGCGGTGTCCGGTGCGGCCGACGGCGTGCGAGCGGCTTCGCCCACACCGCACGCGGTGAGCGCGAGGAAAACGAACGGGATGCTGCGCATGGCAGTGAGGTGCTCCGAATGGCGGGGGTGACAGAATCGGCGCGAAATGTACAACGTCCCCCCTCGAGAACTGTACGACGAACAGGCGCCATTCGTCACAGGGTATATTTGGAGCACGATGCCGCGTCGCGCCCCCGTGCTTGTCCTGCTCCTTCTCGCCGCGTGCCGGACGGAGAAGCCCGCGCCGCCCCGCGCGGAATTCCTGGTCGCGGCGGGCGATTCCACCTTCTGGGTGAAGTCCACCCCGGATGGCGTGCGCGCCCGGGGCTCGCCGCTCCAGCTCGCGCATTACGGGGGTCGCTTCTACGAGGTCTATGTGGTGGACGACGATCGCTCATACACCGATGCCTCCATCGTCGGCCAGCAGGTGTGGCGTCGCGATCTGATTGGCGGGGACTCGGCGCTCATCTTTCGGGACACGACAATAGAAGGGATCGAGCGGTGGTACACGCGCACGCACCCCGATGATGTCCCCCTGGATGCGGACGAGGATCCGGACCCCGATCCGCGCGTCACCGCGTCGAGCGAGATCGACGTGCTCGATCAGTTCGGGCCGTACCTGACGTACGAGTATCGTGCCGATCTCTCGGTGCGCGGCAGTGACGACTGGCACGTCGCGCGACACGGCGTGCTCGATCTGCGTCGCGGTGGGGCAGCGTCGCTGGCAACGCTCTTCGGCGCGCAGAATGCGGCGAAACTGTTCCGCCGCGGACGATTGCTGTATTCCCAGGAGCTGGACTCCGTGCTCGCGTCGCGCGACGTGCGGGCGCGGGCCGCCGCGAGCGCCATTGGCGATTTCCAGTTCGATTCATCGAGCTTCGGGCTGATGGCGGTGAATCACGCACCGGCGGTGGAGTTCGTGGCGCCCGGGCGCGGTGCAAGGGCGGGAGGCTTGCTGCTGCCGCTGCCACCCATTCGTGCTGCGGCGGAGCCATGGTGGGACAGCGCCTCCACGGTCCTGGCCGCGAGCACCGACACGAGTGGTGATCACTGGACGCACGCGGGCTATACCGTCGTGGCGCGCGAAGAGCCCGACGGCGGTGGCGAAGATCTCTCGCTCGTGGATGAGACGGGAAAACGATGGCCCATTGGGCGCGTGCCCGAGCCGGTGCGCCGCGTGTACTGGCTCGATCCGCCCCGCACCGACAGCACGACCCTGCGCGCGCTGGCACGCGCCTTCGACGAAGCCGCCCTTTACTCGGATGAATCCCGAACCGCGATGACCAATTCCAAGCCGACGGACCGTCTTGCCGACCGACCCGGCAAGCCCGTGCACGAATCCCAGCACGAGACATCGGAGATCATGATGCCGCAGCACGCGAACGTGCTGGGCCACGTCTTCGGTGGCGTGATTCTCTCCATGATGGATCGTACCGCCGCGGTGGCCGCGATTCGCCACACGCGCGGCAACTGCGTCACCGTTTCAGTGGACCGCGTGGATTTTCGCGAGCCGATCCATGTGGGCGATCTCGTCATCATGAAGGCCAGCGTGAACTATGCGGGCCGGACATCCATGGAAATCGGTGTCCGGGTGGACGCGGAGAACATGCTCGACGGCGTGCGGCGTCACACGAACTCGTGCTACCTCACCTTCGTCGCGATCGATCGCAACGGGCGCCCGATCCCGGTGCCGGCCATCATCCCGGAAACGACCGTCGAGGAACGCCGCTACGCGGCCGCCATGGAGCGACGACGGAGGCGGCTGGAAGAGCGCGCGGCGGAAGAAGCGATCTAGCGGCCGGCGAGTCGGGACAAGGAGCGGAGCCAGGGGGCAGCAACGGGCAGCCCATGGGGCAGCCCCATGGCTCGTCCGGTCAGCGGCGCTCGAGGTCCCGTTCTCCCGGAGTCGTTCGCGTCGCCCGACCCTGGCCGGGGTGCGTCTTCGCCTCGTGGAAGCGCTCACCCTTGGCCTGAATGTCGGCCACGAATCCCTGAAACTGCCGCGACGTGAGTGCTTCCGCGATTCCCGGAATGAGTCCCTTTACCAGCGTGATGCGCTCGGCGAGGGTGAGACTGTTGGCGCGTTCCACCAGGCGACGAATCTCGGGGTGATCCATCCAGTCGGTCTGCTTGCTGGTTGTCATACCGGGCATCCTCCGCGCGGGAGGTGAAGGACCAACGCGCCGCGCCGCTCCTTCACCTTTGCCGCGGCGTGCACTCCCGTCAAGAGCGAGGCAGCAAGGGCAGCCCCAGGGGCTGCCCCTTGCTCTTGCCCACGCCGCAGCAGTATCACAGGATTCTCACCATGAAGATGTTTACCGTTGAACAGGCCAACCGAACGCTTCCGCTCCTGCGCCGGATCGTGGCGGACATTGTTGCCACGTACCCGCGCTGGCAGGAGCGGGTGACCGAGATTGAATTGCTTGCCGGCGTGTCCACCGCGACGAATCCCGACGCCCGGCTGGAACCGCTGGAGCGTGAAGCACAGTCGCTCGCGGCGGAGATCGCGGGATACATTCGCGAGATCGAGGACGTGGGCGCCGAATATCGCATGCCGGCGGACGCCGGCCTGGTGGACTTCCCCGGCGAAATCGGGGGGCGACGCGTATTTCTCTGCTGGAAGCTTGGCGAGCACGCCGTGGAGTACTGGCATGACGTCGACGCTGGTTTTGCGGGGCGCCAGCCGCTCATCCCTCAGACCGTCGCTTAGCCATTCCACTCTTCAATCAGGTGGCAATGAAGGAGTTTCGATCGTCCGACGGCTCGGTCTGGCTCGTCGAGGTGCTGCTGCCGGGCGCGAGCAACGCGCTGGTGGCATTTCGCCATCCCGACGGCCGCACGGCGCGCAAGGACCGCTACAACTGGTACAACGCCGCGGTACCGGGCGCGACAGACGTGAAAAGTCGGCTGGATGCCGGCGAAATCGAGCGTTCGCTCGGTCATGACGAACTCGCTCGGCTCTTTCGGCGATCCATGCTCATTTCCGCCGCCGACAATCCACTGGGAATTCCAGTGACCACTTCAGGGTAGAAAAAGGCGGGGTGGTTTCCTTCCACGCCAATCGGGCACATATTGGCCAGTCCATTTCAATGGGGGTCGTCCCATGGCCGGCATGGTTCGCAGGACTCTTAGCGGCGGTTCGATCGGATTGCTCATTCTCGCGGTGGCGGCGTGCAAGTCTGGTGAGCAGAAGGCGGCGAATGGGGATCTGATGCTGCATGGCACAGTGCACATGGTGCAGAGCGATTCCGGCGGAACGTGCTGGAAGTTCCAGTCCACCAAGGGAAACAGCTACGAGCTGCAACCGGCGCAGGTGCCGAGCACGCTGCTGGTGGACGGCGCGACCGCGGTGGTGGAAGCCAAGCCGCGTTCCGGCGGAAGCTTCTGCAACGTTGGCCAGATCATTGACGTGGTGAAGGCGGATTCGATCTCGGCGGGCGCTGCACCATCTACCTCGTCGGACTAGACTCGCTGCGCGACGGCGCGCCGGGAGGTGGCGCGCCGCCTGGCGCACTCTCGGCCGCGCCGTCACCGACGTTGTCAGCCGCATAGGGAATCTCGATCTCCATTCCGTCGCGGGCCGCGACGGTCTCCGGGAAGAGCTCGCGCGCCTGGCGCACGAGCTCCTGTGCATCCCGGGAGTAGCGCGCGGAGAAGTGCGTGAGCACCAGCCGTCGCACTCCGGCACTGCGAGCCACCTGCGCCGCTTCCCGCGCCGTGGAGTGGCCGGTCTCGGTGGCGCGCGCGGCTTCCTCGTCCCCGAACGTGGCCTCGTGCACGAGCAGATCGGCGCTTCGCGCGAGTGATACGGTGGTGTCCGTGGGCCGCGTATCGCCGGACAGCACGAGCGTCCGCCCCGGACGCGTGGGCCCGACCAGCGCCTGCGGCTGGATCATCCGTCCATCGGGCAACGTGACCGCCATGCCGCGGTGGATCTGTCCCCAGAGCGGGCCCTCCGGCACACCCAGTTCACGCGCCATGTCGGGATTGAAGCGACCGCGACGCTCCTGCTCCACCAGCGCGTAGCCAAACGCGGCCGCGCCGCGGTGATCCGCCGGAGAGGCGACGATCTCGTAGCCGTCGCGCGCGACGCGCTGCCCCGGCTCGAGTTCGGTGATTTCCAGTGGAAAGCCGACGCGGTCCACGCCGAAGTGCGTTGCGCTTCGCAGAATGCGGCTGGCGCCGCGTGGTCCCCAGAGCCGCATGGTTGTCTCACGCCCCTGCAGCGCGAGCGTGCGGAACAGCCCGACCACGCCAAGCACGTGGTCGCCGTGAAAATGCGTGAAGAAGATGTCGTTCAGCGCGAAGGAGATGCCGTAGCGCATCATCTGGCGCTGCGTGCCCTCGCCACAGTCGAACAGGAGCGTCTCCCCTTCGCGGATGACGGCGATGGAGGAGACGCCGCGTTCGACGGTAGGGCGCGCGGCGGAAGAGCCAAGGATGCGGACGGCCAGAGACATGCGTGGAGAAATATAGTTGGGACGGACGATGGGATCAGAAGGCGCGCAGTCCGCGGGCAACGGCGTCCTCGTGATGGCGACGTTTGTCGTCATTCCGGCAAGAACCGGAATCCACGCGGCACTGGCCGCGAGCTATGCCTGACGCAGCGCTTCCACGGGGTCGATGCGAGTGGCGCGGCGGGCGGGGACGTAGCTGGCGACGAGAGCGACGCAGGCCAGAAGGAACGCCACTGCCACGAACGTGAGTGGATCGGTGGAGTGCACGCGATAGAGCAGGCCGGACATCAGACGCGTGAGCAGCAGTGCTCCCGCGAGACCCACCGCGCTGCCCATCAGCGCCAGCATCATGGCCTGTCCCACGACGCGCCTCAGGACGTCGCCCCGGTCAGCGCCAAGCGCCATGCGCAGTCCGATTTCGTGCGTCCGGCGCGAGACGGAGTAGCTCATCACGCCATGGATGCCGACGGCGGCGAGAAAGAGCGCGACCCCCGCGAAGGCGGCGAGCACCAGAAGCGTGAAGCGGGGCTCCGCGGTAGAGCGGGCCACGGCCTGCTCCATGGTCTGCACGTCCGAGATGGGGAGACTCCTGTCGAACGACCATACGGTGCCGCGAATGGCTGGTGCCAGCGCCGCCGGGTCACAGGCGTGGCCGCTCGGCGCGCAGTCCGCGCGCACGACCAGCGTCATGTAGGAGATGTGGGATGATGAGCCGTCCAGATACTGGGCAGTCTGGAGATATGGCAGGCAAATCTCCTCGGATGGCGGTGCGACCCAGTCGTGCTGCACGTCGTTCTTCGAGACGCCTGCCACGGTGAGCCAGACCGGATGCTCGGGGTCCCCAAGAGTGATGCGCTTGCCAACCGGATACTCGCCTGGCCACCAGCGATCGGCCATCCACTGGTTGATGACGACGACAGCGGGAGCGTTGCGGTTGTCCTGTTCAGTGATGCCCCGGCCGCGCAGGATCGGGATGCGCATGGTGCGAAAATAGCCGGGGAACACCACCCGATACGTCGCGTCAGGCGCTTCACCGGGGCGCGGGATGGGACGGCCTTCGACGTGAAAGTGATAGCCCCACAGGTCG
>DATNDS010000189.1:0-9797 GCA_035553215.1 Gemmatimonadaceae bacterium
CGCGAGCGCGGCCATCACGACGAGCGCCGCGATCGCAAGCGTGCGGCGACCGGGAATCGCGCGGGGCGAGGCCGCGATGCCTGATGGCGTGTGCACCGCGGCGTCGAGCGCGTCGTGGAATTCCTGCGCGGTGGCGAAGCGCTGGCGCGGGTCCTTCGCGAGCGCGCGCGTGATCGCCGCGCTCACCGCGCTCGGCGTGTCCGGGCGGAGCGATTCCAGCGGCGGCGGCTCCTGCGTGAGCTGTGCCGTGAGCGATGCGCGTCCCGATGCGGTGGCGAACGGATTGCTGCCGGTGAGCATCTCGTAGCCCACGAGCGCGAGCGAGTACACGTCCGCGCGTCCGTCCAGGTCGGGCTCGGCCGCGAGCTGCTCGGGCGCCATGTAGGCCGGCGTCCCCATGGCGAGGCCGGTCCCGGTGAGCTGGCCGGCGCGGGACTGCTCGACGGCGCGCGCGATGCCGAAGTCGGTGAGCACCGCGTGGTCCGACTCGAGCAGAATGTTCTCGGGCTTGATGTCGCGGTGCAGGATGCCCGCCGAGTGCGCCGCGGTGAGCGCGTCGGCGATCTCGCGCATGATGCCGACGGCCGCGGCAACGGAGAGCGGCCCCTGCGCGGTGAGCCGGTGGCGCAACGATTCGCCGGCCACGTACGGCATGACGTAGTAGAGCAGCCCATCCCTGGCGCCCGCGGTGAGCACGGGGAGCACGTGCGGGTGCTGCAACCGCGCCGCGATCTCCATTTCCTGCTTGAAGCGGGTGGCGCTGACCTCGCTGGTCATCTCGGGCGGGAGGACCTTGATGACGACGCGGCGGTTGAGCGAGCGCTCGGTGCCGAGGAAGAGGCGGCTCATGCCGCCGCCGGGGAGCTCGCGGTCAATGAGGTAGGCGTCGCCGAGCGCGGCCTGGAGGCGGGGGGAGAGGTCGGGCACGGGTATGAAGGTAACGCGGGAAGCGGCGTGGTGCGCCAGAGGCGCACCACGCCTGCGGGAAGCGTCGCGCGGAGCGCGACTGCGGGAAGCGGCGACTGAGCCTGACGGCTCAGCGCCTGCGGGAAGCGCCGCCGGGCCGAAGGCCCGGCGGCTGCGGACACGCCCTACGCCCTACTCCCGCCGTTTCGATTCTGTTTTCCCGTTTGCCGATTCCCAGAGGGAGGGTGGTGGGGAGAGGCCGATTCTCACGCAGGCGGCCGGCCTGCGGTCGGCCGGCGCTTCCCGCAGTCGCGCTCCGCGCGACGCTTCCCGCAGGCCGCTGCCGCAGGCGGCCGGCCGCTTCCCGCAGGTCGCCGAAGGCGACCGCTTCCCGCCTCAGAGATCTCCGCAGCTCAACACGATCCCCCGGCAGTTCTCGCAGATCAGTTTGCACCTGCGCCAGACCAGTGCCGTGCTGCCGCAGTAGTCGCAGAGCTGCTGTTCATCGTGGAATTCGCGGGATGATTCGTTCTTGCGTGGCGGTGTCGAATCGTCGGGCTTCGGATCGTCGGGCATGGTGACGCGGTGCGAGAAGCTGTCGGAAGCCGGTAGCAGACTTTGCGGGAGGCGACACAGGCGGCAATCGATTCATGGCCGACGAAACGCCGGGATGAGGACGATGCGCACGCTACAGCTATTCTGTCACTCCAGGTCAGATCAGTTTTCTCTCCCGGATCAGTCAATCCATACAGACGCGTGGAGATGTCATGAAGGTGCACGATCACAAGGGTCTCGCGGTGTGGCAGTCTGCGATGGAGCTTGTCGTGCTCGTGTACAAACTGGCGGCCCGACTCCCGAACGACGAGCGCTTCGCCCTCGGCAATCAAATGCATCGCGCCGCGGTGTCTGTGCCAGCAAATATCGCCGAAGGCAATGCCCGCGTCCATCGTGGCGAGTATGTGCATCACCTCTCCATTGCGCGGGGTTCCCTCTCTGAACTTGATACGCTGCTTACCATCGCCGAGTCCCTCGGCTACCTCGCGGCCGAGGACCTGGTTGCCCCCACCGAGCTGATTGACCGAATTCGTTGCATGCTCTACCGCCTGCTGAGTGCGCTGCGGACGCCTTCCACCGCCAGGGAATAGGCGCCAGATCCGTCGTCTTGCGTCGGTGCGCCTCATTCCGCGTTAACATCTGCCGCCTTCGTGCGTCCTCCAATTCAGCACGGCGCGACGCTGTGCCCACAGTTGGTTGAGTCAGCACAGAGAGGAATGACACAATGACGCTCAAATCGGTGAAATCCGCGGCCATGTCGTTGGCCCTTGTGATTGCGCTTGGCGCCTGCGCGTCGGCACCCGCGCAGCGTCCTGGCCGCGTGTACGTCCGCGTGGCACCCCCGCCTGAACGCGTCGAAGTCGTAACTGTCCGCCCCGGTCCGAATTACGCCTGGGTTGCGGGTCGCTACAGTTGGGACGGCCGAGCGTATGCCTGGGTGCCTGGCAACTGGGTGCGCGTTCGCCCTGGAGCAAGGCGCTATGTCGCAGGCCACTGGGCGCATCAGCGACAGGGGTGGTACTGGGTGGACGGGCGCTGGCGGTAAGGCGCAACGCCTGTGGCGCGCGGGTCGCGCGCCACAGGCGTTGCGGGAAGCGGTCGCCGGAGGCGACCTGCGGGAAGTGGCCGACTGCCTACGGCAGCGGCCTGCGGGAAGCGTCGCGCAAAGCGCGACTGCGGGAAGCGCCGCGCCAAGCGCGGCTGCGAGACCCCACTCCACTGCCCTTGGAAATGGGCAATAGCGAATGGGAAATCGAAACGGCGGCGGTGGTGGGGTACCCCGCAGCTGCCGGGCCTTCGGCCCGGCGGCGCTTCCCGCAGGCGATGCGCCGCCAGGCGCTATCGCCGTTTCCCGCAGGTCGCCGGAGGCGACCGCTTCCCGCAGGCGTGGTGCGCCTCTGGCGCACCACGCCGCTTCCCTAGCCCCTGGGGTTCAAGATCCGATCTATCCGATGCCTCACCTCGGCCAGGTGCGCCCGCGTCTCCCGGTCCGACGCGCGCCCGAGCGCCGCCTTCGCTTCCGCGTCGATCGCCACCAGCTCGCCCCGCAGCGCCGCTTGCGCTTCGTCCGGTACCGGCGCGAAGAGATAGGCGAACTGCGGCGGCAGCGCGCGCGGTCGGGGGGTCGGGGGCGGCGGATTGAGCTTGGCGTCCACCGCGTCGAGATAGGCGAACTGCAGATTCCGGCGGAACGCGTCAATGTGCACGCGCGAGGCCGGGAGCTCCGTCCATACGCCGTGGCGCACGTCGGCGAGCATGTCCGCCAGGGTGTAGTCGTCCCTGGAGCCGGGCGTGAGCGCGGAGAATTCGATCAGCCGCGTCATGCGCTGGTTGTTGAACAGCGAGGTGAGCACGCCCGCCTGTGCGGCGCGAATGCGCGCCATGGCGCCGTCGGGTTCGATGCGACGAAGAATCGAGGTGTCCAGGAAGAACGTGGGCGTCGCGAACACGTTGCGGTTGAGGAACTCCACGGCCGCACGCTGGCGCACGCGCGACACGGGCGTGAAGATCGGGCCCGGCTGGCTGCCGTACTTCTCCTGCGACTCCACGCCGCCCACGAGATTCGCCACGTGGCCGATCTCGCGGCGCCACTGACTGATGAGACTCCCATACATCTCGTCGAGATCATCGTTGTCCTCGCCGGGATGCACCGCCGCCGGAATCAGCATTGGCACGATGCGCTTGATGTTCCGGAGGCCCGCTTCGGTGGACTTCACCGGGTCGGCGTCGCCCACGGCTTCCGTCTCGCTCCCGGGGTCGGCGCCCTTGTCGTTCGCGGTCGAGAAGCGGTACCAGGGAATGCTGTCCTGCATGCGCGCCCACGTGTCGAGCGTGGGCAGTTCCTCCTCCGGCGTCTTCGCGTCAGGAATCGGCGTGTACCCCCACATCGTCGCGAAGCGATCGTACGGGCCCACGCGCGGAATGAGATCCTCGAGCGCGATGCTGTCCTCGGGCTGGGCCACGTAGTTGAAGCGCGCGTAATCCATGATGGACGGTGAGTGCCCCATCCTGTGCACCCACGTGCGGCTGCGCACGCTGTCCGCCGGATACTCGGCGCTCGCCTTCATGTTGTGCTGGAAGCCCAGCGTGTGGCCGACTTCGTGCGCGACGACGAACTGCAGCAGCCGGCCCATGACGGAATCGGGCAGCGGCAGCTTCCAGGCGCGCGGATCGAGCGGCGCGACCTGTGTGAAGTACCAGTCGCGCTGGAGATTCAGGATGTTGTGGAACATGCGCACCGATCCGTTGAGGATCTCGCCCGTGCGCGGATCGCTGATGTGCGGACCCACCGAGTTCTCCACGGTGGACGGCAGCCAGCGCACCACGGTGTGGCGCACGTCTTCCATGGACCAGTCGGCGCTGTCGGCGGGGACGTCCTTCGCGATGATCGCGTTCTTGAAGCCCGCCATCTCGAACGCGGAGTTCCACTCCTCGATGCCGGCCTTGATGTAGGGAATCCACTTCGCGGGCGTGCCGGGGTCCACGTAATAGACGATGGGCTTCACCGGTTCGGAGAGCGCGGCCGTGGGATCCTTCTTCTCGAGACGGTAGCGCGCGATGTACTTGCGCTCGACGGAGCGCTGCTGTGTCGTGCCGAAGTCGATCTGCTGCGTCGAGAAATAGCCGACGCGGTCGTCGTAGTAGCGCGGCGTCATCGGCTTGTCGGGAAGCAGCACCATGCTCCAGTGCGCGAGCACGCTCACCGCGGGCACGGGGCCGCGTGGGCCCTGACCTCCGCCGGGTCCGCCGGGTCCGCCGGCGCCCTGTGCGGGGCGTGGCGTGGCCGTCTGCGTCGCCTCGACCTCGACGTTCTCGGGGAAGCTCGCCACGCGCTCCACGTACGAACGCTTGGGGTCGATCATGCCGTTCGAGGACTGGAATTCCGGCACCGACGTCGTGTAGAGCGGCGTGACGTCGATCACCGCGGCGCTGTCCGGACCATACGCCTCCACGGGGAAGATCGCGACGACCGCGGGATTGTTCGACGCCTGCACCGATTTATATACAGAAAGCGACGAATCCGCCGTGATGTCGAAATTCGTGCGCCGCAGGATCACGCGGTTCCCCGACCGTTCCCAGCGCAGCGTGCGCTCGATGAACTCGTCGCCGCCGTAGCCGTCGAAGTCGCCGGGATCGGGCGCCGAGCGCGCGAAGCGGCCCGCGAGCAGCATGTCGCGGTTGAGCGCCGTGGCGGGAATTTCGAAATACAGCTTCTCGTCGATCTGGTGTGTCTTGAACAGCCCGTTCTTCGTGACGGCGCGAGAGGTGATCACGCGGTTGTACGGGCGCGGAGCGCGCGGCGTGGCGGGCCGGCCGCTGTCGTCGGCCGCCGGATTGACCGCCCGCTGCATGCTGCGCGCGGGTGCGGGCGCCGGTGCGGGAGCGGGCTGCTGATGCGCGCAGGCCGCGAGCACCGTGGCGGCCGCAAGGCAGGACGCAAGAACTTTCATGATGTGGAGCGGGGAGGAAGAGAGGGGAAGTGCGGCGGGACGAACCACCAGATGCTACGCGGCACCGGCCACATATGCTGCGTCAGCGCGGCTCGCGGGAATTCTCTGCGGCCTGGCCGTATTCACCAATGTGAATGCATCGCTGACCGCGGCGCAAGCATTGGGCTCGTGCCGGGCCGGCGGTACTCAGCTTCAGGGAACAATGCCGAACAGGATGTTTCAGTCCTGCTCGCGAGCAGCCTTCTGCGTCGCGTTCCTCGCGATGGCGCATGCGGCGCACGCGCAGCGCACCGTGCCCGATGCGTCGGTGGTGAGCGGGACGCTCAGCTTTGACGGCCACTCCACGGTGGGCGACTTCGTGGGCAAAACCACGGCGGTCACCGGCAAGTCCAGCGGCGGCGCGCTCACCACGGTGCACGGCTGGGTGGAAGCGCCGGTGGACTCGCTCAGGACGGACAACGATCACCGCGACCGGGACATGCGCTCCTCCATGGAGTCCGACAAGTATCCGGTCATTCGGTTCAATCTCGCACAGGTGAGCGACGTCTCGCCGGCGGAGGGCGACAGCGTGCAGGCTACGCTGCACGGCACGCTGGTCATTCACGGCGTGACGAAAGAGGTGGCGGTTCCCGCCACGCTCGTGTTCAGGGGTGACAGCGTGCACGTCGCCAGCTCGTTTCCGCTGAATCTGAACGACTACGGGGTGAAGCACCTGTCGAAAATGCTCGGCATGCTGAAAATGCATCCGGATATTCAGGTGCACGTGCTGCTGGCATTCGATCGCGCGACGCCACACGTCAGCGCGGAAGCTCCGTAGGGCGGCGCCGGAGCGGGTCAGATCGCGACGGCGGACCCCTGGTCGCCGGGGTCGCCGGGGTCGGACGGCCGCAGACCCCAATGGACTCCGGGACTCCCCGGATCGTGCAACGAACATTTCACTGTGAGGAGAGGGAGGACATGTTGATCAGACTTGGAGTGGTGGCGCTGGCCGCGCTTGCCATGGGTTGCGGGGGATCGGGGAGCGGGTACGGCACAGGGCCAACGCCACCACCGCCGCCAGCCAACACCATTGACGCCACGCCGGCCGAGGCGTTTACACCACCGTCCATCACGGTCGCCGCCGGCACCACCGTGAGCTTCGCCTTCGGCTCGCTGGGACACAACGTCTACTTCGATGCCGTGAACGGCGCCCCGGCGGACATTGCCGGCACGAACGTGAATACCACGATCACCCGTGTCTTCAGCACGGCGGGCACGTTCACCTACAACTGTCACATCCATCCCGGCATGCACGGGACGGTGGTGGTGAACTGAGTGGTCGCTGGTGGCTGGTCGCTGGTCGCTGGTTTAACAACGGTAGCTGGTAGCGACCAGCGACCAGCGACCAGCTACCAGCGACCAGCTACCACACCACCCACCCTCCCCGCCTCCGTCACCGGTTCCTTGCACGTGTAGTTCCGGCACACGTACGCTGTGGCCCGGCCGTCGCGCATGGGGCGGTCCACGAGCAGCGCGACGCCGGTGTGCGCGGATTCAGGGCCGCCGGCGAGGACGAGACCGGGCAGATACTGCGCTCCGAGCGCCGTGGTGAGCGCGCGGAAGTCGGCGGCGGCCGGTTCGCCGCTGATCGCGACTTCGAGGGCGCCGTGGATCGCGAAGCTCGCGTTGCCGAGCATGTGGCCGAAGGCGGCAGGGTAGCGCGCGAGCGGATCCACCAGCGTCTCGAGCACCCAGTTCGCGCGGCGGCGCATGGCATCGTCATCGAACAGCACGGCGAGGCGCTGCATCAGCTCCACCGCGAGCGACGTGCCGCTCGGCGTCGCGTTGTCGGTCACCTCGCGCGGGCGCATGACGAGCGCTTCGTGATCGCTCGGCGTGTCGTGGAACGCGCCCATGCCGTCGTCCCAGAACCAGGTGATCATGGATTCGCCCAGTGCACGCGCGCGATCGAGCCAGGTCCGATCGAACGTGAGCTCGTAGAGCGCGAGCGCGCCGAGTGCAACGGCGGCGTGGTCTTCGAGATAGCCGTTGAGCTTCGTGACGCCGCCGGTGTGGACGCGCAGCACGCGATCCTCACGGACCATCTCGCGGAAGAGGAATTCGCCGTTGGCGATCGCGAGCGCGCGCCACGCGTCGTGCGTGAATACGCGCGCGCACTCCGCCACGGCGCGCAGCATGAGGCCGTTCCACGCGGCGATGATTTTCTCGTCACGCGCCGGCCACACACGCGCGGCGCGCGCGTCGTACAACACGGGGCGTGCGCGTTCGATCGTGGCGTACACCTGCTCCGCCGGCACATCGAGCCGCGCGGCGACGACGGCGGGCTCGTCGGGCACATGGAGAATGTTCTTCCCCTCGAAGTTGCCCGTGCCGGTGACGCCCCAGTACGCGCTGGCCACGCGCGCGTCGCGGCGCAGCAACTGCTCCAGCTCCGCGGCGGTCCAGACGTAGAAGCGCCCTTCGTGGCCCTCGCTGTCCGCGTCGAGCGACGCGTAGAAGCCGCCACCGGGCGACGTCATCTCGCGCTGCACCCACTCGACCGTCTCGGCGGTGACGCGCGCGATCTCCGCGCTCCCGGTCGCCTGGTAGAGGTGCGCGCCGAGCCGCGCGAGGAGCGCGTTGTCATAGAGCATCTTCTCGAAGTGGGGCACGAGCCAGACGTCGTCCACCGCGTAGCGATGAAAGCCGCCGCCCACCTGATCGTAGATCCCGCCGCGGGCCATGTGCACGAACGAGTCGCGCGCCATCGCGAGCGCCTGCGCATTGTCCGCGTGGCGGGATTGCCGCAGGAGAAAGTCGAGCACCATGGTCTGGGGGAACTTGGGCGCATCGCCGAAGCCGCCATGACGCTCGTCGTAGCGGCGGGCCAGTGTGCGGAAGGCCTGATCGAGCAGCGGCGCGGTGAGCGTGCCGGTGCCGCGCGGCGCCGCGCTCGCGTGCGCGTACAGCTCGCGCATCTGCCCGGCCGCACGCGCGACCTCGCCGCGCCGGTCGCGATACGCCGCGGCCACGGACTGCAGCACGGTGCGGAAGGCCGGCATGCCCTGGCGGTCCTCCGGAGGAAAGTATGTGCCCCCATAGAACGGCTCGCCCTCGGGGGTGAGGAACACCGTCATGGGCCAGCCGCCGTGTCCCGTCATGGCCTGTACCGCGCTCATGTAGATCCCGTCGAGATCGGGGCGCTCCTCGCGATCCACCTTGATGTTCACGAACAGTGCGTTCATGAGGCGCGCGGTGTCCTCGTCCTCGAACGACTCGTGCGCCATGACGTGGCACCAGTGGCAGGCGGCGTAGCCGATGCTGAGCAGGATCGGCCGGTCCTCGGCCCTGGCGCGCGCCAGCGCCTCCGGCCCCCAGGGATACCACTCCACCGGATTGGCGGCGTGCTGGCGAAGGTACGGGGAGGTTTCGGAGGCGAGATGGTTCATTGTGAATGGTAGCTGGTGGTTGGTCGCTGGTCGCTGGTCGCTGGTCGCCGGTGGGTGCCAGGGCTGCTGTGTCCGGAGACGAGTCTATCTTATTTCCCTGGTGTCGGATCTCTTTCGTGAATTGGAGTCTGACCCCATGTTCTGCTGGTCACGACGGCGAGGCGTGGTGTCCGGTTCACGTGTTGCAGTGCAAACGAGACGCCAGTGCGCAACACGGAGCGCGCTCGTCGCGCTCGCATGTGTGGTGCTCCTCACACGCGGCGCATCCGCGCAGCAGTCACAGCGCACCTGGCTCGCGGGTACGTGGACTGTCGTCACGAGTCTGCCCGCGAACCCCAATCTGCTCAGCAGACCCGGCAATCTTGCCTGCGCCGATCAGGCGATCTACACGTATGACTTCGGTGATTATTCCCTCAAGGCATTGTCGCTGACGGGAGCGCCGCTCTGGAGAACGGCCGACGTGCCGGGGGTCACGCAGGACTCGACTGGCGGCACTCGGGTGCAGTTGGCGCCCGACGGGCGTGTGTGGATGACGCACTCCAACATGGGCGTCGTTTTCGTATTCAGCTCCGGCGGCGAACTGCTCCGGACGTATCACGTGGCGCACGGCGTGTGGGATGTGCGACCGAATCGCGATGGGTCGTTCTGGACGTGGAACATGCGGGAGACCGTCGCGACTCAGTATGACTCGAGCGGCAGGTCGCCGCATCAGCCGCCGCATCAGCCACTGACGAAGATGCTGGATAACAGCGCGCGGATGGCGATGCTGACGTCCGATGATGATGGCACGCTCGGCGTCGTGTTCGTGCTCGCGAATCGCCTCATGCTCCTGGATCGGCATGGGAAAACAATTCGTTCGGCGCCCGGGGTTGGCGCACCACGCGACTTCCCCACGATGGTGGCGCAAACAGTTCAGGTGGCGGGGCGCACAATTCAGGGATGGCACTTGGGTTCTGCG
>DATNDS010000190.1:0-10604 GCA_035553215.1 Gemmatimonadaceae bacterium
CGCGCCATCGATCCACACGAGCGGCGCGCAGCCCGTTTCGCCGCGCATGCGCACGGCGTTCTGGATCATGCCTGTCGAGCCCAGGCGGATTCCCGGAATGCGGCGAAACATGTCCGTGAGTCGCGACGGTTGCGCCTGCTCGATCTCGCTTCGGGTGATGAAGTGCCCGGAGCGATGCGCGCGGCGATCGTAGAAGCCTTCCATCTGATCGCCATAGGCGCGCGCCGTGCCGCGCACCAGCACCGGCGCCAGTTGCTGCGCGACCTGTTCGAGCTGGATGCTGGCACTGGTCGGTGCGCCCGCGGCGACGGTCACGTCCAGCGTCGCGGGACGGAAGCCGAGGCGACGCACGGTCACCTGAACCGGTCCGGCCCCGACGGGCGCGAGGCGCACCATGCCTTCGTCGTCCGTGAAGCCGTGTACGGCGCTGCCGGTGAGCAGGAGCTCGGCGCCCGCAATGGCGGCGTGCGTCGTGTCGCGAACGGTCGCGACAATCGCTCCAGTCGGTGTGCTCGCCTGGGCGGCGAGCAGGGCAGGGGTGTACGCGGCGGCGAGCAGGGCAGTGGCCGCGATCGGCACGGCGGCGCGCGCACTCGCGATCCAGCGCCGCATCACGGCGCTCGAGCTGTTGACCGTGACGATCTGCATGGTGTCCCCCGCATGGCAGGCGCGAGAGTGGACATCCCTCCATGGGGTGTCCTGCTGCAACTTGTGGCGTGGTACGGCCGACTACAAGAGGTCACGGCGGAGCCTCTCGCATTTCGCCGGCGGATATGCCATTGTCTCTGTCATGTCGGGGATCTCGCGCCGGGATTTCATTACGTCAGCCGCCGCCACCGTCGCCGCGGTGCCCTTGCTGCCGCGACTCGGCGGTGCTGCTCCCGTTGGCGGCGATGTGCCGCGGCCGCTCGTGCGCCCCTTCGACGTGAGTCGCGTCCGGCTGCGCGCCGGTCTCTTTCTCGACGACACGCAAGTCGCGCGGCGGCACATGGAGAGCCTCGATCCCGACCGCCTGTTGCACATGTTCCGCGTCACGGCGGGGCTGCCGTCGAACGCGGAGCCGCTGGGCGGCTGGGAAGCGCCGGACAACGAACTGCGCGGCCACTATACCGGTCATTACCTCTCGGCGTGCGCGCTCATGGGCGCCAGCCAGGACAACGCCACGCTGCGCACGCGCGGGCTGCGCATGGTGGATGCGCTCGCACAGTGTCAGCGCACGAACGGCACCGGCTATCTCAGCGCGTTTCCCGAGGAACTGTTCGACCGGCTGCGCGAAGGCAGGCGCGTGTGGGCGCCATTCTACACGGTGCACAAGATCATGGCGGGACTGCTCGATACGTACACGCTGAGCGGCTACGCGCCCGCGCTCGAAGTGCTGCGCGGCATGGTGCGCTGGACTGGCGGCTGGACACAGCCGCTGGGTGACGAGGCGATGGCGCGCGTGCTCGAACGCGAGTACGGCGGCATGAACGAAGTGCTGTACAATCTGTCGGCCGTCACGAATTCACGGGCGGACGCCGAACTCGCTCACCGCTTCGACCACGAGCGGATCTTCACGCCGCTGGCCCAGGGGCGTGACGAGCTGAAGGGGCTGCACGTCAACACGACCATTCCGAAAATCATCGGCGCCGCGCGCCGCTATGAACTCACCGGCGATGCGCGCTATCACGACGTGGCCTCGTACTTCTGGCACGAGGTGACGGGGCGCCGCGCCTACTGCACGGGCGGCACCAGCAATGGCGAGAGCTGGCAGTCCGACCCTGGCGTGCTCTCCACGGAGTTGAGCGGCTACACGCAGGAATGCTGCACGACGTACAACATGCTCAAGCTCACGCGCCATCTCTTCACATGGACGGCCGATCCGCGTCTGGCGGACTACTACGAGCGGGTGCTCTTCAATGGCATCCTCGGCACGCAGCATCCGGCCGATGGGATGACGCTCTACTACGTGCCGCTCGCGTCGGGCTACTGGAAGCTCTTCGGCCAGCCGCTGCACTCGTTCTGGTGCTGCAACGGCACCGGACTCGAGTCGCACTCCAAGCTGGGCGACAGCATCTATTTCCAGGATGATCGCGGTCTGTACGTGAACCTGTTCATTCCCTCGGAGCTGGACTGGCGGGAACGCGGCGTGCGTGTCGTGCAGGACACGCGATTCCCCGAGGAGAACCGTACGCGCTTCACGCTGCACTGTGCGCGTCCCGTGCGCATGGCGATCCGGCTGCGTGTCCCGTACTGGACGGCGCCCGGCGGCTCCGTGTCGGTGAACGGCCACCTTGACGACGCCTTCGCGGCGCCCGGCAGCTACCTCGTGCTCGACCGCACCTGGCGCGATGGCGACCGGGTGGAGCTCACGCTGCCCATGCAGTTGCACGTGCAGCCGATGCCCGATGATCCGTCCGTGCAGGCCGTGATGTACGGACCGCTGGTGCTCGTGGGGCGCCTCGGCACCGAGGGGCTGACCCTGCAAATTCTGCGCGCCGAGCCCACGAAGCCGCGCACGGTACCCGAGTACAAGGGCGACCCCGTGAGCGCGCCATCGTTCGTGGCGCGCGGCAATGGTCCCGCCGACTGGATCAAGCCGGTGCCGGGCAGGCCGCTCGAGTTTCGTACCGTCGGCCAGTCGCGCGACGTGACGCTGGTTCCGTTCTACTCGCTCATTGACGAGCGCTACGGTGTGTATTGGGGGACGGTGGGGGGATAGTTCACCGCCCACCACCCCGCCCTTGGGAATCGGCAATCTTCCGCGACCCATCACCCCACCCTTGGGAATGGGCAATCGGGAATGGGGAATCGGGGAGGAAGACCTCCCCACACCACACCCCACCGCCGTTTCTTCACCGCCGCCTCCCCCCGCTTCATCATTCCCCATTCCCACGATTCCCGATTCCCGTTTGCCGATTCCCAGGGGAGGGGCGGCGGGGCGTGGAAGATTCCCCATTCCCGATTGCCGATTCCCAAGGGCGGGGAGGGAGGGCGTGGTGGGGCGTGGTGGCCTAGAGTCGTGCCCTGCGCAGCAACTGCGCGTTCGCTGCGACAATGATCGTGCTGAGCGACATCAGGACTGCGCCCACTGCCGGAGAGAGCACGACGCCCCAGGGCGCCAGCACGCCGGCCGCCAGTGGAATCGCGACGATATTGTAGCCGGCTGCCCACCAGAGGTTCTGCACCATTTTCCGATAGCTCGCGCGTGACAGGTTGATGATGCGCGGCACATCGCGTGGGTCGCTGCGTACCAGCACAATGTCACCCGCTTCCACTGCCACATCGGTTCCGGCGCCAATGGCGACTCCAACGTCAGCCGTCACCAGCGCGGGCGCGTCATTCACGCCGTCGCCGACCATCGCCACGCGCCGGCCCTCACGTTGCAGCCGTTCAATGGTGGCGGCCTTGTCCTCAGGCAGCACCTGGGCGTACACCGTGTCGATCCCAATGTCGCGCGCTACAGCTTCGGCCACGGCACGTGCGTCGCCGGTCATCATCACCACGGCGATTCCTGCATCATGCAGTTGCTTGACCGCCGCGCGCGACTCCGGGCGAACGGCATCGGCTACCGCGAATGCGGCCAGGGCGCTGGTCCCGTCCACGAGATAGACAACGCCCTGTCCGCGACCGGCCGCTTCGGTGGCAAACTGCTCGAAGTCTGCGGCGGCCGTGACGCCGAGACTCGCCAGCAAATTGGGTCCACCCACCGCGAGCTGCCGCCCGTCGACGCTCGCTCTGACGCCGCGACCGGGGATCGCCTGGAATGCTTGCGCCGCGGGCGCGGTCAGTCCACGCTCCGCCGCGCTCTTCACGATCGCTCGAGCAACGGGATGCTCGGCGTCGCGCTCCACCGCGGCCGCGAGCCGCAGCGCATCGTCCTCGGACAGGTTGCCTGCGGAGTGCATGGCGACGACGCGATGTTCGCCCAACGTGAGTGTGCCCGTCTTGTCGAACACGACGGTGGTCAGGTTGCGCGCATCCTCCAACCCGCGCCGGTCACGCACGAGAAGCCCGGACCGGGCACCGAGCGTCGTGGAGATTGCGAGCACGAGCGGTACCGCGAGCCCCAGGGCGTGCGGGCAGGCGATGACGAGCACGGTCACCAACCGCTCGATAGCGGTGGCCGCCGTGGCTCCTGCCGCCAGCCACGCGATGAGCGTCACCGCGCCCGCTCCAATCGCGATGAAGGTGAGCCAGAAGGCCGCGCGATCAGCCAGGGTCTGTGCGCGCGAGCGAGAGGTCTGCGCCTGCTCGACGAGTCGCATGATGCCGGCCAGCGCCGTCCGGCTCCCCGTCCCGGTGACCTCGACGCGCAGCGAGCCCGCGCCGTTCACCGTTCCCGCGATCACACGTGCGCCCTCGCGCTTTTCAACCGGCGCGGACTCGCCGGTAATGAGTGCTTCGTCTACCGCACTCTGTCCGGAGCGAACCGTGCCATCTGCCGGCACGCTGGCACCCGGCCGAACGAGCACGACGTCGCCCTCGCGCAGCTCACCGATGGACACCTCTTCCAGGTGCTCCGCGGTGCCGGTGCCGTGCACGCGTGTGGCGGTGTCGGGCAGGAGCCTGGCGAGCTCGCCGAGGGCGCCCTGGGCTTGCGAGATCGAACGCATCTCGATCCAGTGACCGAGCAGCATGATGGTCACAAGCGTCGCGAGCTCCTCCCAGAGTGGCATGCCGGGAAATCCCAGCGTGACCGCCGCGCTGAAGGCGAACGCGACGCTGATCGCGAGCGCAATGAGCGTCATCATGCCTGGCATACGGTCGCGCAACTCGCGCGCTGCGCCCTGCATGAACGGCCAGCCTCCGTACACGAACACCGCCGTGCCGAAGAGCGCGGGGATCCAGCGCGCGCCCGGAAACGACGGCGCTGTGTAGCCGAGCGCTCGCTGGAGCATGTGACCCCAGACAAGCGTAGGAATGGTGAGCAGCAGCGCGATGCCGAACTTGTCGCGGAACATCGCCACGCTGTGACCGGCGTGGCGGTCGTGCGCAGCGGCCGCGTGGCGATCGTCGCCGTCCGGCGGATGATGATGCGTGTGCTCGCGCCGCGGGGCGGCATGTGGCATGTTTTCCCCAGCCTCTCAATCCGGTCCGTTGCCCACCACTCCGAGACAGCAGCATAGTCAGTTTCCGACTGGAAGGCGACGCATCTGTCATTCACCGCAAGCGAAGCGAATCTCCGGGGTTTCCCGCCGAGGTATTGTACAATGACCGACAATTTCACGCGTCGCGCCGCACTCAAGGTGCTCGGGGCGGCGGGCGCGGGCGCGATGCTGCCGCGCGATGTTGCGGCGGCGCAGGAAGTCGTCACAGCCGGTACGTCTGGCGGCACGACGCGCGCGCTCCCCATCCTGCCGCTCACGTCCACCAGCGACGTCTTCATTCCGCCGCGCGGGCGCGCATACGACAAGTTCAGCTTCGACTTTCCCGAGCCGTCCATAGCGGTAGGTGCACTGCGCTTCGCCTTTCTCGTCTTCACATACGAGAACGCGTACGCCATGGACCCGCGCGGCATGAACGCCGTGGAAGATGCGAACGGCGTCACGCTCACCTGTCGCGGATTTACGTGGGCGGGCGGGCAGGAACGCGCCGAGGGCACGCTCACCGCCCGCTTCCGCCTCGACGGCGAGACCATTGAATGGGACACGACGGTGGACATGTCACAGCCGGTCAAGGCGGTGACGGCGGTGATTCGCGATGTGCCGCGCGGCAGGATCTCCGGCGCGGGCGGCGGCTTCGTGGATCATCGCGACGACGAGGTGCTGCTCGGCTACCCGTTCAGCGGCGGTGATCTGTTCGGGCCGGGTGAATCGGGCAGCATGTCGACGCCGTTCGCGGTCATCCAGCGCGACGATCACAGTTGCTTCTGTCTGTCCTCGCTCGATGATCACGTGCGCACCAAGCGACTCTACTTCCAACCCGGTGAGCATGGGTATCGCGTGGAGGCCGCGTTCGAGACGGAGGGGTGGCGCAAGGAGAATCGTGTCGTTGTGCCCACCTGGCGTGTGGGGCCGGCCGCGGATCTCCAGGCGGCCGCTGCGCCGCACGTCGAGCACGTGCGTCGTGCGTACAACATTCCCGACTGGAACACGCGACCCGATGTCCCGGCCTGGATGCGCGATGTTGCCCTCGTCGTGACGCTGCACGGCGTGCACTACACGGGCTACATCTTCAACGACTACGCGCGCATGCGTGAGATCCTGCGCTGGGTGGCGGGCCAGATGCCCGGCGCACGCGTGCTCGCGTTCATCTCGGCATGGGATGGGCGATACTACTGGAACTATCCCGCGTATCGGGCAGACCCACGGCTGGGCGGCGACGCCGGCTTTCGCGCGCTGGTGCAGGAGGCCAGGCGGCTCGGCGTGCGCGTCATGCCCATGTTCGGCTGCAACGCCGCCAACCGCCGGCAGCCGTCATTCGCGAAGGTGGCGGACGCGGCCACCAGCAAGATCGACGGCGACCGATTCGACATCACCTGGGTGGACTGGGACAATGACCGTCATCAGGAAGGCTGGCTCTCGTACATGAATCTGGGCGTGGACTCGTGGCGCAACTGGCTGCGCGATCGCATCTCGGACACGATCACTCGCTATGACGTGGACGCCTACTTCCTGGACATCGCGGGCGGCTGGGTGAACAACGACCGCGCGGACATGCACGCGGGGATGCGCCAACTGGTGAGCGAGCTGCGTGCCGCGCACCCGCACGTGCTCGCCTGCGGCGAGATGGCCTACGACGCGCTGCTCGAGTTCATTCCGCTCTTTCAGGTGTACACGCAGTGGGGCGTCGGCGCGGAGATGCAGCAACTCGTGCGCTCCTTCCAGCACCTGAGCCACCCCGCGCCCGGCCGCGGCAGCAGCGGCGTGCACGAATCGGGATTCGGCGGCTGGGATCCGAAAACCCTCTCCCTGCGTGAGGGGCAGATCCCGACGCTCTCGGTGGTGGATGACACGTTCGACAAACACCGCGACGAGATGGCCGCTGTCATCCGCCAGGCGATGGTGATGGCCGATCGAGCTCGCGCGGGTCCAGGATGAGTACGCCCGACTGTTCCGCTCCGGGGCCGGACGCGGTGAAGACATTCACCGGGCGTCCGACTTCAGCGGCGTAGCGGCCGGCCAGCGCGCGCACGCTGCCCTCGGCGTCGGCCGCGCCGAGTATCGCGACGGTCCCCCCGCTTCCACCGCCCGTGATCCTGGCGCCGTAGAGTCCGTGTGCGGCGCCCATCTCAGCAACGAGCGCCACGAGACGATCGGTTTCGGGACAGCCCAGTCCGCAGGCGCCGTAGCTCGCGTGTGATTCGGCCGTGAGCCGTCCCAGCTCCGCCGTGGCAGTTGCTGACGCGGGGCCGTTCACCAACTGCGCAAAGCGCGACACACGCGCGTGTTCGTACACCGGGTGCGCCGTCGCCTGACGTACCGGATACCACGCATCCCGCTTCACGCGCGTTACGGTATCCGTGATTCCGCCATAGTGATCGAGAAATTCAGCGCCAGTCATGCGGTCGGGAAGATGCGGTGCGAAGCACCGCGCGAACTCGTCGGGCGGAATGTTGGCGAGATAGCCGTTCCACTCGAGATCGTGAATGCGCACGCGCTCGCCATCACGCTGCACCGCCAGGCCGGCGCGCTCGGCGATCAGGCGGTAGCCCATGAACGCCGCGGCGCGCACGCGTCCATAGGCATCTCCGCTCACAGCGTGACGCACGCCGGAGTCAATGCCGAAGACGCGCAGGTTGGCAGGGAGCCTGACATGTCCCTCGATGCGGCCCGGCTGGCAGAGCAACTGGAGCAACTGACCGCTCAGTCCGCACGCGCTCGTCATCTGATCCATGAGGCCGCACGGCGCGCCGGCGATGTGATTCTCCACCCACTGGCACGCGAGCGCCACATCTGCGGCAGATTGTGAGCGACCGAGCGCGGCGTTCACCGCGACCATGGTGGCCACCTCCAGTGCCGCCGACGAGCTCACGCCCGCGCCAATGGGAACGTTGGAATCAATGAGAATGCGCAGGCCGGGGAGCATCTCGTCGCAGTGATGCACCACGCCCGCGACGTACGCCGCCCAGCGATCGGAGCGCTGGGCACCATCGGCGAACCAGGCCGCCAGCGTGATCGAGTCCTCCGCGTCGGGTCCGACGAGCCGCCGCATGGGGATGCTGAAGGGCAGCCATCGGTCATCGCGTCGCGTCATGACCTCACAGCGTGCCGCACGCTGGCGCTGAACCACCGCGAACGTCGCGCACGCCAGCGGCAGCTCCAGCACCAGCGCGCCGCTGTAGTCGGCGATGCCGCCCATCACATCCAGGCGCCCGGGCGCACGGCCGATATGGAGCGGTTCGGTCGCGCTGAAGAAATGGCGGATCGTCTCGTCTGCGTCTGTCGCCAGCGCGCGAATCCGCTCGACGGCCCGAGCGAACCACGCCCGCTCCAGGTCACCCGCTTCCGCGAGCGCGCGGACCCGTATCGGGTGCGTCACGCGTCAGGCCGGTCTGACGGGGAGCAGGCCGCGCGAGCGCAATATCGCCAGCAGCCGCGGCTCGATTCCCGCACGGATGTCCTCGTTCGCGTAGCCCACCCACGCGACGTCGGCGTCAATGTCGAACGGCGCGTCCACCGCCGTGCCATCGGCCGCGGTGAGCACCACGCCGGCCTCCTCGGCAATGAGCGCCGTGCAGAGATCGTACGGATGGCAGCACAGACCGCGCGGCAGCCCGCGCGATGCGACGAGCGGCTGGACGAGCGGTCGAAGGTCGGCGATGAACCGGTCGTGACCGGCCATGAGCTCGAAGAGCTCTCCACCCGTGCTCAGATACTGGTCCTCGAAGCACGGAGCTTTCAATTCGTCGAAGGGGCCCAGCATATCGAACATCAGGGCATCGTCCAGCGCCGCCAGCTCATCGCGTGCTCCGGGAAAGAAGCGCACCACGCTCGCGAAGCCGTGTCGCAGCGTGTGCGCGCGAGAAGCGTGCAGCGTCACGGGGCTCGTGGTTCCCGCAACGCGATCGGTGCGCACGGCGTGCATGCCGCCGCCGCGCCGCGCCCAGAGTTGATCGCAGAGATGCTGTTTAATCAGCGGGATCTCCGTCTGCACCGCGAGCACGATGTCACTGAGCCGCGTCGCCGGCCCGCGATTCGGTGCGACGCCCGTGAGGATCCACGCGCTGCGCTTCTGGTACATCAGCCCGCGCGTGCCGTCGATGGGATCGATGAGCACGCGCCAGCGACAGTCCGCCTCGAGCGCGCCCCGTGGGAGCGTCACCGAGCCGCCGGGAATTCCTTCCGCCACGAGACAGAGCGGTTCCTCGCGCGCGAGCGCCCCGAACGCGTCGAGCAGGACACCCTCGCTCACCCGGTCTACCGCGTAAATGGTGTCGCCCGGTTCTTCCGAGGCGACCGCGGACAGGCTGTCGGCGGACTGTCGCTCGCAAGCGCTCACCACCGCATCGCGAATCCGGTCGTGGATGGCACGAATGAGATCGAGCAGCGCCGCGGCGTCAGCCATCATGCCCGAGGGTCTTGTAGTGCAGCGCGGATACGGCGCGCAACTCGGCGGCTTTCTCCTCGGGGGACGTGTCGTTGAGGAAATTGCCGCCACCGATCTCCGGACCCGCGAGGTACTTGAGCAGCCCCGGTTTGCGCAGCGGTGGATGGATCTCCACGTGAAAGTGAAAACCGGGATGCCGGGCGCCATCGGTGGGCGCCTGGTGCAGGACCATCACGTACGGGAAGGGCATGCGCCAGAGGTTCTCCATGCGAATGAGCGTCTCGCGCACTGCGGCGGCGAAGTCGTCCAGCTCCGCCGGCGACAGCTCGGCCACGCTCGCATGGGCGTCATGCGGGGCGACATACGTCTCGTACGGATAGCGCGCGAAGTACGGCACGAACGACAGCGCGGCGCCGCGCTGCACGAGGAGCCGGCGCCCGTCGTCGACTTCAGCCGCAATGATGTCCTGCAGCAGTGTGCGCCCATGCTCCGTGTGGTGCTCCGCGCATGCCTGCGCTTCCAGCTCGATCGTGCGGAACACGAAGTTCGTCGCGTACACCTGACAGTGCGGATGCGGGTTGCTCACGCCAACCACCTCACCCTTGTTCTCGAACACGAGCACGTGTCGTACGTCGGGCCGCGCGCCCAGCTCGCGATACTGCTCCTGCAATTCCCGCAGCAGCTCCACGTATCGCGCGTGCGGGAGTTCGGCGAGCGTGACATCGTGGCGCGGTGCGAAGCAGACGACGCGCGATGCGCCGCTGGCGGGCCGGTTCCGGTAGATGCCGGGCGGCGCGTCGAGCGTCGTCGGCGCGGCGGGTGACACGCAGGGATGATCGTTGTAGAAGGTGTACACCCCGGCGTAGGCGGGATTGCGCTGGCCCGAGATGCGCTCGTTGCCCGGGCAGAGGTAGCAGTCCGCCACATAGTCGGCGAGAGGCGCGCCGCCGTTCGCGCGTCCGACCCGTTCCCCGTGCCAGGGCCGGTTGTCTCGGTGCGATGTGATGACCACCCATTCGCGGCGCAGCGGATGCCAGCGTTCTTCCCAGACCATTCGGTATCGTGTGAATCGCGGGTATCGGCAAGCGCCGGAAATTCGTACGTTAGAGTACGTCATTCCCCGAACGTGTGTC
>DATNDS010000191.1:0-10010 GCA_035553215.1 Gemmatimonadaceae bacterium
CTGCTCGGCGAGATCCCACTGCATCCGCCGGTGCGCGTGGGCGGCGACGAAGGGGTGCCGATCGTCGACGCGGAACCAGATTCGCAGGCGGCGCGCGCGCTCATTGCCGCGGCGCAGCGCATCACTGAGGCGATCGGCAAGGTGGTGACCGTGTGACGGAGCCGGCAGCTCTCGACTCGCTGGCCCGCGCGCGGCCGCCGGACGACATCCCGGCGGCCGCGCTGCCGTTGAACCCTCGTGATGGCCTCACTCCCGTTGCCGTCAACGGGGAATTCGGCGCGCGCGGCGCGCTGGTGCAGGGCGCGCTGTCGCGCACGCTCCTCAAGTTCGCGCTCCCGTCGGTGGCGTCCATGCTGCTCATGACGCTCTTCTTCACGGCGGACGCGTTCTGGGTGGGCCGCTACGTGGGAGCAGACGGACTGGCGGCGGTGTCCACGTCCATCTTCTGGATCTGGATGATCGTGTCGCTCGCCGACATGATCAGTGTCGGCCTCACCGCGGTGGCATCGCGCCGCCACGGCGAGGGACAGCCACGCCTCGCGGCGCGTGCCGTGGGCGACGCGGTGCTCTTCGCGGTGCTGCTGGGCTGCGTGATCGCGGTGCTGGGCCACGCCTGGCGCGGCGCCATGTTCGCCGTGATGGACACGCCGGCCAGCGTCACCGCGCTCGGCAAGGTGTACCTGGGCACCTATCTGCTGGGCACGCCGCTGCTGTTCGGCTTCTTCGCGGTGGACGCCGGCTTTCGCGCCTCGGGCGACACGCGCACGCCGTTTCTGCTCCTGCTCAGTACCGTGCTCGTGGGGTTGCTGCTCGACCCGGTGCTCATCCTGGGACTGGGGCCGGCGCCCCACCTCGGCATCGCGGGCGCCGCCATCGCCACGATCTTCACGCGCGCCATCGCGTTTCTCATTGGCGTCGTGATCCTGGCGCGCCGCCGCCTCATCGTAATGGGCCGGCTCACCATCGCGGCGCTCCGCCCGATCGTGCGCGTGGGGCTGCCGACGGCGGTCACCGGCGTGGTGTTCGCGAACATCTACGTGCTGCTCACGCGCACGACGACGCACTTCGGCACGCCGGCGCTCGCGGCGCTGGGCGTGGGGCATCGCGTGGAGAGCTGGACATTCATGATCGGCGTCGGATTCGGCGCGGCGGCGGCCGCCGTCGTCGGGCAGAACCTCGGCGCCCGCAACCCGCAGCGTGCCGCGCGCGCCGGCTGGATCGCGTGCGGCTACGCGAGCGCGGTGGCCGCCGTGGGCGCCTCGCTCGAGTATCTGCTGGCGCCGCAGTTCGCAGCGCTCTTCACCACGGACGCCGCAGTGATCGCAGAGAGCGTTCACTACCTGCGCATCGTGGCCATTTCCACCTTGTTCATCGGCACGGAGCTGGTGCTCGAGGGCGCGCTGGGCGGCGCGGGGGAAACGCTGCCACCCATGATCACGTCCACGACGCTCACGGCGCTGCGCCTCCCGCTGGCCGCGTGGGCCGCCCCCATCTGGGGCACGGCGGGCATCTGGTGGGCGATCTCGCTCACCGCGCTCGGTCGCGGCGTGGCGATGGCGGGATTGTGGAAGTGGGGAAGGTGGAAGCGGCGTGTAGTTTAGGGCAGCCCATGGGGCAGCCCCATAGGCTGCCCCTCTGTGGCGCCAATGCATCTGGGTCGGATCATTTCCTGGAGACTGCCGATGCCTCTCGTCACCCTGCTCACCGATTTCGGCACCGCTGACGGCTACGTCGGCGAGATGAAGGGCGTGCTGGCCACGGCGGCGCCGCTGGCGACGCTCGTGGACATCGCCCACGACGTCATGCCGCAGGATGTCGATGGCGCCCGGCTCGCCGTTGCACGCTACTGGCGGCGCTTTCCCGCGGGCACGGTGCATCTGGTCGTCGTGGATCCGGGCGTCGGGTCGGCGCGTGCGGCGCTCGCGGTGGAGAGCGATTCACGCTTCCTGCTGGGACCCGACAACGGCGTGCTCTCGCCCGCGCTGCTTGTGCCGGGGGCGCGCGTGGTCGCGCTGCCCACGCCGGCGCACGCCTCGGCCACCTTTCACGGCCGCGATGTCTTCGCTCCGGCCGCGGCGCGACTCGCCTTGGGCGACGCGCTCGACGCGCTCGGTGCGCCCTTCAGCGATCCGGTCATTCGGCGCACGCCCGAACCCGTGCGGCGCGCTGACGGGGCGGTGCAGGGGCAGGTGATCACGGTGGACCGCTTCGGCACCCTGGTGACCAACCTCCTCGCGCCGCGCGGCGGTACCGTGGAAATCGCCGGCCACGCCTTGACGCTGGCGCGCGCCTATGCCGACGTGGAGGAAGGCGAGCTCATTGCGCTCGTGGGCTCGAGTGGTCTGGTGGAGATCGCCGTGCGCGGCGGAAACGCGGCGGAGATGATGCGCGCGGGTCGTGGGGCACCCGTCACGCTGCGCTCACCGAGCACGTCACTCCTGGCCTGACGCTCCCTGAAACTGGATCGCCACAGACGCCAGCGTGGCTTCACCGTTCACGACGATGGTGCGTGTGGCCGAACTCCAGTTGGCGCTGTACGCCACGCCGTTTTTCTGTGTGAAACCGGCCTGGTCCACGTTGCCAATCAGCTTGGTGAGGTGCGACTCCACGCCCACATCGCTCGGCACGCGAATGGTGATCTGACCCAGCACCGGGTGCACATCCAGCGTCATGCGCCCGGTCCAGTCGCCGGAGAGGTCGAGCGTCACGCTCCCCACGCCGCTGTTCACGTGCACCACGCGCGCGCGGGCGTTGCCGAGCTGCCGCACGTCGAGCCCCGCGGCACCCGTGCGCAGCGTGAGCTCCTGCATTTCCACGGGATTCACGGTCCCGAAGGTGAGAGTCGCCGCACTGGCCGCGACATCGAGCTCGAGGCGGCTCACGCTGAGCTTCGACAGGTCGATCGTGGATTCCGTGGCGCCCAGCTCGAGGTCGAGATCGAGTGGAACGCCCGTCGCGAGCCCCAGGGTGAGATCGCTCCCCTGTCCGTTCTCGTCGCTCGACGCGTGAAACGCCCGCTTCCGCAGCGAGAACATCCGCGTGACGGCGCTGTCGGAGCCCACCGTGAGCGTGTGCGTGGCGGCGTCGTAGCGGTGCGTTTCCCGCGTGCGCGTCGCATCGAAGCGCTCGCGAATGTCGTACAGCAGCGAATCCGGCGCGGCGCCGAGCTGGAGCTTGCCCGCGCCATAGAGCATGCGCACGCGCAGTGTGTCCATGGGCTGGCGCTGGCGCTGCGCGGTCACGGTGCGCCACTGCTGCTGCGCGGGGAGCGACGGCGGGGGCGCCACAGCGAGCGCCATGGCGACAGAGGTTATGAGAGGGGTGGCGACTTTCATGGCTTGCGCTGCCCCGGCGGCGGTGGTGTGGGACGCCGTGCGGCGGCGACGCCGGAAACCGGAGTCGGCGTCTGCCACGACATGTCGTCCACCACGGGCTCCGGCAGCGGCAGGGTCGCGGTTCGCATCACGCGCGTCCCGCCGCGTGAGGCGAGCGTCGCGCCGAAGCCCACGGTCGCCGCCACCCACGTGATCACGGCCGCGATGAATCGCAGAATGCCGCCCAGCACGCCGGCCCACAGGAACGCGCCGCCCAGCACCCAGAGCACGAGGAAGATCGAGAGCCCGATGAGCAGGAACTGAAAGACAGGCGGCGGTCCGTACGGCGGCGCGGCTCCGCGCGCGCGCATCACCGCGTCGCCCGTGACGTAGGCCATGGCAAGAAAGCCCAGCGCCAGCGCGCCCAGGATGGCCAGCACGAACGCGACAATGGCGAACGGAATGACCAGAATGCCCACGAGCGTGATGGCGAGCGCCACGCAGATGGCGACGAGCGCGGGCACGATGAGAATCTGCCCCACGAAGCCGAACAGGAAGGCGCGCCCGAATTCATTGCGAATGCGCTCCGTCACGGCGTCCAGCTTGGGTCGCGCAAAGAGCACGACGGGGAGACCAATGACGACGAGCATGAGATACCAGGCGACCGCGAGCGAGATCGAGCGGCGCGTGACCTGCCGTGGCGTGGCGCCGACCGCGCTGCCCACCGTGCCCATCGAGAGCGCGCTCAGTGTGCGCGTCTCCCCAGTGATCTTCCCCCCGTCATTGCGCACCTGGCCGCCCACGGCAATCACGTCGCCCTGAACCAGCGCGCCGGGGTGCAGCACCACGTCGCCCTGCACCGCCACCGCGTTGCCCTGCACGGTACCGCTCACATCGAGATTGCCATGCCACGCGGCAATGCTGCCGTGTACGGTGTCGCCGGGCTTCACGGTCTGCGCGCCGGCGTGCACGTCCGCCGCGGAGAGCGTGATGCCGTTGGGATCGCGTGCGAGGGAATCCGTCCAGGCGCGAACGACGCCAGCCGAGGGAGCCTGCGCCAGAACCGGGCTCGCGGCCCCGATCAGAAGCAGCGAGCTGACAATTGCAAGGAGGCGCATCGGACTAGCGGCGACGCGGCAAGGCCACGACGGCGTGCAGGCCGCGCGCGGCGAGCGCCGCTGCGACCAGCAGAATCACGAGAGCCAGTGCGGCGCCGGCGCTGCCGGCCTGGGTCACGGCGTGCGCCGCCGTGTTCCCGAAGACCAGCGTCGTCACGTCCGCGAGCGCGCCCATGCCCAACTCGCGGACCCGCTCGAGTCCGATTCCCGCCGCGAAGATGATCGTATCCATTTGCGTGAGCACGAACACCGCCGCCACGGAGAACACCAGGGCAATGCTGCCCGCCCACGCCCACGCCATGGTGCGGCCGGCGCGTGACCGCGGCGCCCAGGCGCGCACCATGTCGAGCAGCGCCACGTGCCAGGGCACGAACACGTGCACCTGCGCCATGACCCGATTGGCGAACTCGAGCGACGGCGTGAAGTGCGGCAGATGTTCGAGCTCGCGCACGAGCACGCGCGCGCTCTCGAGCTCCGCCGAGCAGTTGGGGCAGGCCCGCACGTGCGCCTTGAGCGGCGCGGTGCCAAAGCCAACCTCGCCGTCGAGCAGCTGGTCGATCTCTTCAGGTAGCAGGTGTCTGTCCACAAATCCTCCTGGTGTTCTTACGATTGGCGCAGCGGAGATGTTTCATGGCCCGGGCCGTCCGGCCGGGCCGGTTTCCGGAGGGGGTCGGAGTCATTCACGGAGGTGCCCCAGCGAGTCGCGCAGGGCGTGTCTGGCGCGGTGGATGTAGGTCTTCACGGTGCCCAGCGGCAGGTCGAGCGTGGCGGCGATTTCCTCGTAGGATCGCCCCTCCACGTGCCTGAGCAGGATGCACGCGCGGTACTCGGGACGGAGGCCGGCAATGGCCCGCTCGATCGCGCTCCCCAGCTCGCGCGACTCGATCTCCTCGAGCGGCGATTCATCCATCGACCGTACGTCGAAGGACGTCGCCTCGGCGTCGGCCCGGGTCGTGGCGTGGGGCGACCCCTCGATGCTCACCGTCTTGAGCTGACGCTTCCTGAGAAAATCGATGGTGACGTTGTTCGCGATCTTGAAGAGCCAGCTCGAGAACTTGAACTCGGGCAGGTAGCGATCGATGTGATTGAGGACCTTGATGAACGTGTCCTGCGCCAGATCCTCGGCGGTCTCGCGATCGTGCACCATGCGATAGATGAGCGAGAACACAGGCCGCTCGTAGCGACGCACCAGCTCCCGATACGCCGACTCGCGCCCCTGCCTGGCAAGCGCGGCGACGTCGGCATCGGGGAGGTTGGGGAGGTCGAGGGGCAAGTCTGGTAGCTGGTTGCTGGTTTGACTACGGTAGTTGGTCGCTGGTAGCTGGTAGCTGGTAGGGCGTGGGAAGTCCAGCGACCAGCGACCAGCGACCAGCGACCGCTCCAAACTTACAGCCCCCTCTCCTCGCTTGCTTCGCGCGCTCTGGGCGGTGAGCTTTACAGGAATGTCTGCAATGAGCATGGAGGAGCGCGAGGCGGAAGAGGCCGCGGCGGGCGGCGTGGCCAAGCGGGCGTACGTGCAGCGCATCTTCTCCGAGATCGCGCCGCGCTACGATCTGCTCAATCACATGCTCAGCGCGAACGTGGACCGGGGGTGGCGGCGCGAGGCGATTGCCGCGCTGCGCTGGCGCGAGCGTCCCGACGGTCGCTATCTGGACCTCTGCGCCGGCACCATGGACGTGGCCGCGCAGCTCGCGCGCGAGCCGGGGTTCCGGGGCACGGTGCTCGCGGCGGACTTCGCCGAACCCATGCTGCGCCGCGGCGCGGGGAAGACGCAGGGCCTCCGCGTGGGCGCCGCCGTCGCCGATGCGCTCGAGCTCCCTCTGGCGGAGAGCGCGGCCGATGGCGTGATCGTCGCCTTCGGCGTGCGCAACTTCGCCGATCTCGACGCCGGATTGCGCGAGATGCACCGCGTCACAGCGCCCGGCCGCCGTCTCGTCATTCTCGAGTTCACCACGCCGCCCGCGTCGCTGGTGCGCGGCGCCTATGAGCTCTACTCGCACCGCGTGCTGCCGTTCATCGGCCGGCTGGTGAGCGGGCACCGCACCGCGTACCGCTACTTCCCCAAGTCGGTGGACAACTTTCCCGACGCGCCCGCGCTGGCCGAGCGTCTGCGCGCCGCGGGATTCGTGGACGTGGGCTTTTCGCTGCTGACGTTCGGCATTGCGGCCGTGCACTCGGGAGTGCGCGCCGCGTGACGCTCGACACGATCGGCGAATTCATCGATCAGCTCGACGCGGCCGGCGAGCTGGCGCGCATCACGCAGCCCGTGAGCGTGAAGCTCGAGCTGTGCGAGATCGCCGATCGCGTCATGAAGAGCGCCGGGGGCGGGAAGGCACTGCTCTTCGAGCACGTCACGCTCATGAATGGCGCGCGCTCCGCGTGGCCCGTCGCGATAAATCTCTTCGGCTCCATGCGGCGCATGGCGATGGCGCTCGGCGTTTCCGACCTGGACGCCATTGGCGCGCGCATCACGGAGATGCTCGAGATGCAGGTGCCCGAGGGGATCATCGGCAAGCTGTCGCTCCTGCCGCGGCTGCTCGAGATGGGAAAATTTCCCCCGCGCGTGCGCGGCGGTCGCGCGCCGAGCCAGCAGGTGGTGTGGCGCGGCGACGAGGTGGACCTGGGCAGGCTGCCGATCATCACGTGCTGGCCCGAGGATGGCGGTCCGTACATCACGCTCCCCATGGTGATCTCGAAGGATCCCAGGCGCGGCATTCGCAACGTGGGCATGTATCGCGTGCAGGTGCTGGGGCCGCGCACGGTGGCCATGCACTGGCAGCGGCACAAGGTGGGCGCTGCGCACTGGCGCGAGATGGCGGAGCGGGGCGAGACGATGCCCGTGTGCATCGCCATTGGCGCCGATCCCGCGTCGGTGTATTCCGCGTCGGCGCCGCTCCCGCCCACCGTTGACGAGTTTCTCTTCGCGGGCTTTCTGCGCCGGCAGCCGGTGTCGCTCGTGAAGGCGCTCACCTGCGATCTCGAGGTGCCCGCCGAGGCGGAGTTCGTGCTCGAGGGATACATCGATCCGCGCGAGCCGCTGGTGCGAGAGGGGCCGTTCGGCGATCACACCGGCTTCTATTCGCTCGCGGACGACTATCCGCAGGTGCACGTGACCGCGGTGACGATGCGCGAGCATCCCGTGTACGCCACGACGATCGTCGGCCGTCCGCCCATGGAGGATTTCTACATGGGCCACGCCACCGAGCGGATTTTCCTGCCGCTGCTCAAGCTCACGATTCCCGAGATCGTGGACTATCACATGCCCGCCGAGGGGATCTTTCACAACCTGGTGTTCGTGTCGATCGACAAGCAGTACCCGGGCCAGGCGTGGAAGGTGATGAACGCGCTCTGGGGACAGGGCCTGATGTCGCTCGCCAAGCTGCTGGTGGTGGTGGACAAGGACGTGAACGTGCGCGACCCGCGCGAGGCGTGGTGGGTAGCGCTCAACAATCTCGACCCCGAGCGCGATGCGCGCTTCACGATGGGTCCCATTGACGTGCTGGACCATTCGAGCCGCGCGTTCACGTACGGGTCCAAGATGGGTCTCGACGCCACGCGGAAGTGGCCGGAGGAGGGATTCACGCGCGCGTGGCCGGGTCGGGTGGTGATGAACGAGGCGACGAAGCGACGTGTGGATGCGATGTGGGCCTCGCTGGGGCTCGGCTCGCGCGAGGGGCAGGGCGACGGGGCGGGCGACGAGGCGCGCGGCGGTGCTGGCCCCGGAGCGCGCACGGGGGAGCGAGCGCGAACATGAGCGCCGCCGGTCAGTCGCACGCGCGCGAAGGGCAGACGTTCGCGGGTCGCTCGCGGGTGGTGCGCTACGCGAATCTGGTGAAGCTGCCGCACACATTGTTCGCGCTGCCGTTCGCGCTGGTGGGGGTGACGATCGCCAGTTATGTCAAACTGGTCACCTGGCAGGAAGTGCTCTGGGTGGCCGTCGCCTTCACCTCCGCGCGCTTCGCCGCCATGGCGTTCAATCGCATCGCCGACCGGCGACTCGACGCGCTCAATCCGCGCACCGCGCGCCGCGAGATTCCCGCGGGCGTGATCGGCGTGGCCGAGGCGGGTGCGGCGGTGGTGGTGGCGTGCGCGCTGTTCATGTTCGCGGCGTGGCGGCTCAATGCGCTCTGCTTCGTGCTCGCGCCGCTCGCGCTGGCCTGGGTGCTGTTCTACAGCTTCACGAAGCGCTTCACGCGCTGGGCGCACCTGGTGCTGGGACTCGGGCTGGGCATTGCGCCCGTGGGCGGCTACCTCGCGGTCACCGGCGCATGGAGCCGGCCGTGGTGGGTGCTGCCCGTGCTCTCGGCCGCGGTGATGTGCTGGGTGGCGGGCTTCGACATTTTCTACGCGCTGCAGGATGTCTCGTTCGACCGGGAGCACCGGCTGCATTCGGTGCCGGCGTCACTGGGGGAAGCGTGGGGCATTCGCGTCGCGCGACTGCTGCACGTGGGCACCGTCGCGGCGTTGGCCGCGGTGGGAGTGGGAATCGGCGGCGGGTTGCTCTGGTGGCTGGGCGTGGCAATGGTAGCGCTGCTGCTCGTGTACGAGCACTCGCTCGTGCGGAACGGCGATCTCGCGCGACTCGACGCCGCATTTTTCCGGATGAACGGCGTCATCAGCATCACGTTCTTCGCGTTCGTGCTGGCGGAGCGGCTCGTCCGGTGACGCCGCCCACGCCCACGCCTGCGCGCGGCGCGCCACCGATCGTGATGGCGGTGACCGGCGCGTCGGGCGCGCCGTACGCCGTGCGTCTGCTCGAGCAGCTCGTGCGCGCGGGGCGCGACGTGTCGCTCATTGTCTCATCGCACGGCTGGCGTCTGCTGCGACTGGAGGCTGGCATTCAGGATGTGAGCGCGCTCGCGGTGCGCGTTGGCGCACAGGGGTGGGAGCGCCATGTGACGGTCTACGACGACGGCGATCGCGGCGCCGCGCCGGCCAGCGGCTCGGCGCGCACGTCGGGGATGGTGATCTGTCCGTGCTCCATGGGAACCGTGTCGGCGATCAGCGCGGGCTCATCGCGTTCGCTCATCGAGCGCGCGGCGGACGTGACGCTCAAGGAGCGGCGGCGACTGCTGCTGGTGCCGCGGGAGACGCCGCTCAGCGCGATTCATCTGGAGAATATGCTGCGCGTGACGCGCGCGGGCGCGACGGTGATCATGGCTGCGCCGGCGTTCTATCACGAGCCAGTGGGGATAGCGGATCTGGTGGACTTCGTGGTGGCGCGCGTGCTGGATCACCTGGAGGTGGAGCACGAGCTGGGGCGGAGGTGGGGGGAGGGGGTGGGGGAGGAGGAAGGGTAGGGGAGGGCGGTCGGGCAAGGCGACGGTCGTCGGCGCACGGCGATAGGTGGCGCGGCCGAGCGGAGGGGCGAGGGTCTCGCAGTGATGCTCGGCGAATCACCGATCGATCGAGCATGTTATGCAGCAAGCGCCCGCAGCGGCCCTATCCGGAATTCTGTGTGTGAGGTCATACTTTTGACCACGGAGGTCTGTATGACCAGTTCACGGAAGCGCACGCAGGGGGAGGCGCCGTCGCCCCCGCCGTTGGACCCGGCCGCGATCGATGTGCTGCTGGGCGA
>DATNDS010000192.1:0-4101 GCA_035553215.1 Gemmatimonadaceae bacterium
GGGAGCGGCGCTGCGTGATTTCCCTGAGCGCGGTTTTCCGGGCGGTAAGACCTGGGGCGGTCATGGGGTCGATACTCCGAATGTCAGAGATGGCGTCTGGGCAGTGGGCGCGAGCACGTCAATGAATATAGTGTCTTCACCGGCGTGCTAAATCTGCACAAATCCGGTGACATTTGGCAATAGCGGCGGCGAGAATCGCCCAATTGGCAGGCATTTGGTGCACCAGCTGCCAGAAACGTGGTTCGGCCCGCGCCGGGGGACCGCGGCGCGCGCCGGGGTCAACAGATCAGAAATCGTCGCACACGGGCGTGTCGCTGTCCCCGGTGCGGTGTGCGGCGTCGGTGGCGACACGCGATGCCGGCGCGGCGCCGCCCCACATCACGCACGACTTTCCGGGCTCGCCATCATACGCGGCCCGCACCACCCACGAGGCGCTGTCCGCCTGGAGGAACGTGAAGTGAAGGGCCGGATCGAATCGGTTGGCCCGAATCTGACCGGCATCGCCCGGATACACGCCATGCGCGGCATGCGCCTTTTCCTGCGCCGCCGCGAGACGTGCGAGTTGGGACACGATGCTCGCACGCGCATAGGCACCCCACCGCGCGTGCGCGCTCTTGCCATCTCCATCGCAGGCAGGCGCCCCCTCGTCTCCCGTCTGATGCTCGACCCGTGTAGCGGGCCACGCGGAGGCGGGAATCCAGCCGATGTACACGACGCACGTCGCGCCGGGAGACCCATCGTCCGTGGCCGTTGCCACATACGCATAGCCACTCGACCAGGTGAAGCGGATGTGCAGCCCTGCACTGGTGGCATAGTGCGTCATGCGCGCCACGTCCGGAGCGTACTGCCCATGCTCCGCGAAATACTGTTCCTGCGCGACGATCAGATTGCGCAGCGCGGACTTCATGGCGAGCACCGCCGCCAGCGATGCACTGTCACCACCAGGCGTGCGAGCCATCCACGGCGCGTGGATGGCGGGATGCGTCACAGCCGGCTGTGGCACCAGCGTGCCGGCCGCCGCAGGCGCCGCCGAGAGCGCGCAGAGCGCGAGCGCGGCCAGGAGCGAATTGCGCATGGGCCGATTCGTCATCATGTGGATCCTCTGTTCGAGAAGAGTGTGACCAGCGGACAGTGGGGCCAGCATCACGGCAGACCCGGTCGTCGCGCGCCGCCCGACCTCGATGAGCAGCGCGCCGTACGCCGCCACATCCGGGGCGTGGCGTAGCACGCGCGCGTCGCAATCGAGCTCGATCGCGCGGCGCAGCCGGTGCACCAGCCACCACAGCACGACGTTCCAGGGGAGCAGGACGACCATGGCCGCCGCGGAGAGCAGCAGCCTCGGATCGCGAGCCCGGACGTGTTCAGACTCGTGCAGAACGATGAGCTCGAGGTCGATGCGCGACGCATGGAGCGCCCATGCCGGGAGCACGATGCGCGGCCGCAGCCATCCGGCGACAGCAGGTCCCGTGTCCGGTGCGATGAGCACCGGGCATGCCTCCACCGTGGCGCTCGTCCAGTCGCGTTGCGCGCGCGCCATGCGACGGGACGCGTCAACGAGTTTCGTGGCCATCGCGAGCGACGCGAGCACCCAGGCCGCGACGAGGCAGGGATCGAGTGCCGCGAGCGGACTCTCCATGTGCTGTGCCTTGATACGCACGATCGTCGTGACTGGTAAACGCGGAACCGGTGCCGCGTGATGAACCGGCAGCGCGCGCGCCGATGCGGTCAGCGCATGCCAGGCCCATCGCCCTCCGCCTGCCGCGAAGGGCGCCGTGACACAGAGCGTAAGACCAATCATCCACACCCAGCGGAGCGGCCGGCGCGCCATTCGACACGCTCGGTCGCCCACCAGCGCGGCCACCGCCACGAGCGCGCTCAGCGTGAGCCAGTAGGCCATCCACTCGGCGATCATCGTGTTTTCTCGCGCAGCCGCGCGTCCAGCAACGCCTGGAGACGGCGCAGCTCGTGCGGTGTCATGGACCGGTCGCTCACGAGCTGGGTGAGCAGCAGTTCAGGCGAGCCGCCGAACAGTTTGCGCACAATGCGACGGAGCGCGCTGCGTCCTGCGGCCTCGCGCGCGACCGCGGGACGGTAGCGGTGCGTGCGACCTTCGGCTTCGTGCGTCACCCGCCGCTTGGCTTCGAGCGTGCGGAGTACGGTGAGCACCGTGGTGTACGCGAGGCGGTCGCTGAGCCGGTCGCGCACCTCGGCGACGGTGGATGGGCCCCGCTCCCAGAGCACTGCCATGACATCCAGCTCGCGATCGGTGAAGCTGATTCCAGGAGGCATCGTCAACTAGAGTTGTAGTAGTTCTGCGCGCACGCCAACCGCGCGCAACTATATCTCTAGTTGAGACGCCCCACCACCCAATGCGTCACGATCGCCCTCACGGCGCCAGCCCCAGCCACCGCTCCAGCGCCTCGCGGCGGGAGCGGCTCACCCGCAGCCGCACGCCGCCCTTCATCTGCAGCTCGTAGTCGCCCCCGCCTCCGCGGTGCAGCGCTTCCACGAGGTCGAGCCGCACGATCACCGAGCGGTGCACCCGCATGAACCGGTTCGGGTCGAGCCGCTCTTCCAGTGTCTGCATGGCCTCGCGGATCACATAGCGGCGCTCGCCCACGTGCAGCTCGGCGTACGGCCCCGCCGCGGTGATGTAGTCGATCTGTGAGACCGGGACCGGCTTCACCTGCCCGTGCATCTCGACGGCAATACGTTCGAGATACGGGCCGCGTGCGCTGGCGCCAGGCAGACGGGCCGGCGGGCCGTCGAGCGACGCGCTCTCCCGCAGCAGCGTCAGGAGATGCTCGCGTGCCCGCTCCACCCCCTCCAGGGCGAGCGCACGCCGCGCCCGCTGCAGCGCCTGCTCGAACCGCTCGTCGTCGAATGGCTTGACCAGGTAGTCCGTGGCCGCGACGTCGAACGCCTGCAAGGCATACTGATCGAACGCCGTCACGAAGATCGTGAGCGGCATCGCGGCCGGCCCGATCTCGCGCACCACGTCGAGGCCGCTCCGGCCCGGCATCTGCACATCGAGAAAGACGAGGTCGGGTCTGAGGGCGCGAATCGCCTCCACCGCACTGTCGCCGTCCTGGGCTTCACCCACCACCGTGACTCCCGCCGCATCGCGCAGCAGATCCTGGAGTCGCAGGCGCGAGAGTGCCTCGTCGTCCACGATGAGCACACGCACCCGCCGATCAGCGGCGGCGGATTCAGCGCACATGCTGTTCCTCGCCCTGCGTCACGTCCACGCCCTGCACCCGGAGTTCCGACCCGTTGCGCGCGGGCACGCGCAGCTCGGCCACGGTGACGCCATCCGCGCGCCGCGAGAGTGTGAATCGTGCGGCGCTTCCATAGAGCTGCTCGAGACGCGCCGCCGTGTTGCGCAGCCCGATGCCATCACGCATGGGCGAGGCCTCCGGCGCCCACCCCGGTCCGTTGTCGCTCACGCGCAGTACGAGCGCGCCGTTCTCGAGTTGCGCGTCGAGGTCAATGCGCCCGGGACCGATGATCTTCTCCACGCCATGCTTGATGGCGTTCTCCACCAGCGGCTGGAGCACCATGCTCGGCACCAGCATGTCGAGCGCTGCGTCGTCCACGCGACGCTCCACCGCGAGACGTCCCTGAAAGCGGAGCTGCATGATGTCGAGGTAGCGATCGAGCAGGTCGAGTTCGCGGCGCAGGGTGATCTCCGGTTCACGAGCGCCCTCCATGCTGAAGCGGAGCAGCTCGCTCAGCCGTGAGATCATCCGTCGCACACCACGCGGGTCCCGCTCCACGAGCGATGATACCGCGTTCAGCGTGTTGAAGAGGAAGTGCGGATCGATCTGGCGACGCAAGGCGTCGAGGCGCGCTTCGGCGAGCTGCGCCTGGAGCTGCGTGGCCTGCTCGCGCCGCGCGCGGAAGCGCAGCGAGTATGCGCGCGCGAAGCCGGCCGCGAGTACCCCAAGATAGATCACGAGGGCGTTGATGAATCCGAACCAGAGCGGTGGACCGTGCGGGCGGTTGGGATTGCCGCCCGGCGGCGCCAGCAGCGCGCCGCGCACCGCTCGTCCCACGAGCGCCACGCCGAGTGCGATGCCGATGCCGACGAGCAGGAGCACC
>DATNDS010000193.1:0-28459 GCA_035553215.1 Gemmatimonadaceae bacterium
TTCGACTGAACATGACGGGAAATCGTGAAGTGTGATGCGAGAGATGGTTCGACATGGATATGAGCGAATGTCGCAGACGAACCGCTCCACAGGAAGCGCCGTGCTCGCCTGCACCATTGCTCACGCACTCGGCGCTATCGCGTATTCGTCTGGCGACCTCGTGGCTGAAGGCGCATCTTCCCGTTCCGGAGCGGGACAACACCGCGCCGTTCGCCATTTCGCTCATGACACGACAACGAGGACGATGCGATGACGCACCGAGCAGTGAGCAGTTGCATGGCCGCGGCCATGCTGGCATGCAGCGTGGCCGGTACGGTGAGGCTGCATGCGCAGGACGCCGGTCGAGATTCCGTGGCGGCACGGAGCCGTACCGGCCGGCGCCTCTTCAGCAGCAGCGATGCGCTGCGCGTCGCGCGCGTGTTCTCACCGCGCCTCTCGCCCGATGGATCGCGCGTCGCGTATCTCGTCGCCAATGTGGAGATGAAGAAGGGCGAGCAAGGAAAATCGGTGACCAACCTCTGGATGGTGCCGGCCGGCGGCCCCGACACCGCGGCCAGGCCGTTCACGCGCGGCGACCGGAGCGTATCCGATCCTGAATGGTCGCCCGACGGGCGGATTATTGCATTCATTCGATCGACGGGCGACGAGAAGGATGCGAAGCCGCAGGTGTGGTTCATGTACGCCGACGGCGGCGAACCCTGGCAGGTGACCAGGCACAAGGACGGCGTTCGCGGCTTCGAGTTCTCGCCGGACGGAAAGACGCTGCTGCTCATTGCCACGAGCCAGCCCGACAGCGGCGACGAGGCGCGCCAGAAGGTCAAGGACGACGCCGTGGTGGTTGATCACGAGTTCCGGATGGCCGCGCTGTGGACGTGGCCCATCGCGACCGGAAGCGAGAAGCGCATCACGAATGAGGACTTCTCGGTCACCGAAGCGCGCTGGTCACCCGATGGCTCTCGCATTGCCTTCACGGCGGCGCCAACCCCGCGGCTGGATGACACGGATCTCCGCAGCGCCTACGTCCTGGATGTCGCCACCGCTCACGTGCGCAAGCTCGTCGAAACGACAGACGCCACGGGAACCGCGCGCTGGTCGCCCGATGGGGCGCAGATAGCCTACGTGACCGCCAGGGGTGCCGGTCCCTATCAGATGAATCTGTACGTCGTGGCGGCGAACGGCGGGGCGCCGCTCAAGCTGACCGCGAATTTCGCGCTCGATGCGGGCGAGCCGTTCTGGTCGCCCGATGGCAGGACCATCTACTTCACGAGCGACGCGCGGGAGTCCATCGAGGTGTTCGCGGCGAGTGTCGGCGGCGGAACGGTGCGCCAGGTCACCACCACGCCCGGAGTCATCCAGCTCGCTGGCATTGATCGCGATGGACGCACCGCCATCGGCACGTTCACCGATCCATCGCACCCCGCGGATGTGTTCCGCTGGACCAACGGATTCACGTCCTCCACGGCGATCACGCGGCAGAACGCCTGGCTCGCCGACTACGAGCTCGGCGCCACCGACGTAGCGCAGTGGAAGAGCAGCAAGGATGGACTCGACATCGATGGCATCGTGACCAGACCGGTGGATTACGATCCATCGCGCAAGTATCCGTTTCTCCTCAATCCGCACGGCGGCCCCACCGGCGCCTCCGAGCTGTCGTTCAACGCGACCGAGCAGGTGATGGCGGCCAACGGGTACCTCGTGCTCGAACCCAACTTTCGCGGCTCCACGGGACGCGGCGAAAAGTTCGAGTCGGCGAACGTGAACGACTGGGGCGACGGCGACTATCAGGATGACATGAGCGGCGTGGACGCGATGATCGCGCACGGCTGGATCGACCCGCAGCGCATGGGTGCGTTCGGCTGGTCGTACGGCGGCTACATGACGTTCTGGATTGACACCCAGACCGACCGCTTCAAGGCCATCTCACCCGGCGCCGGTCTTCCTGATCTGTACTCCATGTACGCCGAGACGGACATCCACCGGTATCTGCGCGAGTTCTTCGATCTCAAGGCGCCGTACGACAACTACCAGGAGTACTGGAATCATTCGCCAATGAAGTACGTCGCGAAGGTGAAGACTCCCACGATGATTCTGCACGGACAGGCGGACACCCGCGTGCCGATTCCGCAGGCGGAGGAGTTCTACCGCGCGTTGTACGACCACCACGTGCCGGTGGAGTTCGTGACGTATCCGCGCGAGAATCACGGCTTCGTGGAGCCGCGCCACATTCAGGACCGGCTGCAGCGCTATCTCGTGTTCTTTGGCCGATACCTCGGCAACCCGCCGGTCACGGAACCGGCGGACGTGGTCACGCGAATGACCAGGGACCTGCCGGGCGCCGCGGGCGAGCGCGCCACGGGGACGACACGCCGCGCGCACTCACCCGGGACCAATGGGGTCAGAGTCGATTGATTTTCAATGGGGTCAGAGTCGATTGGTCTTCCCCAGCCGGCAGCGACCAGCCACCAGCTACCGTGGTTTAACCAGCTGTTCAAGCGAGACAGGATTTCAGGATTGACGGGATTAACAGGATTCTCACGGCGCCGTTCCAAAAGCATTCGCCGTCATTCAGCGAATGGACTGAAACTTTGGGCATCGGCTCCCAACAATCCTGTTAATCCCGTCAATCCTGAAATCCTGTCTTCTTCTTGGCGATCAACGGGCAGCTACTGCCGGCACGCGCCGTGGGGATCAGGCTTCGGATGATCCACCACCGGCCGGTGATCCAGATCGGCCACGTGCAGGGCGATGTCCTCCACGAGATTGCCCACCTTGGCCATGTGCGTGTAGTCGATGTATTCCGGCTCGTCCGTCACCTGGTGATAGTCGGAATGCAGTCCGGTGGTGAAGAACGTGATCGGAATGCCGTAGCGGGCGTACTCGTAGTGGTCGCTGCGGCAGTAGATGTTGGACGGATGCCCGTCCGCATCCATGGAATAGTCGAACTGCATGTCGTGATGGTCTTCCGTGTTCACCTTCTCCACGATGTCGCCCAGCTCCGTGGAGAGCCGGCGCGAACCGACGAGCTGGAGATAGTTGGGACTCCCATGGAGCGGCGTGCCATCCTTGGTGCGCCCCGTTTCGTCGCTCGCATCGCCCCGCCCCACCATGTCCATGTTGAGTTGCGTGACGATCGAGTCGCGCGGCACGGTGGGATGGTCGGTGAACCAGCGCGAACCCAGCAGGCCCTTCTCCTCGCCCACGTGCCACACGAACAGGATCGAGCGCTTCGGCTTCACCTTCATGGACTGGATCTTCTGCGCGATCTCGAGCACCGTCACCGAGCCGGAACCATCGTCGTCGGCACCGTTGTCGATCGAGTCCACGCGCATCGAGTGCGGGTATTTCGCGCGGAAGGCCGCGAGCTCGCTGTCGGCCTGCGCCTGCTGCGCCGGCGTCGCCTGCTTGCGTCCATCATCGGCACCTTCGGGACGCACGATGTGGTTCCAGATGCGGAGCGAATCATGGTCCACCGGCCGCGCATGATCGCCCAGGTGATCGTTGTGCGCGCCGATGGCGACGTATTCCGCCTTGAGCGCGGGGTCACTGCCGGGAATGATCCCCACGACGTTGCGCGCGGGATCGGCCACCGGCGTCACCGTGTACTGCACGTCCACCGCCGCGGTCTTTCCCGCCGTGCCCGGCGCGAGCCCGTCCACCGGTGCATCGAACATCCTGGCTGCCGCTGCCTTGCTGATGATGAACGTTGGCGTTTGCGCGGGACCGGCGGCCGCGCCCTCATCCAGGAATTGCCGCGGCCGCTTCACGAAGGCGAGGATCTGCGGTGAGATCTCATCGAGCTCGATCACGGCAACCGCGGCGGCGCTGGGTACCGGGCGCGCTGCTCCCGGCCCGCGCCGCAGCCGCGCGCGCGCATCGTTCGCGGCGTATACCACGAGCTTTCCCCTCGCCTGATCGTCGCTGATGGTCGCAGCTGAATCACCCACGCTGCCGCCGAACACGATGGGCACCGATGGATTGGTGAACGAGTCCGGGCCCAGTGGCACGAAGTCGGTGAACGGCGTGAGCGCGGCGCCGTTCACGGCGAACATCGGATTGTCCTTGAGCGCGCGCGTCTTGAGCGGAATGGTCTGGAAGTACGTCCCGTTATCGCCCGCGGGCACGAGACCCATTTTCTGGATCTCGTTGGCGATGTAGGTCGTGCCCTTCACGTTGCCCAGCGTGCCGGCCTCGCGACCCAGCATGGAGTCGTCGGAGAAGATGTAGAGCCGCGTGCGGAGATCCGCGGGCGTGATGTCCGCCGTGGTGGGCTGCGGCGCGTGCATCCGCGCGGCGGGCACGTACGGGTCGAACGCGGCGGGTGCCGCGCCCGTTGCCGGCGCGCTGCCACGCGCGCACGCGGCGCCGAGCAGCGCGAGCGCCGCCGCGGAATGCTTCAGGTAGGTGTGCACGGTTCCTTATGCGATGTCGTGAGGAGTGTTGACGCCCGGTGCTGATGCGGGCGGACGGGAGTGATAATATGACCGGTCGGCACACGGGGGACCACCCGCGCGCGGCAGACGGACTCTGGCATATCTCGTCACCGCGCGCGCCCTGATGGTTTCACCACCGTGAGCGTCAGGGTCGACGGATAGCGCTTCGAGTGATGGATCGCGTTGTGCGCGACGAGCGGCTGCGTCTCATCGTAGTTGTTGCCGCCGGTGTTCAGATTGCGATCGAAGCGCGGAAAGTTCGAGCTCGACACCTCGATGCGGATGCGATGCCCAGCCGCGAAATAGTTGCTCGTGTTCATGGGCTGCAACTGCACCCGGTACACCTGCCCCGGCTGCATGAACGCCACGGGCTTGTCGTACCCATTGCGATAGCGCAGCCGCTGGATGTTCTCGTCGAGATTGTACGCGCGGCCATCGGGATACACGTCGGTGAGCTTCACCGTGATATCCGTGTCCTTGCGATCCGATGACACATACACCGTGAACGTGATGGGACCGCTCACTTCCATCCCCTCCTTGAGCGGCTCCGACGAGTACACCAGGATGTCCGGCTGCTCCTCCATCGTGCGCTGGTCCATCGCGCCGCCCGTGAGCCCCGGCTGACAGCACACGTTGCCGCCGTGCGACATCACCGGATGCATGGGATCGTACGTGAAGGTGTCCGGCAGATCGCGACCCGGCGCCTTGAGCACGAGCCCACCGTCGCCGTGCAGCGTGTTGGCCTTTCCTTCGCTCGACAAAAAGTACGTGACGGGCGCGGCACCCTTTGGCGGCCACGTGTCCGACGTCTGCCACTTGTTGATGCCCATGGTGTAGTAGCGCACGCGGGGCAGCGTGTCGAGCAGGCCGTTGTTCTCGCCCTTGAGGAAGTGATCGAACCAGTCGTACGCGAGCGCGTCGTAGTCGTAGCGCGCATCGCCCACGCTGCGCTCTCCCACGACGGTGTTCTCCGTGGCGCGCGTGTACGAGCAGTGCAGCGTTGGCGCAATGATCACATACTGCTGCTTGCCGATGGCCGGGTCGGCCGTCTCGCGCACGTGATTGTACTCGGCGAGGTTCGGCCCGATTGACACGTCGTACCACGACATGAAGTAGAGCGCCGGCACGTTGATCTTCATGTTGTCGTGCCACAGACCGCCGCGATACCACGCCGGATCATTCGGCGTGCGCTCGATCATGGCGCCGCCGGTCGCGATGCCCGGCACCGAATCCGCGAAGATGCCCGGCGGCCCGTCCACCGAGCGGATGATGGCCTTCTCAGGCAGATGCCAGAACGCCTTCATCCAGTCCACGGGCGGCAGGTGCTGCACGAGGTCGAACGAGCGCGACTCGCGAATGAGATCGGACTGCGACGCGTTCGCGCTGAACATGGGCCGCGTCTCGTTCTGCTCGCCATAGAGCCAGTCGATGAACAGCATCTGCACCGCGCCGCCGCGATACCAGTTGCCCTGTTCGTAGTACGGACCCACCCGTCCCACACCGGCGCCGAAGCTCTCGGGAATGATCGTCGCCAGACCCGGCGGCGCGGTGGACGCCACCGCCGACTGCCACTCGGCCGTGGATGAACACCCCACCAGGCCGACCTTTCCGTTGGACCAGGGACGCGTGGAGATCCACTGGATCGCGTCATGGCCGTCGCTGAGCGGCGGCCCGAGAATGTCGTACGTGCCCTCGGAGAAGAAATGCCCACGCTCGTTCTGCTCGACGTACGCATAGCCGCGCTTCACCGCCTCGAGCACGGCCGACATGTTCGCGGGTACGCCGTTCTGGATGTCCCAGTAGTTGAAGTTGTACGGCGTGCGCACGAAGATGGCGGGGACTTTTCCCTGAGCGTGCTTCGGGTAGTAGATGTCGGTGGCGAGCCGCGCACCGTCCCGCATGGAGACCATGATCTTGCGGTCGATCACGGCGAGCGACTCGAGCTGGTGCTCCAGATCCCAGCGGACGGCCTTGGCCGAGTCGCTGAGTGGGCCGCCGCGCTGCGCCGCGGCCGGGCGACTGCCAAGCGCCAGCGCGAGCACGATGAACAGGGCGGAGAGGCGTTGCTGCCGGTCGCGCATGCGGACTCCTGTTGATGAGTGTTCACCTGCAATACGGAAGAGCGGCGTGAGCTGTTGAGGCGGATGGAGCGCCGGCGATATACTATGGCATCCCGAGAGCCGCAATTCGTACTTCGCAGAGTGGATGCAATACTCCAGAGCTGAAACCGAACCCGCTCCCCGACCCGTCGCGCCCTCGACGGCGGCGCGGTTGCGGGTTGCCTTCCAGGGCGAGCCGGGCGCATTCAGCGAAGACGCGATCCATCTGCTGTGGGGGCCCGGCGTGGAAGCCGTGCCCGTGGCCACATTCGCAGCGGTCATGGACGCGGCGGAACAGGGTGACGTGGACTTCGGCATGCTCCCGATAGAGAGCACGGTGCTGGGCGACGTGCACTCGGCGTACGACCTGCTCGCGCTGCACGATGGCCTCGTGATCGCAGCCGAAGTGATTCTGCCGGTGCGACTCGCGCTGATGGCGCTGCCGGGCGCCCGCCTCGCCCAGATCCGATCGGTCGCGAGCCACCCGCTCATCCTCGCGCAGTGCACGTACTACCTCGAGCGACACTCCGCGATGCGCGCCGTGCCGGCCGAAGACACGGCCGGCGCGGCGCGCGAAGTGGCCGAGTCGGGCGATCGTTCGCGCGCCGCGCTGGGCAGCCGCCGCGCCGCCGAATACTACGGACTGGACGTCATTGCGGACGGCGTGGAGGACCGCCCCGATGCGCAGTTCCGCTTTCTGGCCGTAGGATGCGAGCCCGCATCGCTCGAACGTGGCGCTCTGGCGCGCACCGCGGTGCTCTGCGTCTTCCCCGATGCAGCCGGTTCGCTCGTGAGCGCGCTCAAGCCGCTGGCCGACGCGTCATTCCGCATCACGCACATCGGCGCGCGTCCGACGCGCGAACCCTGGACATACCAGTTCTTCCTGGAATACGAGCATCCGGCAATGGACCCGCACGCCACCGCCGCGCTCTACCTGCTGCAGACCTCGTCGCGCGAGTGCCGGCTGCTGGGCACGTATCCCAAGTGGGTGGACAAGGGTTCGGCGGGCTGAGGGTGCGCGGCGCAATGCCGGTGGCGCGAACCGGCTTCCCCTGAAAGACAGGATTTACCGGATTCACGGGATTGACAGGATTGATTCGAGCCGAGTCCCAAGGTTTCAGTCCGTTCGCTGAATGACGGCAAATGCCTTTTGGAACGGCACCGTGTGATTCCTGTTGATCCTGTGCATCCTGTGAATCCTGTGAATCCTGTCAAGTTGTTAGCAGTGGTATAGTCCGCTGCTCGCAGCCACGGCACAACTCGACTGGCCCAGACAATCCTCCCCCGCAATCACCGTCGCGACGCGGCGGCGACGCTCTGCGTGGGGTCCGCTCCCTCCCAGCTCACATCCGCCGTGGGGCCGTAGGTGGACGGCACGGCGCGGCCGAGCAGTTTGAGGTAGACCGTGAGCTGCGTGCGGTGGTGCGCAGTGTGCAGCAGCCGCCGCCAGAAGATCCAGACGCGCTGGCGCTCCACGTCGAAGAAGGGGACGCGCTCCAGCCACCACGCCTCGCGCTGCGCGGCCAGAAACGGAAGCCGATGGCGCGCCAGCTCGGCCAGCCGTGCCGAGGCACTCGCCACGGTGAGGTGCTCCGGCATCACCTCGCCGGCCGGCAGTTCCGGCGCGCCGAGGAACTCGCCGAAGAAGCGTCGCTCGGAGAGCAGCTGGTGTTTCAGGATTTCGCCCACCGTGCTGGCGCGGGGGCGCGGACAGTAGCCGAGGTCCGCGTCCGTGAAGCACGTCCACACGGAGTGCACCTTGTTGGTTTCACTCGCGTACGAATCCAGCATGTGCTGGGCGAAGAGAAACGACGCGCGCGGAATCTCCGCGTCGCCAATCTCGGTGTGTGCGTATCGCATGGCTTCCCTCCGTCTGGCGGTTCCCTGTGTCCGGCCCCGTTCTCGGGTGTTACCTTCGTCCCAGGGAGGATAACCATGACTACCGTGATCCCGCTCCGCTTTTGCGCCCTCGCACTGTGCAGCGTTGTCGCCGCCTTGCCCGGCGCCGTCACGCTTTACGCGCAGGACAATGGCCGAGGTCCGTCACCCGCCATGCGCGAGGCCACGCGTCTGGATCTGCAGGGGCACACGGCGCAGGCGCGCACGATCATCCAGGGAATGATCGACTCCGCCGCCACGCCAGCGGCGCGGGCGAATGCGCAGCGCGCGATGGCCATGTCGTATGCGTTCGACGCGGACTGCGCGAACACCATCAAGTACGAGATGATGGTCATTGACTACTGGAAGACGCGCGAGCAGGCCGAGCCCGACAATGCCTTCTATCAGGAAGGCGAGATGGCGAACGAAGGGGCGCGCGTGTGCATCGACGCGGGCGACCTGAAGACCGCCGAGCAGTGGTATCGCAAGGGCTACGAGCTGGGCGTGAAGGAGCCGGCGCCGCGGAAGCACCCGAAGAGCCTGTGGGACTTCCGCCTCGCGCACGCACTGGGCCGCCTGGCCGCGCGGCGTGGCGACAGCGCCGAGGCGCAGCACCAGATCGCCAACGCGCGCCACGCGCTCGAGAGCGACACCGCTGTGGCTGCGCAGCAGGAGCGGTTCCTCCCGTATCTCGTTGGGTACGTGGCGCTCTACACCGGGAATCTGCCGGTTGCCGAAGCGCAGTTCACGAAGGCGATCGCCATGAAGGGCAACGAGCGTGATCCCTTCATGCACTGCCTGCTCGGCATGACGTACGAGAAGATGGGAAACACGGAGAAGGCGGACGCGCTGTACAGGCAGGCGAACGAGCTGGCCACGGCGCACAATCCCCCGTCGGCCTTCGTGAAACCGTTCGTGCGGAAGAAGCTCGGGCTCGCCGCCTCGGATTGATTGCCGCGCGGTGCAGCCGCGCGCCGCGGATATTGGGAGCGGCCATCGCCGCGCCCAACGCGCGCGAGGCGCTATTGGAGAATCGAGCGGGGATCCACCGCCGTCGCGCGGTGCGCGGGCAGATACGCCGCCGCCGCGCCAACGAGCAGGATGAAGAGCACCGCTCCGGCGAGCACGCCCGGATCCAGCGGCTGCACGTGGAACACCATTGACGCCATGACCCGCGAGAGCGCGAGTGCGCCGACGACACCGATCATCACCCCCGCGACGGCGACCACGAGCCCCTGACGCAGCACCAGTCGCCGAATCGCGCCGCGATCGGCGCCCAGCGCCATGCGCACGCCGAACTCACGCGAGCGCAGCTTCACCGAGTACGACAGTGCGCCGAAAAGTCCGAGCGCGGCGAGCAGCAGCGCGATCGCCGCGAAGCTCGCGAGCACGATGAGGGTGAGCCTGCGCTGCGCCGTTCCCGCGCCGATCGCATCCGCCATGGTCATCGGCCGGTACAGCACCAGCGCCGGATCCATGGTGGCAATGGTTCGGCGAATCGCCGGCAGCAGCGCCTCAGGTGATCCCGATGTGGACACCACCTGCGTGAGCGCCCAGTTGCGATCGCCGGCAAATTGGGCGTGCGCGTGATACACCGTGGGCTCGACGCGCCCCTCGACGTCCAGCGCCACATCGGCCACGACACCAATCACCTCCCAGTCGAACCCGCCGGTGCGCAGCCGCTGCCCGATCGGGTCGACACCGGGAAAGAGCTGCGCCGCGGCGGTGGTGCTCAACACCGCGCGGCGCGGCGCGGACGCGTCGTCACGCGCGTCGAACGCGCGACCCTCGAGCACCGGAATGCCGGCGGCCTTGAAATATTCGCCGGACACCACGCGCTGCTGCGCGCCGACGCCGCCGTGCTCCTTCCCCGCATTCGGACCGGTGAGCGGCGTGGTGCCCCAGAGGTGGTACGAGCCGGTTGCGGGCAGCCGGGAGATGCCGCCAGCCGCGCGCACGCCCCGCAACTGCTCGATGTGCGTGGTCACCTCCTCGTAGAATCGCGCTCGCGCCGTGGAATCGTAGCGCGCCTCCGGCAGGTGCAGCTCGAACACCAGCGCCTGATCGGGCTTCACGCCCAGGTCCAGCGAGCGCAGCCGGTGGAAGCTCACGATGAGCAGCCCCGCGCCAACGAGCAGCACGAACGCCAGCGCCACCTGCGCCATGACAAGACCGGAGCGGAGGTGCCGCTGGCCCTGCGCTCCGGCCAGTGCGCGTCCCTCGGCGCGGAGCGCGTCAATGGGCTGCGCGCGTGCGGCGCGCAGTGCGGGCGTGAGACCGAACACGAGTGCACTCGTCGTGGCCACCGCGAGCGAGAACCAGAGGATGCCCGAATTCATGGTGAGCGCATCGAGCCGCGGCACCGATCCCGCGCCCAGCGCGACGATGGCGGACATCGCCAGGCGCGCGAGCACCAGGCCCGCGATCTCGCCCGCGACCGCGAGTACCAGGCACTCGATGAGCATCTGCCGCACCAGCCGTCCGCGCATGCCGCCCAGCGCGGCGCGCAGCGCGAATTCGTGCGAGCGCGCCGAGCCGCGCACCAGGAGCAGCGTGGCGACGTTCACGCAGACGAGCAACAACACGAGTCCCACCGCACCGAGCATCAGCTTCAGTGAACGGCTCGCTGGTGCGACGACGTCCTCCTTGAGCGAATAGAGGGAGGCACGCATATCGCTGGCGCCCGCGTACTGGTGCGCGAGCGTTGTGCTCAGCGCGTCGAGCTCCGCCTGCGCGCGAGCCAGCGTGACGCCGGGGCGCAACCGGCCGATCACGTCGAGATAGTGGTTGTCGGCATTGCTGGCGTCGAGCCCCGGTCGCAGATCCAGCGGCACCCACGCCGCCACGCCCGGCGCCATTGGATCGGTGTACGCGGCCGGCATGACGCCCACGACGGTGAATGGCGTGCCGCTCATGACGAGCGCCTGGCCCACCGCGCCGCGATTGCCGTGGTAGAGGCGCTCCCAGAGATCGTGGCTCAGAATCACGGAGGGCGCGCCGTTCTCCTCATTCTCCTCGAAGCCGCGGCCGAGCACCGGCTGCGCGCGCAGCACGTCGAAGTAGTCGGCGCTCACCGGCAGCACCTGGATGCGCTCGGGGCGATCGCCGCCGGTCAGGTCCTCGCCCGTGGTGCTGTACGTGAGCACCGCCGCCAGATGCTCGAACGACGAAAGCGATCTGCGATACGCGAGATAGTGCACGGGCGTGACGACGCCGCGATCGCCGGGTTTGGTCGCGCCGTGCTGATAGAGGCGCACGAGGCGGCCGGGCTCCTGGTACGGCAGCGGCTGGAGCAGCACCGTATCGACGGCACTGAACACCGCCGTGGTCCCGCCAATGCCGAGCGCCAGTGTCAGGACGACGACGAGCGCGAAGCCCGGGCTGCGGACGAGCGTGCGGACGGCGTATGAGACGTCGCGCAGCGAGTCATCGAGGAGGCGCGTGCCGCGCGCGTCGCGCACGTCCTCCTTGGTGCGCTCCACGCCGCCCAGCGCCAACCGGCTCTGTCGGTCGACGTCGGCCGCCGCCGCACCGCCGGCGCGGCGCGCGTCGGCCTCCATGGCGAGATGGAAGCGCAGCTCCTCGTCGAGCTCGCGCTCCTCGCGCCCGCGCAGGAAAACGCTGCAGAGCCGCGCCCAGAGATCGGAGAGCGTGCTCATGCCGTGGCGGGGATGACGTTCGCGCGGAGAATGTCGTTCACCGCGGAGGACGCGCGGTGCCACGACGCGCGCTCCTGCTCGAGGCGGCGTGCGCCGGCCGCGGTGAGCGCGTAATAGCGCGCGCGCCGGTTGTTCTCGGTGGTGCGCCACGCGGAGGTGATCCAGCCGCGCCGCTTCATGCGCACGAGCGCCGGATACAACGATCCCTGGGTGACGAGGAAAACGTCGTGCGAGAGCTGTTCGATGCGCTGCGCGATGCCCCACCCGTGCATCGGCTCCAGCGCGAGCGTCTTGAGCACCAGCATTTCCAGCGTGCCCTGCACCAGTTCCGACCGCGTGTCCGCCACCGCAGCGCGCTCCTTCAGGTGAACTGAAGGAACACGATACGAAGACTCCTTCAGATTGTCAACAGGAGGGGCAGGCTCCGGCGGCGATCACGAGACCGCGCCGGTGGCCGATCAGTCCTGTGGCTTCGCCGGACGCCCCACCGGAATGCGCTTGTCCGCTCTGCCCTTCACATACGCATACACGGCCTTGATCTGGTCAGCGGTCATGATCTCCTTGAAGGCGGGCATGCCGCGATTCGCGCGACCGTCTCTCACGACCGTCGCGAATTTCTCTTCCGTGTCGATGGGCCCTCCCGCAGCCAGCGACGTGAGGAGGTGGGCCGCGACCGGATTTCCGACTACGTCCTGCCCATGACAGCGGGCGCACTGCACGCCGTACTGGCGCCAGCCTTCGTACTCCAACCCGGTGACCTTCACAGCCGACGGCTTCTCCTGCGCGACGGCGCGCTCCACGCCCGTCGAGAGAAGCAGCGTGAGCGGCAACGTCAGCAATGTTGAACGCATCATCTCACCTCTCTTCCAGAATAGATCACGCGCCACACGCGCCCATGCACATCGTCCGCGATGTACAGCGCGCCATCTGGTCCCACGGCCACTCCCGCCGGGCGATGCGCGGCCCCTCCCGGCTGCTTGTTCGCCCCGGCAAATCCATCGGCGAACACTTCCTGCGGCGCACTCGCGCTGTCATTGCTGAAGGGCACGAAGGCCACGAGATAGCCCTCCTGCGGCAGCGGCGCGCGGTTCCACGAGCCGTGGAACGCGATGAACGCGCCACGCTGATATCGCGCCGGAAACATCTTCCCCGAGTAGAACGCGAGTCCCAGCGGCGCCCAGTGCGCCGGAAAGAACGCCACCGGCGCGCGCTTCGATGCGCACATCCCCTGCTTCGTGCCATCGCCGCCGTACTCGGGCGCCAGCACGAGCTGCTTCTTCGCGCCGTCATAGTAGCAGTAGGGCCAGCCATAGTCGCCGCCCTGCACGACGTGCATCAGCTCCTCCGCCGGCAGCTCGGCGCTCTGCTGTGCCGTGTACAATTTCGGCCAGTTGCTCGAGAGCTGGTCGCGGCCGTGCATGGTGGAGAACACGGCGCCGGATGGCGCGATGGCGATGCCATCGGCGTTGCGGATGCCGGTCGCATAGCGCTCTGCGGCGGAGAACTTCTGTCCGGTGCGCGTCGCGCTGAACTTCCAGATGCCGCCCCGCGTCTCGAGTTCCGTGCACGGCTGGTGACCGGGCGACCGCAGCGTACGATTCTTCTCCTGACAGGAATTGGTGGCCGAGCCAAGGTCGACGAACATGTCGCCCGCCGAATCGATGGCGAAGGGGTGCATCGGGTGGTCGCCCGTGAGCGGCAGGCCGGAGACGATCACTGCCGCCGATCCCGCGGGCGCGATGCCCGACGATGGCAGTGTGTAGCGCACGATGCGGTCGCTTTCCTCGGCGTAGAGCGCTCCCGCGTGCAGCCCGATGCCGGTGCCGCCATGTCCGCCCTGCTGCGCGCTCGGACCGAAGCGCGTAATGACATCGGCGCGTCCGTCGCCCGACGTGTCCTGCAGCGCGACGAGAAATCCGCCGGGATGCGGCGTCCCGTTTCCGTAGTAGTTCCCGCTCCACGTATTCACGTACACCACGCCGTTGGGCGCGACGACGAGATGCCGCGCATGGCCCAGGCTGTCCGCGAACACCGTCGCGCAGAATCCCGCCGGCAGCGTAAGACCGCCGTTGTCGGCCGCGCACGCCGCTTCGGTGGGAGCGGCCGCGGTGGTCGTCGCGGAATCGCTCGCCTTCGCCGGCGCGCGCGATTCACCCTTGGTGCATGCCGCCATCGCGGCAACCGCACCGAGCAGCACCGTGGCTGCCCGGGCGCGGCGCATCATTTCCGAAGTCGTCAGCATCATCGCCATGGCCATGTCCAGAGTTCGAATTCATTCGCCACCGCCGACACGATCCCCACCCGTCCGTGCTGCTCGTCCATGCTCACGTCCGCCGGAACGACCTCGAGATGGCCGATGCGCCGCACCAGCCGGTTGTTGTCGAGCGTCGAGACACTGGAGTCGTTCCAGCTCGTGATGAGGATGCGTCCGCCGCGCTCGATCTCGATCCCGTCGAACCTGCCCTTCCCTCTCGTGATCTCCACCGGCCCGGGCTGCCCGACCCGCCACTCCTGGATGGACATCCCGCCAAAGGGCGCCAGCACGAAGCGGCGACCGTTCGCATCCCATGCAATGCCATCCGGCATGGCGAGCGATGGCGTATCCAGCGCCACCGTTACCTGGTGTCCGCGACTGATCCTGAAGATGCGATCCGGACCCGTGTGCGTGCTCTTCCCGTCCGGCGCGACGCTCATGCCGGTGTCCGTAATGTAGATGCTGCCGTCCGCCGCGAACGTGAGATCGTTGAGAAAATGGCCGTGCGCCTGCGGAACATCAATCTCGGCGAGCGGCTTGCCCGTGCGTGTGTCGAAGGCGCGCAGCGCATCCACATCGAGCACCCAGAGCGTGTCGCCCCGGATCCGCGACCCCATGGGCGCGTTGAGCACGACGTTGTTCCGCCCGCCCTTGATGAAGTGCAGGCTGTCGAGCTGTCCATCCGCGGTGATACGGGTAATGAACCCGCTGTCGTTCTTTACGCCGAATGGTCCGTTCGCGTTGCTCACGAAGTAGAAGTGCGTGCGCGGATCGTACGAGAGGGCTTCCGGCACGCTGAGCCCCTGCACGACGGCCAGCCGCCTGGGCTGCGAGTCGGCGCCCGCCGCACGGGCGAGTGCCATGCCTGACCCCGCACGCCGTGGTGCCGCCGCCAGCAGAACGGAAACCGTCGCCAGCGCAGCGCATCCTGTTGCCATGATCATCGCGCGGCGCGCGAACCGGTGCGACCGGGCGGGGGACTGCGTGCCGCGATACATGATGTGCTCTCCGAATCGAGTGGTCACGAGACCGAGCAGGTTCCGAGCAGGAGAGGCGCAACAGTCATGCCCGCCGGCGCTCCGGTGACTGGCTACCTCAGGCCCGTCGCGACCAGCTACTCGGCCGTCGTATCCTGCGGCGAGTTCATCGTCACCTGCGACTCCTGCGCCACGGCATCGTGCAGCGTCTTCACCATGAGCTGATCGTTGGCCGCCGCGCGGTCGGGCAGCACCGGATAGCGCACGGTGAACTCGAAGCCGGTGTCCGTGTAGCGCACATCCACGCGCGGCTCGGGTGATGTCGTCTCGAAGTCCACCAGCCGCTGCACTGCGGCGTGCTGCGCGTCGATCGTCTCCTTGTATGTGCCGTAGACCGATTCGGCTGCCGCCTGCAGCCGCTCCTGCACGGCGCGGACATCCGTCGTGGGTGCGAGCGTGAGCGTCACCGAGTGCCACACGTACTCGGCGCCGGGGATCTGCTTGAACAGTGCCTCGGGCTTGAACAGCACCGCGTTCGACAGCACGACGATGCGCCCAGTGGGCTGCAGCTCCGGACCCGACAGTTCCATCACGTACAGACGGATCAATCCGATTTCTACCACGCGCCCCGTCACGCCGGCGAGCGTGATGCGATCGCCCAGCCGCACGCCGTAGCGTCCGATGAGAAAGAAGTACGCGACGACGGCGAGGATCACGTTCTGCAGCGCCACCGCGACGCCCGCCGTGAGGAAGCCCACGTAGGTGGCGAGCGAGCCGATTTCCGAGACGAATCCGAGGAAGAGAATGACGAGCAGCGCGATCGCGACCGCCACGCGGCGCAGCAGCAGGAACTGGCGGCGGCGTCGCGTGTCGTGCAGGTACTTGAAGGTGGCGCGCCGCCAGAATTCCGAGATGAGCAGCACCAGCGCGATGCAGAGCGCGAGCACCGCGGCGCGGAAGGCAATGTTGCGCGCGACCGCGAGCGAGCGCTCGCTGAAGGTCGTGCTCAATGCCGAGAGCGTACCGCGCGCATCGTCCATCGTGATGTCCTGTTCGCTGAGCGGAACCAGCACGGTGGACAGCTTCCGGAACTGCGCCGTGGCGGTCTCGGTCTGCCGCTGCGCCGCGCCACCCGCACCGGTACCGGTCGATAGCGTATCGGCCATGCTGGTACGGACCAGCGTGCCCACCTGCCGGCCCACGGCCCGGCGCAGGCTGTCCAGCTCGTCCGACAGCTTGTCCGTCGTCTTGATCGCGTCGTCCACCTGCCGGCGCGTAGCGCGCAGCGAGAACCATTCGCTGGCCAGCGGGATGAGACCCGCGGACGACGGGCGGATGGCCACGGTGGAGGATACGGACGCGTTGCTGGCAGGCGGCGGTACGCTGACGCTCGCTCCGGTGTCGGCTGTCCCGCCGCGGCCCGCCGTTTCGCGCGACGCCGAGCTCGCGCTGCGCGTTTCGGGCACCGTGCGTTGCAGGTCGGCGATCTGCGTGGCGAGCGACGCGGCACCGCCGCCCGCGGACGTTGATCGTGCCGCGAACTGCTGGAGCTGCACGACCGTCTTCTGTACTTCCAGGGTGAGATCGAGCGAGGCCTGTACCTGCGCCCGTCGCGTGGTGAGCGAGTCCCGGATGCGTGCGGGCGCACTCGCGATCTCGGTGTCGAGCTCCTTCACCCGTGACTGCAGCGCGGACGCGCGCGCAGCCAGGCGGGCGGCCGTGCGCGCCATGCGCGCCGCGTCATCGGACGAGTCCGGCGGCGCGCTGCCGGCGACGGCTCCAGCGGGTCCGAGCACCGAGGCAGCGGCGTTGCTGAAATCAAAGGCGAACTGAACGGCCGCGATGGACGACTGTCGCAGGCGATCGCGATCCACTTCGTCATCGGCCAGCCCGGATGACTGTCCCAGCGCGATCAACTGGCGATACCAGTCCACCGTTCGGGTGAGGTGCTGGAGGACATCCGTCCCCGTCACCGAACCCAGCGGCGGCGCGGGAGCCGCTGGAGTCTGCGCAACGGCCGCCGGGGAAATGCCGGCGGCCGCGAGCAGGATGGCGAGACGCGCAACGAGAGCGAAACGGATACGAGGCCTGCGCGATAGGGACGCTGGCAAGAGCGACGAACGAGCTAGGGAAATGTCGCCACCCCCTCGGCCCTTGTCCACACGCCGCTCTGGCCTCGCCGCGTTGCAAGCGCGACCCGTGCACCGCGCCGGTGAACGGCTGGACAGGATTTCAGGGAAATCCGAGCTTGCGTGGTTCCGGGCAGCCTGCTCCAGCCCTGCTAACGGCTGGACAGGATTTCAGGATTGACAGGATTCACACGGATTCTCACGGCGCCGTTCCCAAAGCTTTTGCCGTCATTCGGCGAACGGACTGAATTTTGGGTCTCGGCTCCCAACAATCCTGTTCATCCTGTCAATCCTGTAAATCCTGTCATTTTTTTCTGTTGGTCGCGCAAATCCTGTGAGCTGCAGGACGCAGAAGCCGGTGTCCGCTACCCGTCACTCACAGGACTGAACAGGCTCGACAGCATTCGCGACCTGGGAAATCCTCGGCAGAACGATGGACTGTTCTGGTCATGGCGATATGTCCTGCAGAGCCTGTCGTGATGTCCCGGAACGATACGTTTGCACTTTCCTCTGAAATTGCAGCGACGCTGAACCGAAGTTGAAAAGCAACCCAACCTCCATGCGGGTCGCCGCCAGGTAGTTGACGAGCTGTGCACCGTGGGCTGGCACGAGCGCCTGAACCGCCTTGATCTCCACGAGGACGCATCCACCCACCACCATATCGGCCACGAAATTGCCGACGACCACGCCGTCATACTGCACCCGAATCCTGCGCGCGCATTGCACGGGAAGAGTCGCCTTCCGCAATTCATGCGCGAGAGCATTCTGATACACCGACTCGAGAAAACCCGACCCGAGTTTCCGATGCACCATCATCGCACAACCAATGATGGCCCTCGTCACTTCCTCGTGCTCCATCAAGCCCTCCTGCATGCACCGTTCACTGACACCGCCCATTCAGGAATCCTGTCAATCCCGTGAATCCTGAAATCCTGTCCAATGCTCCGCCAGAAAAATGGATCCACAATCGGAACATCCCCGCACCATTATCGTGCCCGCAGGAGCATTGCCCTGCGCTCCTACGTCGCTCCCGGAACACTCGGGGCGCCATCATCGTTTCACCAGAGTCGGAGCGCGACAAGCCTGTGCCGCGCCTCTTCCACTCGCAACACGGACCACCCATGGATCTCTCCACCGCAAAAGTGCTCGTCACCGGCGGCAGCTCGGGCATCGGCTACGCCACCGCCAAACGCCTCGCCGCCGCCGGCGCCCGCGTCGCCATCTGCGGACGCAACGCCGCGGCGCTCCGCACCGCCGCAAAGGAAATTGGCGCCACGCCCATCGAAGCCGACGTGAGCCGCGAAGCCGACGTCGCGCGTCTCGTCGCCACCGTCATCCGCGAGCTCGACGGCTACGACACGCTCATCAACAACGCCGGCTTTGGCCGCTTCGCGCCCCTCATCGACATGACGACCGCTGACTTCCGCAGCGTCTGGGAAACCAACGTACTCGGCGCCATGCTCGTCGCCCGCGATTCGGCGCGCCACTTCGTGCAGCAGCGCCGCGGCAACATCGTGAACGTCGCGTCCACATCCGGCCAGCGCGGCGGCGCGAATGGCACCGCCTACTCGTCGAGCAAGTTCGCGCTTTCGGGTCTTACCGATGTGTGGCGCACCGAACTCCGGCAGTACGACGTGCGCGTCATGCAGATCAATCCGAGCGAGGTGCTCACCGACTTCCGCCGCAATTCCGGACGCCAGGCGCCGGGCGAAAACCCATCCAAGCTCCAGGCCAGCGACATCGCCGACGTCATCGCGGACATGCTCGCGTTGAGTGATCGCACACTCGTGAAGGATGTCACCGTGTGGGCAACGAACCCGAAGGACTAGGGAACAGGGAACGGGGAAGCGGGAACCGGTGGAAATGGGGAACGAACCACGCTGCCACTCGAGGTGACAATTCCCCTTCCTTACCCCAGCCGCGAGAGAATCTGCGCCAGCTCCTCCGCGTTGGCGGGCCGTGCATCCGCTTCCTTCGCCAGCAGCCGCACCACCAGATCGGACAGCGGCTGCGGAATTCCCGGATCGAGCGACGCGGGCACGGGCGCCGGCTCGCTCAACACCTTCGCGATGAGCGCCACCGCGGAATTCGCCTCGAACGGCACGCGACCCAGCAGACATTCGAACAGCACCACACCCGTGGCGTAGAGATCCACCCGCGCGTCGAACTCCTCGCCCAGCATCTGCTCGGGCGCCATGTAGGTCGGGGTCCCCACCGACATGCCGACTTCCGTCAACCCGCTCGTCGCGCCCGCGAGTCGTGCGACGCCGAAGTCCATCACCTTGAGCACACCAGCGGCATCGAGCAGCAGGTTCTGCGGCTTGATGTCCCGGTGGATCACGCCCTGCCCGTGCGCCGCCACGAGCGAGTACGCAAGCTGGCTGGCGATGGCCAGCGTGGGCGCCACGCCCAGCTTCCCGCGCGTGTCGAGCAGCTCGCGCACGGTAATTCCCTCCACGTACTCCATGGTCAGGAAGTACACGCCGTCGCGCTCACCAATGTCATGCGTGCGCACCACGTGCTTGCTCGAGATGTGACGCGCGAGACGAATCTCCGACTTGAATCGCTCCACGAGCGATTGATCGCGCACCAGCTCGGGGAGCAGCATCTTGAGCGCCACCTGGTCGCCCAGCTCGCGGTCGAGCGCGCGGTACACCATGCCCATGCCACCGCTGCCGATCTCCTCCAGAATCTCGAACCGGCCCGCGAACAGCTCGCCCGTAGCCAACACCGGCGCCGCACGCGGAGCGGCCTGACGCGATGATTGCCGCGCTTCGCCGATCTCGCGCCGGAGCGCGTCCACCTGGTTCTGCAGCCGCGCCTCGCGCGCGCGGATCTGATCGGCCATTTCATCGAACACACGGGCCAGCCGCCCCAGCTCGTCGCCGCGCCGCGCGACCTCCGCCAGTCCGCCGCTCGTATAGCTCCCGCCTTCCATTTCCGTCGCCGCCTGGATCACGCGACTCACATCCTGCAGATACTCGAGTTCCGCATCGCGCAGCCGCTTCTTCTCCAGACAGGAGCTGATCCGCGCGTGCAGCAATACCGGGTCGAACGGTTTGGACAGGTGGTCCTCGGCGCCGCGTTCGATGCAGCGCACCACGCTGGCCACGTCGTCGAGCGCCGAGATCATGATGACCGGGATGTCGCGCGTGGCGGCATTGGCCTTCATTCGCTCGAGCACGGCGAGGCCGTCCAGGTCCGGCATCATCACATCCAGCAGCACCAGGTCGAAGCACGTGCGCGTGAGCATGTCGAGGGCGGAATATCCGCCCGCGGCGCTCTCCACCGTATGCCCCTGCCGCCGCAACCGCCGTTCGAGCACCGCGCGATTGTCCTCCTGGTCGTCCACGACGAGGATGTGCGCCGGCTTCACCGCCGCGGCCGCTACCGTCGCGAGCACCGGATGTTCCACCGTGATGTCGCGCGCGGCCGTGCCGTGCCCCTGCGGCAGCTCCACTGTGAGCAGTCGCTCGGCGGAGCTCCGAATGCGCCGCACATCGCGTTCGAACTGGGGATCCGGCTCGCCGGCGGCGGGTGCCAGCAGCGCGGCGGTGGCGGCGACGATGCGCGCCTGCGGGCCGCGCAGCGTCGCGTGCAGCCTCACGAAATCCGCCTCGCTGATCTCGTCGCGCGACGGCGGCACCGCGGCATTGATGATGCCGAGCAGCTCGCGGCCGGCGTCGAGCGTCTGCTCGAGCTGTGTGCGCGCCACGGGGTCCGTCGCATCCTCCAGCAGCATCTCACCGTATCCAATGATGAGATTGAGCGGCGTGCGCAGTTCGTGGCGCAGCTCCGCCACCGCTGCCGGCGTCGTGAGTCCTGTCATCCCTGCTTCGCCAGCAGCGCCTGGATCTTGCCAAGCAGCCGGTCGAGCTCCACCGGCTTCGTGTCGTAATCGTCGCACCCCGCGGCCAGCGCCTTCTCGCGATCACCCGACATGGCGTGCGCGGTGAGGCCGATGATGGGCACGTGATGATTTTCTTCCGCCTGCCGCACCCGGCGCGTCGCCTCCCAGCCATCCAGCTCCGGCAAACTCATGTCCATGAGGATGAGATCGTAGCCACCCGCGAGTGCCATGGTCACGCCTTCCAGTCCGTCCAGCGCTACCGCCACCTCGTAGCCCTTGCGGACGAGTCGCCGTGACAGCATGTCGCGATTCATTTCGTTGTCTTCCACCAGCAGGATCTTCGTCATTCCCTACCTCGTGTGCTGAAGGCCATTGGCGGCGGTGTGCATCAGACTTTGAATTTCCCGTAGCAGCGTCTCCCGGCTGAACGCGCCCTTCTGCAGGACACCCTGGACATCGCCGTTCAACGCGCGGCGATCCTCCGCGGTGAGATCCTTGGCGGTGATGACGATGATCGGGATGTCGCGCCACGCGTCCACCTTGCGCAGCTCCGCCGCGAACTGGCTGCCGTCCATCACCGGCATCATCAGGTCGAGCAGGATGAGCGCGGGGACGTGACGCCCGAGGGCGCCGAGCGCGGCGCGCCCGTTCTCCGCCTCCGCCACCGTCCAGCCGTCGCCCTCCAGCAGCCGGCGCAGCAGATCGCGCGTCGCGGGATCGTCCTCCACCAGCAGCACGTCGCTTGCGCCGTCACGACGATAGCGCGCCAGCACCGCACGCATGCGATCGCGGTCGATCGGCTTGGTCATGAAGTCCGACGCGCCCAGCGCGAGTCCGAGGTTCCGGTCGTCCAGCATGGTGAGCATGATCACCGGAATGTCGGCCACCTCCGGCTCCGCCTTGAGCGCCGCGAGAATCGCCCACCCGTCCCTGCCCGGCATGAGCACATCGAGCGTGATGGCATCGGGGCGATGCTGCCGCGCGAGCGCGAGGCCGGACTCGCCGTCCGCCGCCTCGAGCACCGAGAATCCTTCGCCAACGAGGAAGCGCCGGATCAACTCGCGCGCCTGTTCGCTGTCATCTATCACGAGCACCGTGCCGGCGCCGCTTCCGTTGCTGGCGGCGGACTTTGCCCCGGGCGGCTCACCAGTGACGGGAGTTTCCACCGGAAGCCGAATGGTGAACGTCGAGCCCTGTCCCGGCTCGCTGGCCACGGTGATGTCGCCACCCATCAGCCGCGCAAAGCGGCGCGAGATGGCCAGTCCGAGGCCAGTGCCGCCATAGCGCTTGCTCGTGGACGACTCCGCCTGCGCGAACGCCTCGAACAATCTGGAGAGCTGCACGTCGGTCATGCCGATGCCGGAGTCGCGCACGCGAAAGGAGATGTCCCCGGCGTCGCGCTCCACCTCGAGCCGAATCGTCCCGTGCTCCGTGAACTTGCACGCGTTGGAGAGCAGGTTGAGCAGCATCTGTCGCACCTTGGTGAGGTCCGCGTGTATGCTGCCCGGCGCACCGGCGCTGACCACCAGCACGTTCGCGTTCTTCTCCACGAGCGGCCGCACGGTCGTCACCACGTCTTCCACCATGCCCGCAACGTCGAACGTCTCGAGATACAGCTCGGTCTTGCCCGCCTCGATCTTGGAGAGATCGAGAATGTCGTTGATGAGCGCGAGGAGATGCTTGCCGGCCGTACGGATGCGGCGCAGGTCGGGCGTGAGTTCCGGGTGCCCGAGCTCCGTCGTTTCCTCTTCCAGCATTTCGCTGTAGCCGATGATGGCGTTGAGCGGCGTGCGCAGCTCGTGGCTCATGTTCGCGAGGAACTGGCTCTTCGCGCTGTTGGCTTCCTCGGCGTCCTTGCGGGCGCGCGAGAGCTCGGTGATGTCGTGGTAGAGGCCCATGAGTCCCACGAGCTGTCCTTCCACGCGCACGGGGACGCCAAGCACTTCCACGTCCACCACGCTGCCGTCCTTGCGACGGCGCCGGCCGATGCTGCGCACCGCACCTTCCTGCAGGACGTGCTGCGTGATGGCCACCGCTTCCGACCGCGTCGTCTCCGTGGAGATGAGATCATCGAGATTGCGCCCCACGACTTCGTTCTGTTCGTAGCCGTACAACCGCACGAACGCCGGGTTGCACGACACGATGTCGTGTGCGGTGTCGAGCACGACGATGGCGACAGGGTTGTTGAGCACCAGGTCCTCGAAGTACTGCTTCTGGCGCTGCGCCGCAGTGTACAGCCGGGCATTCTCGATGGCCACGGCCGCCTGCGGCGCGAAGAGATTCAGCAGGCGGAGATCATCCGGCTGGAACTTCCGCGCGGGATCGTCGTGCACGCAGGCGAACGCGCCCACCAGCCGGTGGCCGATGAGCAGCGGCGCCGCCATGACCGAGTGCACCTCCACGCCGGAGTACTTGGCGGAGCAGCCCAGCCACTTCTGGTACTCGTCAATGCGCACCGGCTCGCGCGTGACCGCCACGTGTCCCATCGCGCCTTCCCCGAGCGACAATCGCGCGCCGGTGGAATCCACGCCAATGTTGAGACTCGCCACGATCTCCAGCTCCTGCCGGCTCTCGTCGTAGATGGCCAGCTCGCCGCCGCTCACACCCAGCAGCGTGACGGCGCGGCCCAGCACGCTCGTGAGCAGCTTGCCCAGCTCCAGTTCGCCCGAGAGATCCGCGAGCGTGTCGAGCAGCGCCTGCTGCTCGTTCGCCCGCCGCCGCTCCGCGATCAATGACCGTTCGCGGTCAATGGCGATGCTCGCCTGCGTGGCGGCCGCCGTGAGGATTTCGAAGTCGTTGTCGGAAAACGCGTCGGGCTCGCTGCTCTCCACCACGAGCACGCCGAACATCTTGTTGCCGAATCCCAGCGGCACGTCCACCTCCGAGCCGCTGTTCAGACTGGGCAGATATCCCGCCTCGCGCGTGACATCCGGCGTATAGCGCAGCTTCCCGTCGTGCAGCGGGCGCTCGCTCAATCCCTGGCCGGGATGCACGCGCCAGTCCAACGGCACATCGGGCCATCCCACGCTCGCCTTGAGCACGCGGTCGCCGGTGGCCTCATCGAGCAGGAACAGGCCGAGGAACACATAGCCGAGCGCGGGGTCGCGCAGCCCGTTCACCACGGCGCGACAGATCTCTGCCTCGTTGGGCGCGGCCGCGATCTCGGCGGACAACCGGAGCAGCGCTGCCTGGCGATGCGCCGCGCGCGACGGGGATTTCCGCTTCATTGCGCTGCCACCACCGCTCGCACTTCGGTGAGCAGCGCGTCCGCGTCCAGCACGTGCTTGTGCAGTACGCGCTCCACGCCGCCGCTCAGCCGGCGCCGGTCTTCCGCGGTCACCGTTTTCGCCGTGATGACGACGACAGGAATGCCCCGACACACCTCATCACGACGCAGCGCGTCAAGAAATTCGAATCCGTCCATCTCCGGCATCATGAGATCCAGCAGCACGAGCGCGGGACGCGACTCCGTAATCCGATCCAGCGCCACACGTCCGTTCTCGGCTTCGGTCACGGTCCAGCCAGCCTTGGTGAGCGTCCGCTGCAGCAGCGTCCGCGTCTGCCGATCGTCTTCCACCACGAGCACGCCTCCTGCACTGGCGCTGGGTACGTAGCGCTTGACGAGAGCGGCGAGCCGTTTGCGTTCAATGGGTTTCGTGAGGTATTCCGACGCGCCGAGCGCGAAGCCCAGATTGCGGTCCTCGACTATCGTCTGGAGAATCACCGGTGTCGCGGCGAGAGCAGGATCCGCCTTGAGCGCTGCAAGCACCGCCCAGCCATCCATGCCCGGCATGAGGATGTCGAGCGTGATGAGATGCGGGTGGAGTTCCTTCGCGAGCCGCAGTCCGGTCTCGCCATCGGCCGCTTCCACGACGTCGTACCCCTCGCGCGAGAGCACGCGCCGGGTGATCGCGCGAACCGCGGGATCGTCGTCAATGACGAGCACCAGTCCGGACTTCGCGCCATTCCTCTCGGACGCAAGACTCTCCGCCTGCTCGCCCGCGTTGGCGGGCAGCCGCACCAGGAAGGTGGAGCCGCGCCCGGGCTCGCTGGTCACGGACACCGTGCCGCCCATCAACTCGCAGAATCGCCGGGTGATCGCGAGCCCGAGTCCCGTGCCGCCGTACTTCTTGCTCGTCGAGGCTTCGGCCTGTGCGAAGGCCTGGAAGAGCCGGCTCAACTGATCCGGCGTCATGCCAATGCCGGAGTCGCTGACGCGGAACTCGACGTCGCCACTCCGGTGTGCGACCGCGAGCGTGATGGTTCCCTTCTCGGTGAACTTGCACGCATTGGAGAGCAAGTTCAGCAGAATCTGTCGCACGCGCGTGAGATCGGAACGCATCTCGCCAAGGTCGGCGGGGGTCTCAATGACCAGCCTGTTCCCGTTCTTCTCGACGAGCGGCCGGATCGTGGTCGCGACATCCCCCACGGCGGCGCAGAGGTCGAAGGATTCGATGAAGAGCTCGAGCTTGCCCGCCTCGATCTTGGACAGATCGAGCACGTCATTGATGAGCGCGAGCAGGTGCCGGCCGGCCGCCCGTACCTTCTGCAGGTCGGGCACGTAATCGACGTGACCGCGCTCTTCCGCTTCCTCCTCGAGCATCTCGCTGTAGCCGATGATGGCGTTGAGCGGCGTGCGCAGCTCGTGACTCATGCTCGCCAGGAACTGGCTCTTGGCCGAATTGGCCGCCTCCGCCTCGTGACGTGCCGTGAGCAGCTCGGTGATGTCGTGGTAGAGCGCCATCATCCCCACCCGTTCACCCGCCACCATGACGGGAATGGACGAAATCTCCACCTCCACGAGCCTCCCGTCCTGGCACCGTCTCCGTCCGATGCCGGTGGAATTCCGTCCGGCCGTTGCCTCCCTGGTGTACGCGCGCGCTTCCTCGAGCGTCTCCGCGGTGGTCAGCAGCTCGTCGAGATTCCGGCCGATCACGTCCGCCTCCGCATAGCCGAACAGTTTCTCGAACGCCGGATTGCAGGATGTGATCGTGTCCTTCAAGTCGAGATTGACAATGGCGACAGGATTGTTGCGCACGAGCGCTTCAAAGTACCGCTGCGATGCGGCGAACAGCCGTGCGTTCTCAATCGCGATGGCCGCTTGCGGCGCGAAGAGCTGCAGCAGCCGAAGATCTTCCGGACCGAAGATCCGGGCGGGATCCGAATGCACACTGGCAATGACGCCGACGAGCCGCGTGCCAATGAGGAGCGGCGCGGCCATCACGGCCTGTACGGAGCTGTGCGCGTACTGATCGGAACGACCCGCCCACTCCTGATAGCTGGGAATGATGAGCGGCGCGTGCGTCTGGGCCACGTGCCCCATGGCGCCCTCGCCAACGGCCATGCGCGCACCCACAGCGCTCGTCCCCATGTTCTGGCTCGCGACCACGACCAGTTCCTGTCGCGACTCATCCCAGGTCGCGAGCTCGCCGCCCGTCACGCCCAGGAGTGACACCGCTCGCCCCAACACCCGCTGGAGTGCCTTGGAGAGTTCCAGCTCCCCCGCCAGATCGGTCAGCGTATCCAGCAGGGCCACCTGTTCCTCGGCGCGGCGATGTTCGGCCGTGAAGAGCCTTGCATTTTCAATCGCAATGGCGGCCTGCGGCGCGAACATCGTGAGCCGGCGCAGCTCGCGATCTCCAAAGTGTCGTGTCGGATCGGAATGCACGCTGGCAATGGCTCCCACGAGCCGGTTGCCGATGAGGAGCGGCGCCGCCATGACCGCCTGGATCGTGCTTTCGGTGTAGCGATTCGAGCGACCTTCCCATTCCTGATAGCGCGGGATGACCATTGGCGTCTGCGTTTCGGCCACGTGCCCCATGGCGCCCTCACCGATCCGCATCCGGGTACCAACCGCACTCACCGGCAAATTGCTCGCGAGGATGACCAGCTCTTTCGTGGACTCCTCGTAGATCGCGAGCTCTCCTCCCGTCACGTCGAGCAGCGTCGTCGCCCGCTCCAGCACGGCCTCGAGCACCCGCGACAGTTCCAGCTCTCCCGACAGATCCGCGAGCGTATCCAGCAAGGCCTGTTGCTCGGTGGCGCGATCGCGCTCGGCCGAGTAGAGGCGCGCATTCTCGATGGCTATCGCCGCCTGCGCGGCGAACAGATTGAGCAGGCGAAGGTCCCCTTCTCCCAGCTTCCGGGTCGGATCCGAGTGCACGGCGGCGATGGCGCCCACCAGCCGTGCACCAACCAGCAGCGGCACGACGGCAACGGCCTGCACCGTGCTGTGCGTGTACTGGTCCGAACGCCCTGCCCATTGCTGGTAGTTGGGGATGATGAGCGGCTCGTGCGAGGTGGCGACATGACCCATTCCACCTTCGCCGCGGCGCATGCGCGTCCCGATTGATGCCCTGCCGATGCCCTGCGCGGCGACGATCACCAGTTCGTCGAGATCCTCGTCGTACACGGCAAGCTCGCCGCCCGTGACCCCAAGGAGCGCCACGGCGCGATGGAGCACCGCTTCGAGCAGTGTGTCGAGTTGCAGCTCGCTTGACAGGTCCGCGAGCGTATCGAGGAGCGCGCGCTGCTCGGATGTGCGACGACGTTCGGCGGCAAGCAGGCGCACGCGACCGATCGCGGTGCTCGCCTGCGTCGCGGCCGCCGCCAGAATCTCGAGATCACCCTGACTGAAGGCCCCGCTCCGGTCGTGCTGCACGACCAGCTCGCCGATCGCGCTCTGACCAGCGCGCAACGGCATGCGCAGTTCCGATGTCTGCGTGGGGTCGGCGCCGAACCGGCCAGCGCTGGCCTTCAGCGCCGGCTCGAACGTCTCGCTGCCCGCCAGATAGATCCCCGCGCCATCGAATCCGAACACCGGGTGCAGGAGACCCTCGACCACATCGAGGCAGATGCTCTCCTCATCGAGCGATTCGGCGATTCGCGTGCTGAGCCGCAGCAGCGCGGATCGCATGGCGCCCGGCTGGAAGGCCTCGGCCTGTGCGCGTTCGGTCATGCGCCCCGCCCCGGAACAAGGGAGACGACATGCTTCACTTCGGCCACGAGCTCTTCGCGACTGCGTGGTCCCTTCTGCACGACCCGCGCAACGCCGCCCTTGAGCCGCCGGCGGTCGTCATCCGTGAGATCCTTGGCGGTGATCACCACGACGGCCGGCGCGGCGTCGGGCGGATGGGATCGCAGTCCGTCGAGGAATTCGAAGCCGTCCATCTCCGGCATCATG